>JBIKYZ010000474.1:0-4906 GCA_044354985.1 Pseudanabaena sp. | reverse complement strand
CTGGCAAATACTACTATCTTAGTACTCCTAAATCATTAGTGCTTCGATTTCTCATGCCCAATATTTGGGCATCTCTTAATGTGCCGTTCATCCATTTTTTGCTTCAATTTTTTCCAAACTCCAATGTCGGGCAACCACCTAGCATCACTAGCAGTAACTTGAGTGGAAATATCAATTTCCCTAGTTTGCTCAGTGGCACGGGTGGAATTACGGGTTCTCAACCTGCGACCACAACCCATCTTGAGTTGTTCTATCGCTATCCTATTTCCAAGAACATCAGTATTACTCCTGGAGTGGTGTTTGTGTTTAGTCCTGGTAATACCGCTAGTAGCGACACAATCACGATTGGTGCTTTGAGAACTACATTCACGTTCTAAAAGCTCATTTAAGAATTGTACTTCTTGCCCCCCAATTCTGCTACGGTGTAAACACAAGTCATAAAACCTAGCTAAGTCAACATTTATCCGCCCCCTAGCCCCCAATTCTGGGGGAACAAGAAAATAAAATTCTTTCAAAGTCCCCCAGAATTGGGGGATTTAGGGGGCTTAGATACATTTCAATGATGACAGAGAGACTTGTGTGTACACGGTAGCAATTCTGGGGGGAACCATATTTAAGTCCCCCAGAATTGGGGGACTTAGGGGGCTAGATACCTAGAGCTTTAAACAAGATTAGAACTTACGCAAAAGAACGAAATGTAGGGGCAATTCATGAATTGCCCCTACGATAAAATGCAGGTTTCAAGTCATTTTTGCGTAAGCCCTAAAGATTTGAAGTGTCAGGCAATTCTTAAATGGGTTCTAAAAGATCGCTTTTTATAGTAGGAATCGAAATAATGCTTAGTCATTATTTCAGTTCCTATCAATGTTGATCGTTCAGCATTTTAATTCAGGCCTATTGAACATCTAGTGGATTACTGAACTGTTAGCAGATTGATATTGCTGATTTGGTCAGGTAATCGCTGGGGGAAACGAGCTCTATGTCTTTGTCCGAAAATCCTTGTTCTTTACATTTCTAGCGAATCTAAAAATCATGAAAAAATTTGTTGCCTTGTCTGCTTTACTTGCCGCTGCAAGCGGAAGTATTTTGGTAGCGGATGTTACTTTTGCCCAAACTATTTCAATATTAAGTGGACAGTTGGCGTTGACTGTAGATAGTCAGATTGGTCCTACGTCTGCAGCTCCTACTAATCTGAACCCTACTACTGTTTTGACACCGCTTGGTGCTATTAGTATCACTGGGTTTAACGGTACGATTGTTAATAATACGAATCCAAGTACTCTGACAGTAAATTCTTCTGTAGTTCTTGCTGGTACAGATTATACTATTGGTGATACTATAAGTTTTCAGGGAACAACAGATGGAACGGTTGGATTTCGTAATAACGCTGCGTTCACGATTGCCCCAACAGTAATTAATGCAAATTTCGATCCACAGGAATTCACAGGACCAGGTTCTGTTAATATAAGTGTAACAATTACAGGTGGCAGCATCACACTTCCCGAACCACCACCTGTAGTTGTAGTAACACCAGTTGTAGTATCAAAAGTTGAAACTTGCACCGACTGCTTCACTGTCAGTCCTGATCTCCGTATTTCCAATTCAACATTTCTATCTCCAGCTTCGCAACAGCCTGAATATAGTCAGGAATATAGTAGAAATAATTTTTCAACATCATCTTTTGACGGCGGTCGCGTTCTCGGTCTAGAAAACAAATAAGCCCGTAACCCAATTTCTGTTTTTAATTAGCAGAGCAAGTTACGATTTATAGCGTTTTTTAACTTACCACTGATGTTACGTGGAACCCTCATCCCCCAGCCCCTTCTCCCGCAGGAGAAGGGGAGCAAAATCCATATTATTTTCTTGTTCCCCTCTCCTGCGGGAGAGGGGCTAGGGGTGAGGGCTTTACAGACTTCCACGCAACAACAGTTACCACTGTATAAGAAACACAAAAAAGGTAGGGGCAATTCATGAATTGCCCCTACCTTTTTTGCTATACAAAAGTTTGTAATTCGGTAGTCAGCTCTGTGCGATGGAGTGGTTTTAAGATATAAGAAATAGTCTCTATGCGTTGATAGATTTGAGTGTCTTCGGGTAGATACATTTGAATTGTGAATGTCCATTTAGCTGGGCGATCGCGATATTCACGAATATGCATATCTTCGGCTGCGATCGCATTGGCGAGTAAGGTACAAACCCAATCAACGGCTTCGTTGGTGGTATCGAGGTTCAATAGTCCCTCACCCCTAGCCCCTCTCCCAAAGGGCGAGGGGAACAAGAATTTTCTGGGTTTTACTCCCTCCTCTCCTCTCCTACCCTGTACACAAAAGTCACCAAGAACTCAAGTTCTTGGCTAAAAGCTAAAGTCATCTAAAGATGACTGAAAATGACTGAACAAAATCAACCCGTTTTAACTGGTTTTAGCTCTTAGCCCGCACTTGAGTGTAGGGCGTTCTCGATTTCAGACAAAAACTAGACTTGTGTGTACACGGGTAGCCTCTCTGGGAGAGCTACCGTGTACACACAAGTCTCTCTGCCATCGTTGAAATGTATCTAATCCCCCTAAATCCCCCAATTCTGGGGGACTTTGAAAGAAATTTTATTTTCTTGTTCCCCCAGAATTGGGGGCTAGGGGGCGATTAATTGTTGACTTGACTGGGTTTTATGACTTGTGTGTACACGGTAGCCCCTCTCCCAAAGGGAGAGGGGGAGCAAAATTCAGAAAACTCTTGTCCCCCTCTCCCTTTGGGAGAGGGGCTAGGGGTGAGGGTCTTAGAAACTTCCACGTAACATCAGTTACTATTTGGGCTGATGACAGGTAATGCAATGGAAAGCACCACCACCAAGAAGAATATGCTTTGCTGACAGCCCGATCGCTTGACGATTTGGGAAATGCTTGGCGATGGCTTGAACTGCTAGCTGATCATTAGCAGAACCGTAAAGAGGAATAATTACGCTGTCGTTGGAAATGTAGAAATTGAGATAGCTAGCGGGCATAATTTCGCCTTCATCATCAAGAACGAGACTAGGGGAAGGAATTTTAACTACATCCAATTTACGTCCCTTAGCATCGGACATTGATTCTAATTGAGCAGCAATATTATTGAGAACTTGATAATTAGGATCGTCCTCAGAGGTTGGTTGCATACACATGACGGTATGCGGCGCAATAAAACGTGCGATCGTGTCGATATGCCCATCGGTATGGTCATTGAGAAGTCCTTCTTCAATCCACAGTACTTTTTCTACTCCCAAGGCATTTTTTAATCCCAATTCGATCGCCTGTTGATCCATCAGCGGATTGCGATTAGGATTGAGTAGGCATTGCTTAGTAGTAAGACATGTTCCTTCGCCATCGACCTCGATCGCACCACCTTCGAGTACCCAATCAAATTCAAATTTAGGAATATCCATTGTCTGAAGAATATTCTCGGCTACGCGATCGTCATGTTCGAGCATATATTTGCCGCCCCATCCGTTCCATTGAAATTGCAATGCTCCAATTGTTCCTTCAGCATTTTTGATATATATGGGAGTGATATCGCGCATCCAAATGTCTCCAAAGGGAATCTGATGGAATCGCACTGGCAAATCGCCCAAAAGTTCTTTGGCAAGGGCGGCAGTTTCCTCTAATACCAATATTTCTAGCTTTTCGGATTTAGCGATCGCTCTCGCAAGAGCGACAAATTCAGCTTGAACAATATCGAGA
Source organism: Pseudanabaena sp. (assembly GCA_044354985.1). GTDB lineage: Bacteria > Cyanobacteriota > Cyanobacteriia > Pseudanabaenales > Pseudanabaenaceae > Pseudanabaena. Next base: position 1,197 of record JBIKYZ010000474.1, on the reverse strand, counting down.
TATTCTAACCACAGGTCGCGATGGCTGGGGAAGGCTAGCCAACAGGCTTGGTGTGTTTGCCATTCGGCTGGCTGTGCGTAGCCCAAGTTTTTTGGGTGATCCATGACGGTTGCGGTGTTGTTACTAATCCATCGAAAATCCTACCTTTATTTTGGGCGATCGCGCTATACAATTAAATCGCTATCAATTCTTTATTACCAATTTACAAAATGTTAGGACTTACGCAAAAATGCCCTGAAAGCCTAATTTTGCCGTAGGGGCAATTCATGAATTGCCCCTACGGCTCGTTCTTTTGCGTAAGTCCTAAAACTGATAAAACTTTTCGAGATCGGCATCTGTAAAAGTAATAATCTGCACTAAAAAGGCATAGGTTCTGACATAATCGCCTAAACGGGTGCGCAAGTCGGCTTTTTCTTCTGGGGTAAGTACTTGATAGCTATCAACAATAGGATTAAGGATCGGGTGCAGAATCGCGGAAATATATCGAGGTGTTGAGTTTTAGATATAAATAGGGCATGATCTTAGAGATCGCTCTTGCAGAGAAAAAGCTAATGATATCTGGTTTTAAACATTCGAGCGTGAAACCCATAGTCAAAAACTTGAGATTTTTCCCCTTGGTTCTCGTTGGGCTAGCTGTGTTTGCCCTTAACGCCAATCCCGATATGCATCCTTTTCTGCAAATTTCCATAGTTTTACTAGAGGCAAAATTGGGAATCCTCATAGTATATTTACTAGCTAAGAAGATTTCTAAGCCTGTAAGATAAGCCTGTAGTTACACACTAACCAAGTTTTAAGAGGGAAATAGTAATGAGGACTAGAACTAGTGCAATTCTTTGGTGTTTCTTTCTAGGAGCATTTGGAGCGCACAAATTTTATCTAGGACAATCTGGTTGGGGAATCGTTTACTTACTGTTTTTCTGGACTGGTATCCCCTCTATTGCTGCTTTTATTGAGTTTATTATGCTGTTGTTAATGGCTGATAATGAATTCAACCGTAGATTTAATGGTGGGGCAAATCAAGCGACAGCATCGGTTAGAGACTCTACCGCAGCTCTGGGAGATCTTAAAAGACTTTGGCTCATCTGGGTAAATAGGTGAAATGGCAAAATAGGAGTAAGTCGTTTTGAATTTTCAGAGATTAAGATGATCAAATTTCCCCTAACCCAATTGCTAGATGAGCAAGCGTGCTATGAATGG
>JBIKYZ010000007.1:0-49091 GCA_044354985.1 Pseudanabaena sp. | reverse complement strand
CAAACTTAATTCTAAGCTCAATCACTTCGCTCTCAAATCCAAATTATATATCAAGGCTTTGCAGCAATCTCACTTGGAATGGCAGTCTCTGAAACCTTTTTAGGCTTCTGCGTAACATGAGTTAAATCTATTTAAAAAATCATTAGCAGTTATTATTTCAATATTTCTAAAAGGATTTAAAACTAATAAATCCTGATCCCCAGAAATAATAAAATCAGCATCACCACTAACAGCCAACTCCAAAAACTTATTGTCCTTAGGATCTCGACAAACATCAATAGATTTTGTAATTACAACCAATTCAGCACTCTCGATCAACTTAACAATAAATTCTTGCTTCTCTTCTACAGTAAAATATTTAATAAATTTTTTGCGATTTAAAACCTGATTAAGTTCTAATAAAGTCGCTTCCGAATATAAAATTACCCCCATCTCTTCTACCTTTTTAATCACCCAAAAAGGAGCAGAATTTTTGACAAGCAAAGCACTGACAAAAATATTGTTATCTAAAACAAAACGTCTATTCATCATCGTCTTCGAGGATTGACTGTAATATTTCTGGAGTTAACCCTCTCTGCTCTGCTTTATCAGCAATCTCTTCCATCACCTCACTAAGAGTCTTTCTAGCCAAATCTGGTTGAAAAAACAACTTAATCATCATGCCTAATTTTTGTTGCTTATTAAATTCTGCTTCTCGATAAGCCTGAGCCACTTCATTGTCAACATTAATAGTAATTGCTTCCATCACAAACTCCTAAACTTGAAATAAAATACAATTGATTTCATTATACTCATTATTCTCAAACCAGAGAAAACTTAGATGTACTGAGCAAATAAGATCAAACTCAATCACATACATAAATCCCTTAATTTACAAGAGAGAAACCATGCCCCAACTCATCCCCACCGAACTCGAAGACGGCAGCATCATTTATTTTCAAGTCGAAGAAACTGATAAAATCACCTCCCACAACCGTGATTTTCTGGTCGGGGAAAAGGCTCAAGCCGCCGCCAAAGAAAAAGCAATCCAAAGTTTTCAAGCCATGCAAAGCCTCGTGCGAGGCTATACCGTTAACACCCTCAACGCCTTTCGTAATCTAGGAAGCGCCGAAGTCAGTGAAGTCACCCTAGAGTTTGGCGTGAGCCTAGATGCCAAAGCAGGAGTACCCTTCATCGCATCAGGCGGCGCAAGCTCCAATCTAAAAATTACCGTAAAATGCGTATTTCCCAAGAAGCCAGAATAACTACAACCACCACAAATCTCCCAGCGATCGCATACACTAGTAACAAATCTTTACGCCAGCTAAAGCATAAATCGCGATCGAATGCCAGACCATACCCATATCCACGTTAGAGGTGCTAGACAGCACAATCTCAAAAATGTTGACCTGACGATTCCCCGCGATCGCCTGATCGTGTTTACGGGTGTGTCTGGCTCTGGCAAGTCATCTCTAGCTTTTGACACGATTTTTGCCGAAGGTCAACGCCGTTATGTCGAGTCGCTGAGCGCCTATGCACGGCAATTTTTGGGACAAGTCGATAAGCCCGATGTGGACTACATTGAGGGCTTGAGTCCTGCTATTTCGATTGACCAAAAATCAACTTCCCATAACCCCCGATCAACAGTTGGTACGGTCACCGAGATTTATGATTATTTGCGGCTATTATTTGGTCGCGCAGGTTCGCCACATTGCCCGATTTGCGATCGCAATATTGCACCCCAGACCATTGATCGGATGGTGGACTCGATTATGGAGCTTAGCGATCGCACTAAATTTCAATTATTAGCACCCGTAATTCGTGGCAAAAAGGGAACTCATAAGAAATTACTATCAACCCTAGCGAGTGAAGGCTTTGCGCGGGTGCGGGTAGATGGAGAAGTGCGAGAACTTAGTGACAATATCGAATTAGATAAAAACAAACTGCATGATGTTGAAATTGTAGTTGATCGTCTAGTTCGCAAAAATGATATTCAAGAACGTTTGACTGATTCCCTCGCAACTTGTCTGAAACGTGCCGAAGGGATTGCGATGGTCGAGATTTTGCCATCATCCCCAGACCCTAAATCTGAGAAAGTTAGCAATCTGCTAACTTTCTCAGAAAACTTTGCCTGTCCTGAGCATGGCGCAGTTATGGAAGAACTATCGCCACGCATGTTCTCCTTTAATTCTCCCTATGGTGCTTGTCCAACCTGTCACGGCTTGGGAAGTATTAAAACTTTTAGTCCTGAGTTGCTAGTTCCCGATGCATCTTTGCCTGTCTATGCCGCGATCGCGCCTTGGGCAGATAAAACCCATACTTACTACATTTCACTGTTAGCGAGTGTTGGTGAATATGCAGGCTTTGAGATTACTACACCTTGGGAAAATCTTACCCAGTCCCAGATTGATATTATTCTGCATGGCACAACTGAAAAGATTTTAATTAAGCCAGATTCGCTCTATCGCGATCGCAGTGAGGGATATTACAAGCGCTATGAAGGTGCGATCGCCATCCTCGAACAGCAATATAAAGAAGCTGGAGAATCGCAAAGACAGAAATTAGAGAACTATCTCATCGAAGAGTCTTGCTCGACTTGCGAAGGAACAAGGCTGAAACCAGAATCTCTAGCAGTTCGGATTGGTGGCTATAACATTAACGATTTTGTGTCAGTGCCGATAGGGACTTGTCGCGATCGCCTCAAAAATCTCGATCTCGATGATCGGACAAGACAAATAGGCGATCGGGTCTTACAGGAAATCGAAGCCAGACTGCAATTTCTGCTGGATGTAGGCTTAGATTACCTCACTCTTGATCGTTCTACCATGTCTCTCTCTGGTGGCGAAGCGCAGCGTATTCGTCTCGCTACCCAAATTGGTTCTGGTTTGACGGGCGTTCTCTATGTTCTTGACGAGCCGAGCATAGGACTACATCAACGGGATAACTCTAGGCTGCTTGCGACATTAACCAAACTTCGCGATTTGGGTAATACGCTAATCGTGGTCGAACATGATGAAGAAACCATTCGCGCTGCTGACTATCTCGTAGACATTGGCCCAGGGGCGGGAGTGCATGGCGGTACGATCGTCGCGCAGGGTACTGTCAAGGATATTGAGCAGCATCCTGACTCCCTCACAGGTGCTTATCTATCTAAACAAAAACTGATTCACACACCCGCAGAGCGTCGCGAAGGCAATGGCAAATATTTAGAAATTTGTAATGCCTATCTCAATAACCTTAAACATGTTAATGCCACACTTCCATTAGGAAAGCTAGTCTGTATCACAGGTGTATCAGGTTCGGGTAAATCTACGCTCATTAATGACCTGTTGCATAATTCTCTAGATCATCATTTTTCGCGCAAAGTGCCAGCCCCTAAAGGCATTGATGAAATTAAAGGACTTCAAGCTCTAGATAAATTCATCGTCATTGATCAATCTCCGATCGGACGTACACCTCGTTCCAATCCTGCTACTTATACAGGCTTATTTGATGTCATTCGCGAAACTTTCGCGCTGACGACTGCGGCAAAAACTAGAGGCTATAAAGCAGGACAGTTCTCTTTTAACGTCAAGGGTGGACGTTGCGAGGCTTGCTCTGGACAGGGTGTAAATGTTATCTCAATGAATTTTCTTCCCGATGTCTATGTGCAATGCGATGTTTGCAAAGGTGCAAGATATAACCGCGAAACTCTACAGGTGAAGTACAAAGAGAAGACGATCGCCGATGTGTTAGATATGACCATCGAAGAAGCAATGCATTTCTTTGAGAATATTCCTTCTGCTCATACTAAATTGGGAATGCTGGTGGATGTGGGTTTAGGCTATGTGCGTCTTGGACAATCTGCGCCCACGCTCTCAGGTGGGGAAGCCCAGAGGGTAAAGCTAGCGACGGAACTTGCCCGACGAGCGACAGGTAAAACCCTCTATCTCATTGATGAACCGACTACAGGTTTAAGTTTTTACGATGTGCATAAATTATTAGATGTAATGCAGCGCCTAGTCGATAAAGGTAATAGCATCATCACGATTGAGCATAATCTCGATGTGATTCGTTGTGCTGATTGGGTGATTGATTTGGGCCCTGAAGGAGGCGATCGCGGTGGGGAAATTGTTGCGGAAGGTACGCCCGAACAGGTCGCCAAGGTCAAAAAATCTTATACTGGCAAATATCTCAAGCAAGTGTTAGCGGATTATCCCCGTGCTAAGTAGTAATCTGTAAAAAATAGGAGCAATACAAAATGACTGCCAAAGAACAACTTTTACAAGAAATTCAAAATAGTCCAGAAATACTAATTCAAGAAGTTTTAGACTTTTTCCTCTTTACCAAAAATAGACGCTTTCGTAAATCTGAGCCTGAAGTAAGAGACCAGCAGACAACCTCACAACCAATCTGGGAATTTGCTCAAGAATTAATGCAAGATGCCCCACCAGAAGAACTTAGCAAACTCCTAGCTGATAATGCTAGAAATGCAGCTTTGCTAGACACCATAGAGGCTTTGCCTGATCCTCAAAAATGGCAAATATATCAAACTCTTAGCGCCAAATTTGCCCCTCATTCAGCAGAAGCGAAAGCAATTTCACGGCTAACCGACCAAGACGATCCCAGCAAATGGATTACATCTATAGGGGAGGATGAACAAGTTGATGAGAAAGCTTTAAACGCTTGGCTGGAAAAAAAAGGCTATCAAAAAGCAAATGTATAGAATTACCCTACATCAGGATATTCAAGCCGAAGATATACCTCTATTGCCTGAAGAATTAAGAGAAGACTTCATCCAATATCAAAGAGTCTTGAAGCTTGATCCATATCAAACGAGAGGAGTTCCTAGTCACGATTTGCGCGGTGACCTCAAAAATCACAGAGCGCTAGAGATAAGCTGCAACGGTGTAAGCTATCGTCTTGTTTATCGAGCCTATGAATCGCCATCACCCAAACGAGTTCAAATCATCAGTTTCGCTGAACATGATTTAGCCTATGAAAGAGCCAAAGAGAGAAAATAAATGTCTAATGTTCATCCGTTCATCCGACTGACTCGCTATGCCCGTACTTATCGCCAACAAATTTGGACGGCGACAACTTGCTCAATTTTAAATAAATTCTTCGATTTGGCTCCGCCAGTCCTGATTGGGGCAGCGATCGATCTGGTACTGCAAAAAGAGAACTTTTGGGCAAATCCCTTTGGGGTGCAAGGATTAGCAGCGCAGTTACTAGTACTTTCGGCAATTAGTGGTGTGATTTGGGGCTTGGAGTCGCTTTTTGAGTATGCCTATGCGCTTCAGTGGCGTAACCTTGCTCAGACGATCCAGCATGACTTGCGCCTTGATGCTTATCAGCATTTACAAGAGTTAGAACTAGCCTTTTTTGAGGAGCGGAGTTCGGGTGGATTGATGTCAATTTTGAGTGATGATGTCAATCAGTTAGAAAGGTTTCTCGATGGTGGTGCAAATGAAGTAATTCAAGTTTCAGCGACGATTCTGTTGATTGGTGGTGCATTTTTTGTTATTACGCCAAATGTGGCTTGGTTAGCGCTGTCGCCGATGCCATTTATTTTATGGGGTTCGATTTGGTTTCAGAAATTCCTTGCGCCACGCTATGCGGAAGTTCGCGAAAAAGTGGGACTGCTGAACGGGCAACTATCGAATAATATCGGCGGGATTACGACTATTAAGGCGTTTGTGACAGAAGGCTATGAACGTAAACGTATTGAGAAGGAAAGTAATCAATATCGTCAAAGTAATCGCAAGGCGATCGCCTATAGTGCCGCGTTTGTTCCTTTGATCAGAATCCTGATCTTTATGGGATTTATTGCGATTCTTTATTATGGTGGCTTGGAGGTTCAGGCAAACAGGCTGTCGGTAGGCAATTACTCCGTGATGATTTATCTAATTCAGCGACTTTTATGGCCGCTCACGCGCTTAGGTGAAACCCTCGATCAATATCAAAGGGCAATGGCATCGACTAACCGCATTCTGGATTTACTGGATACACCGATCGCAATTCACTCAGGATCGCAAGTACTAGACTCTGTAGTCAATGGCGATATTCAGTTAAAAAATGTCACCTTTGGCTACGCCGCAAACTTCCCAATTGTAGAAAATCTATCCTTAGAAATCGCCGCCCATAAAACTACTGCCATCGTTGGGGCAACGGGTTCGGGCAAAAGTACTTTGGTGAAGTTGCTCCTACGTTTATATGAAATTCAATCGGGAAATATCTTGCTCGATCGTATTGATATTCGCGACTTAGAATTGCGATCGCTACGTTCTTGTATGGGTTGGGTAAGCCAAGATGTATTTCTATTTCATGGCTCAGTTTTAGAAAATATTGCCTATGGTTCCTTTGATGCCACCGTGGATCAGATTGTCGAAGCTGCCAAGATTGCCGAAGCCCATGACTTTATCCAATCTCTGCCCAAGGGTTACGATACGATTGTCGGTGAGCGTGGTCAAAAGCTATCAGGTGGTCAGAGACAACGCATTGCGATCGCCCGTGCAGTGTTAAGCAATCCACCGATTTTAATCCTCGATGAAGCAACTTCGGCAGTGGATAATGAAACGGAATCGGCGATCCAAAAATCTTTGGATCGGATTACCAAAAATCGCACAACGATCGCGATCGCCCATCGTCTATCCACTATTCGCAATGCCGATCGCATCTATGTGATGGATCAGGGCAAAGTAGTGGAGATGGGAACTCATGATGAGCTAGTTGCTAACAATGGAATCTACGCAGGTTTATGGAATCTGCAAACAGGACAAAAAGGATAGGCAGAGATTTAATCCACCTATCCTTTTTAAAATCAAAAGAACTACAGCGCTTTGCGCTTAAATATCTGCGTTCCACAACATCAATACTAATGTCTATTTTATCGCAAAAAGCGAAGCTTCGCTTTTTGCCTACATCTGAAGAAGATATCAATTAAAAAGCTAAAAAATGTGGCGCAAAGCTCCGTATTTTTCAGCTTTTTAAAGTACTCAGGCATGAGTCATTAGATACTGACCATTCCCATTGTATTCACCATCGCAAGTCGCAAAAATTGTACCTAGCAACAATAAATAGAACCGCCAGATGCGACGGAACTTGGCGTAGTCCATGCCATAATCTAGAGACATAGCAATATCTTGAGAAGCGTCAAATCTCTCTAACCAAGCTGTCAAAGTCTTATGATAGTTGATGCCATTTATATACCAGCGATCGATGGTTTTAAGATCGCGGTTATGGTTAGGAACTGCATCATAATTCCAGTAGCGCCCGTGAGGGAAAATATACTTGTGCGTGAATCCAGACGACATATGATTTGGAGTACGCACGGTAATGATGTGAATGAATACCTTGCCATCACTTTTGAGAAAAGAAGCGAGCTTTTGGAAGGCATTGGTGAGATTGCCAACATGACAAAAGACTCCGACAGAGAGGATTTTGTCAAATTTTTCAGTGAACTGCGCCTCGTTCAAATCTCCTTCATGCAAAGTGAATCGACCTGAACTCAGGAAGCTCTCTGAATCTTGCATTTTATGACGCATGTACTCACATTGTTGATGACTCAAATTCAGCCCTGTAAATCGGACGTTAGGGAACTTCGACATAATGTAATTGGGTACACAGCCCCAACCACAACCAAAATCTAAAATATTGTCTCCATCAACGATCTCTAGACGTTCAATCACTTGATCAATCATATGCTTTTGAGATTCTTCAAGATCGATTGCTCCATTCTCCCAAAGTCCCATACTGTACTTAGGATAAATGATTTGCCAATTGCCAAGCATCGGATTCAGCATGGCTTGAGGTAGGTCATACTGCACCTTCATCAGTTCTCGTGAAGACTCGGCAAGCTGATCTGATTCCTGTAACACCCATTCGTAGGGAGCCAGTAGACTAGGAAAGTGCTTAAACAAGATCGGCATCGATGTATGCAATAGCGATCGAAAAACGGAGTCTGGTATTTCTAATCCGTTAATATAGGCTTCAGCTAAAGCCATTTGTGTCGCGTTAAAAGCTCCAGCCATTAATCTTGTGGCTTTATATGCGATCGGACTTTTGAATGTTTCATTTCCCACAAGAGGGTTCTGAGACTGAATATTTGGGAATAAATTCGTAGAAGTCATGTTGGTTCCTCTTAATATCTAGAAGATTGCTCAGACAAGAAATCATGAAAAAGCTCAACTTGAGAACTACTTTGATTTTGATGTAGCAGTTTGCCAAAGATACTCTAAGTTAAGAACTTGGGATGTAGTATAGCCAACTTTTAGGTTTTTAATAGCGAAGAATTTACCTAAGTTAATGTGGGGTTACGTTGAGTTACATAAACTTTGTATGCAAAAAAGGAAGCATCGCTAAGCGATGCTTCCTTTTTTGCATACAGTGCAATTCCATCTTAATAGATTAAAAATTTGTTTTTTTTGAAGCGAGCGCTAATTCTAAGTTCTGAAAATCTTGCTTTTTGGCTTTTGCCAGCAAATCCTTTTCGCTAGGTAATCTCAGCTTTGATGCTAACTTTAGGAACTCAAGCATTTTAATAAAGCCAAAAGTGGGATCTGGCAGATAGACAACCTCACCATCGCGAATGGTGATACCGTGCCGACAAGATGCCTGAAAAGCATGATGCAGATTGTGCCAACCTTCTCCTAGAGTAAGAAACGCCACTAATCCACTGTTGCGGCTATGGTCGTCAGTAATAAATGGTTGATCCCCCACAATATGACTGAGCGAGTTTACAGTCTGGACACCGTGAAATAGCAATGTCGTGCTGAGAAAAAATGCACCGAGATATTCCAAGCCCCCAAAATAGTATGAAATTGCCCCAAGTGCTACTAGGGGGATGAAATGTAAACGGTCAATCACTTTTAAAACCAGATCGCTTTCAACATCAAGGGGTAATTTATCTGGAAAGAAACGGGAAGATAACAGCCAGCCTCCTTGAGACCAATAAAATCCTTTAATTCCCAAAAATGGCGTATAGGGAGAATGCGGATCGCGATCGCTTTCAACATATTGATGATGCATCAGGTGGTGCGCTTTCCACCAACTTGGCCCCATCTGTCCCGCCGATGCTGCGACAATACTACCAATCCATAATAGTGGCGCAGGGGTTTGATAACTTTTGTGAGTAAGTAATCGATGATAAATGCCAGTCGTGGCAAGCATCCGAATTAAATATAATGTAATGATCCATGCGATCGCACCCCATGATAAACCAGTTGTTAAAACAAGTAGCGAACCGACATGACTGACGATAATCAGCGTCGGACCGACCAGATAAGAAACAATTGTGGGTATAGAGTATTGCCTCATTTACTGTCCAAAAAAATGTAATGTAAAGAAAATATGTTTACAGCGCTTTACCGCAAATTAAAACCCAGATAGTTTTTATATAGTTGACACAGCCAACCATGAAAAATTATTTGCATCCAGCTTGATTATAAAAGGCTAGAACGGTCGAGATATGAAAGTATTTAGTAACCGCCCCAGCAAACCAAAGTAACATAATCCTTTCGCTGTGAATAATTACAGCAATTTGTTTTCAACCCCGCCACAAATAAGAATATAAACCTATTGTGGGGCTTCGCCCTGCGCCCCTTCTTGTGGCTGTGATCGAACATTTCGTCGGTTTACTCGGCTTAGCCGTTCACAACTAATGAAGTAGTCCAATCTACAGTGCTTTGCCCCGTAGTACCAGAGAACGCAATATACTTATCCAGATATCACAACTGTTGTCTTCGCTACGGAACTAATGTTGCTTTTGAAGTCAGATCAGAATTTGTAGAAAGACTAAAGCTTTTCTAAATTTATCCGCCCATACACCCGCCTAAATACCCTATGCCCAGTTTACCAAGCACGATTTATCCCATTGGCGCTTATAACCTTCATGGTTTAGTGTGGCAAACCGATGTAAGTACTGATGTAGATAATGGCAAACCCTACGCACTTTGTGTAGATTCCTATCAAGGGCATCTACTCAAAATCGATCCCCTCTCTGAAGGTGCAACGGTGCTGAATAATTACACAGCATTGCAGTTTCGAGATGCAACAGGTTTAGCGATCGCAGGGGAGACGCTGTGGATTACCAAGGAAAATGGCATTTATTACTGCAATATGGTTGATTTTGATCTGCAACCATTTATGGAGCTACCCAACAAAATCGATGGCATCGCAGTCTCTGATGGTGGCGTGTATGTAAGTTCTAGTGAAGTTGGCAAAATTTTTGTGTTTGGACGCGCCACACGCACCTTGCTCCGAATTATGGATGCTCCTGGGGCAGGATTTGAAGCGCTGACGTTAGTCGGTGAAGAATTGTGGGTTAGCGATCGCACCGAGGAGACAGTTTATCGACTTAATGCCAAAACAGGCGAAGTGGTACATCGTGGTTTGACTCCATTCCCCAATCCTATGGGATTAGGATTTTTGGGCAATGATTTATATGTAGTTTATTCAGGTGACGAAAACTATATTCGCGACAATCCTAATGATTTGGATGAGCCATTTTCGGTCTCGGCACGCGAAAAGACTTTTATTCATCGCCTCAAGTTTAATCAATACCAAGATGAAAAGTTAAACTACACCCTCACAACTGGCTATAAAGTAGAGATGATCTATCTTGAGGAACTCTCCTCTGAGGAACCAACTTCAGTCTATAACCTCACATGGCGAGTTGCCTATCCTACAGATACCTATCGCCAAAAATTATTAGCGATCGAGCCAATAGGCATTCCCTTTGAAGAAGAAATTGTCGATGGTCAGCGTGTCGCTGCATTCAAACTAGGAAACTTAAAACCTGAAGAATCGAGAATGTTTGGCTGGAAAGCAACCCTAGAGCTTCGTGGAATCAAGTATGAACTTAAAGATAGTGAAGTAGAATTTGTCCCTGAACTATCTCCTGAAATGCAGAAACTTTATCTTGTGGATGATGATGGATTGAGCATGGATCATCCACTCATTCAAGCCGCCGCAAAGGAAGCCGTGGGAGGTGAAACCAATATTTTGCGGAAGATGCTATTGATTCGTGATTATGTCTATGACAAGCTCTCATACCGTGTCACGCCTTACATTGCTGCACCAGAAGAAGTTCTAGTTAGAGGCACAGGCTCTTGTGGAGAATATGTCGGTTTGTTATTAGCCTTAACTCGATTAAATGGAATTGCTTGTCGCACGGTCGGACGTTATAAATGTCCCCATGATAGCGAATTGATGATGAACATCCCTCTGCATCAATATTACAATCACGTTTGGATTGAGTTCTATATTCCCAGCATTGGATGGTTGCCAATGGAATCGAATCCAGATGATACTGGCTATCGTCCCTATCCCACCCGATGGTTTATGGGGCTACCTTGGTATCATGTAGAAATTGGCAAAGGCATCTTTTTTGAGACGATTCAGCCTCAGCCTTATTCCATTGGAGAGCTAGCTCTAAATCATGTGCGCTTCAAAGTCTTAGAAGAAATCTAAAATTTCTCAAAGAATAAATTCACTAAGTGAATTTATTCTTTGTTGACTGTAAACGATTACTAAGTTTAATGAATTTAGCTTAAGAAGAATTTTTTGATGTCTGGATACCTCTTAGGATTATGGAAATTAAAATTTTTTATAGGTAATTAGACTTAGGAATACAAATTTATGACAAATCTAGCTTTTAACTTACTTGCCTCAGTTCCCGCTACTCCTATTTGGTCGCCAAGTGTTGCTTTGATCATGATAACTGCTAATGCATTTGCATTAGTCGTTGCTCGCTATGGTATTCAAGTCAAGGGTGTTGGTCCTAGCTTGCCTGTAGAATTACCTGGTCTATTTGCAGGTTTTGGCTTGGCAGAATTGCTAGCTGTTACTAGTTTTGGTCATCTTCTTGGTGCAGGTCTAATTTTGGGCTTAGCTCAAGCAGGCTTAGTATAAAAAGATTAGAGAGTGCACTTCATGCACTCTCTAATCTTTTTATACCAAAACACAAAATGGCATAGCCATTTTGTGTTTTGGTATAAAACTATACAAACGGGGCAGAACTCCCCCATTCACCTGTAAAAACAAAGCTGGAAAGGGGATGACGATTACGAGCAGCGGTTTCACGCTCTTGTAACTCAGTAGGCAAATTACTGGTTTCTCCTGCATAACCGATCGCGATCGCTGCCACAGGTTTCGCCGTTTCAGGGATATTAAAAGTAGCGATCGCCTTAGCAGCATCAAATCCACCCATTTGGTGAGCGACCAGATTTAAAGCCGTAGCCTGCAATACTAAGGTTGCGGTAGCCTGCCCAGCATCATACTCTGCCCAAGCATTAGGTTTACCATTATGTTTAAAGTTCTTTTGGGCAATCACTAACCCCAAGACTGGCGCAACCTGCGCCCATATAACATTGGCAGGAACTAAACAATCAAGTAGTTTCAGATAGTTCACTGTGTCATCTTTGGTTGTCACAATAAATGCCCAAGGTTGATCATTAAAGCAAGAAGAAGACCATCTTGCTGCTTCAAATAATTGCGCAAGTTTATCTGTTTCAACAAGTTTGCTATCAAAGGCACGGGGACTCCATCTCTGAGAGAGCAGCGGATGGATTTGATGGTCGTTAATGGCAGGATTTTCCATATTAATATTTTGAGGATTTTGAGCCAAATTTATTTTGGTGCTAAAACAAATGGAAGGTCGTAAGGATAAATATAATCTCTATCAGTCAATAGTTCCTAATTCTAAAGAAAAACCACAGCAATTCTCATTTTAAAAATTGGTTTTTCCAATAGGCAAATGCTCATTGGAAAACTAAAAAACAAACTCTAGTATGGCTTTGAGGTTTTAAATTTACCTAAGGTAAATTTAAAACTTCTATAGCAAATCTTGTGGATATAGCTAATGATTTTCTAGATCGCTCAGACGGCGATCGCCAGCTTGAGAAACTTGCCGCTTACCTCTCGATTTAAAATAAAGATGAGAGACGGCGCAAAGCGCTGCCTCTCGTCTTTTTAGTTTTGATTTGTTCTAAATTTGATGGAATCGATGTAAGCTGCAAATATAGACCATAGATTGATCGCGCTAGAAATTAGTAATCCCATGAGCTTAATGCCCAAGCATTTACCCAACATTGCTTCACTCCTGAAACGTAAAGACCAAACCTATTCTAAAAAGACACCACTGCGACAATGGTGTTTTTTTGCAAGCCTAACGATCACATTACTATCAGGATGTCAGGAGAAATCAGCACCAAGCCCCACTGCCTCACCTACGGCTACCGCCTCACCAACTGCGCAGACTGTGACTAAAAGCAAAGATCCAGAGGGAGTTTTAGAAAGGGTAAAAGCTCGCGGCAAGCTAATTTGTGGCGTGAATGGCAAGCTATCAGGATTTAGCTATGTTGATGACAAAGGCGTATGGAGTGGCTTAGATGTTGACTATTGCCGCGCGATCGCTGCTGCGGTCTTAGGAGATGCTACGGCAGTTGAGTTTAAGCCACTGCTAGCAAAAGATCGCTTTACCGCCATCCAAAATGGGGATGTTGATATCTTGATGCGCAACACCTCACGCACATTAACCCGTGATGTCACCTCCAATATTTCCTTTGCGCCCACAACTTTTTTTGATGGGCAGGGAGTAATGCTCAGGATTGGGGCAAAGCCCACAAGTAGTTCTCCTAGCCCCAGCGCATCTAGTCCCAGTTCTCCCAGTGCAAGTCCTACAGTTTCACCATCAGCTTCTCCTAGCCCCACTAGTAGCCCCACTAGTAGCCCTGAGAGTCGATCTGAAAAAGATAGTAAATCAGATAAACAAACACCAAAAAACAGTGGATCCTCAAAAAATAGTGAAGCCCCCAACACTAGTGAAGAATTTGCGATCGCTCTCAAAGAGTTAGAGAATAAAAAAATCTGTGTAGAAACTGGAATCAACGCTACAAATTTGGAATCTACATTCAAAGAAGCAAACATTGCGATCGAGTCGATCATTCTGCCTGATCTTGATGGAGTCTTGAGTACTTATACAAAAGGCGAATGTGATGGGATTTCCTCAGAGAAATCGCAACTTGCGTCATGGAGAAGTAAACTACCACGTCCAGCTGATCACAAAATCCTCGATCTCAGCTTATCAAGGGAGCCCCTCAGTCCAGCTCTAGTTGGTAATGATGATCGCTGGCGGGATGTCGTGACTTGGATAATTTATGCCACTTTTTATGCCGAAGAATTGGGCATTAACATGGATAATTACCAGATTTTTAAAGACACGAAAAATCCTGAAGTTTCCAGATTTCTCGGTACATCGGATTCCCTAGGTATTGAGCTTGGGCTAGCACCAGATTGGACAACCCAGATTCTTAAGCAAGTGGGAAATTACAGTGATATCTACAATCGTAATCTTGCCCCCCTAGATATTCCACGCGGGTTAAATCGCACATGGAAGAAAGGCGGTTTACTCTACTCGATGCCATTTCGTTGATTAAACAAAGGATAGGCGGCGCTTCGCGCCGCCTATCCTTAAAGTATAAATACCAAATGCGGAGATGTTTATGTTTCAATCTGCGGCTAGAGAAGTTACCTTTGACGAGTTTCTGGATTGGTATCCAGATGGCTATGGTCGTTATGAACTTTATGATGGAGCAATTGTCGAAATGCAGCCAACAGGAACCCATGAACAAGTAGGTGGCTTCACTGCATCAAAGTTGTCTGTAGAAATTGATCGCCACTCGATGGATTGTTTTATTCCTCGCCAAGCATTTGTGAAACCAATAGACTCTTATAAGTCAGGCTACATTCCTGATGTGATTGTGTTAAATCAATCTAGTATAGAGTCAGAACCTATATGGAAAAAACGTTCCACTGTTACTAAGGGCAAATCTATTCGTCTAATCATTGAGGTTGTCAGTACTAATTGGCAGGATGATTATTTGACGAAATTACGGGATTATGAAGCCTTAAATATTCCTGAATATTGGATTATTGATTACTTGGGCTTAGGTGGAAGGCGCTATATCGGCTTTCCGAAACAGCCAACCTTGTCAATTTATCAGCTAGTGGATGGAGAATATGAAGTACAACAGTTTCGCGACAGCGATCGCTTGATTTCAATCGCTTTTCCACAACTAATATTAACCGCAGCCCAAATTTTTAATTCTGGTAATCTAGGGGTATAAAAATGTCGTTTATTATTTCTGCGATCGCCTCATTAGTCTCAATAGTTGTATTTTTTAGTAACAAAAAGCTAGTTGACAATCGCATTGCTCAATTAGTCATCCAATCGGTTTCGGGATTGATTGCGCTGTTGGCAACGATAAATGCCCTGAGCCGATTGATCATCGTCATTCCTGCGGGGAATGTTGGTGTAGAAGATTTTCAGGGCAAAGTCAGCGATCGCAGCTTACCCGCAGGTATTCACGCCATTAATCCTTTTGCGGATGTGGTGCAATTTTCAGTCCGATTACGCGATCTCAAAGAAGAGATTGGCGCAACCTCAAAGGAAGGCTTAGCACTAGGAATTGATGTCAGCATTCAATATCGCATCGATCCTGCTAAGGCGGCGAGTATTTATCTGAATATTGGTACTGAAGAACGCGAAATTGTGGTTTCTAGATTTCGATCAATTTCACGGGAAATTATTTCTGGATATACCGCCGAAGAGGTCTATGCCACTAAGCGCGAAGAGGTCAGTTTAAAACTTGCCGAAAAACTGCGATCGCAACTCGCACCCATTGGCTTTATCGTCGATGAAGCTCTGTTGCGAAACGTGAAAGTTCCTGAAACTTTGCAGGCTGCGATCCAGCAAAGGCTCAAAGCCGAACAGGAAAATCTGCAAATGAAATTTGTCTTAGAAAAAGAGAAGCAAGAAGCTGATCGCAAACGCATAGAGGCAAAGGGCAGTGCGGACGCTCAAAAAATTCTAGCTGAGGGGCTTACACCTGCGGTGCTCCAATTACGTGCGATCGAGGCAACGGAAAAATTATCGCTATCTCCAAATTCTAAAATTGTCATTCTCGGCAGTGGTCAAAACACGCCTTTGATTTTGCCACTTGATCGCGAAGCTAATAGAGCCGTTGTTCCAGCACCATAAAAATAAGTAGATGGGCATAATTAATTTAAAACCAGAACCCATAAAGTAGCGCCCCTGCGGGGTGCTACTTTATGGGTTCTGGTAATTTGCACAAGTACTTAATGGCTCCCTTAACAATCCTCATCTTTATGGCTTTTTTGAGATTGCCGATAGTTGAGGTGACTTGAACTGTTAAAATTTTTGCAAGGTTAAATAAAATTCTTTACAGTTTTAGTTATAAAACTCAGACAGGATCGCAAATAGTGAGAATTGCAGTAGATGCGATGGGTGGAGATTTTGCCCCACGCGAGATAATCGAAGGAGCAATATTAGCTCAAACCCAATTGGGTGTGGATATAGCGTTAGTAGGTGATCGCGACATTCTCGCGAATTACTTCAAGCAACATAATTATCAAGAAAGCGATCGCCTTGAGATCGTGCCATCAGAAGGGATCATCGAAATGGATGATGAGCCTCTTGAGGGGTTGCGCCGCAAACCTAATTCCTCGATCGCCGTGGCGATGAACTTAGTTAAGCGCAAGCAAGCCGATGCCGTGATTTCGGCGGGGCATTCTGGTGCAGCAATGGCGGCGGCGCTACTGCGCTTAGGGCGATTACCAGGGGTAGATCGACCTGCGATTGGTGCATTGTTCCCCACGCAGGTTGCGCATAAGCCTGTACTTTTACTGGATGTCGGCGCAAATGTGGACTGTCGCCCCAAATTTTTAGAGCAGTTTGCCATTATGGGCTCGCTCTATAGTCAATATGCGATCGGCATTAAAGAGCCAAAAGTTGGCTTGTTGAATATTGGTGAAGAAGCTTGTAAAGGCAACGAGCTAGCGATTCGCGTTCATCAAGCCTTACAAGATAATCCCCAAATTACCTTTGCAGGCAATGCCGAAGGACGCGACATTCTTAAGGGTCAGTTTGATGTGATCGTCTGTGATGGCTTTGCAGGCAATATTGTGCTCAAATTCGCTGAAGGGGTAGGTAATGCGGTCATGCAAATCCTCAAGGAAGAGTTACCTAAGGGTTGGCGGGGCAAACTTGGCGCATTAATCTTGAAACCAAATCTAAAAAAGGTGAAAGAGCGCATTGATGCTGATGAGTATGGTGGAGCTTTATTACTCGGTGTAGCTGGTATTTGTGTGATTAGTCACGGTAGCTCTAACGCTGTGAGTATTCGTAATGCCATCCGTGTTGCGAAGGATGCTGTTGATAATGAAGTGCTTGAGCGTATTCGTGGTCAAATCAAGCCTAAAGTATCTGTACCAGCGATCGATGACACCCCTGATGATCCACCAACTTAGCTCTAGTTAGTTTTTTTGCGATTAGGTTTTAATTCAAAGCTCTGTAACACTCTTTATCCAGCTATTCTGATCAAACACAGCCAATGACTATTACTGAATCTTCTCTCGTCGGAGTGCGTTTTATTGGTAGCGGTTCCGCCGTTCCTGATCGCGTACTTACTAATCATGATCTCGCGCAGATGGTGGACACCACTGACGAGTGGATCGCCTCGCGTACAGGCATCAGAGAGCGCCATATTGCCGATGGCGAGAATGATTCAGTAGCAAATCTTGCCGCACAAGCTGGAAAACAGGCGATCGCAGCCGCAGGCTTGACAGCAGAAGACATTGATCTAATTATTTTGTCTACCTCAACTAGTGATGACTTGTTTGGGACAGCAGGAAGAGTTCAAAAAATCTTAGGCGCAGAACGAGCTGTCGCTTTTGATCTGGTTGCAGCATGTTCTGGATTTGTATTTGGCGTGGTTACTGCCTCACAATATATTCGCACTGGAGTTTACAAAAATGTTTTGCTGATCGGTGCTGATGTGCTCTCGCGTTGGGTCGATTGGCAAGATCGCCGCACATGCATTTTGTTTGGGGATGGTGCGGGAGCTATAGTTTTGCAAGCCAGTAGCGAAAGTAAGCCTCAAGACAATCTCTTAGGCTTTGAGATGCGCAGCGATGGCAAGGGAAATGATTTACTTAATATCAATTATTCTGGTCGGAGTACCTTTGAATCCATCAGTATGAATGGTCAAGAGGTCTATCGGTTTGCAGTACGTCGCGTTCCTGAAGTGATCGAAAAATCTTTGCACTATGCTCATTTGGAAGTCCATGATCTTGATTGGCTAATTTTGCATCAAGCTAATCAACGTATTATCGACGCAGTTGTTAATCGCTTTGGCATCGACCCTGCCAAAGCGGTCAGCAACATGGGTAAATACGGTAATACTTCCGCCGCCTCAATCCCGATCGCACTTAATGAGTGGGTACAAGCAGGCAAAATCCAACCCGATCATTTAATTGCGATCGCAGGTTTTGGCGCAGGTTTAAGCTGGGGTTCAGCAGTATTGCGCTGGGGATAAATAAGCTCTGCACTCAAGTGCTGGGCTAAAAGCTCAAGTCTGCTAAAGCAGACTAACGAATAATTTTCCGTAACCCGTTTCAACGGGTTTTATAGCTCTTAGCCCGCACTTGAGTGCAGGGCTTTCAAACTCTAAGACGATTTTTAGGAATCCATTTAGCCAATCCTGTTAAGCGATCGCGCCAAGTTACACAGTCCCGAGTATCCTCTGGGAGGAGACTTGCCATATATCTCAGCTCTTCATCAGAGAGCGGTGATCTACCACAGAAAAAAGGATGTCGGGGTTTGCGGCTACAGTAGCCAAAAAAGATCGCCGAACGATCGAATTTAGTGGGTGGTTTACCACGATGATAGTATCGCGCCGTATCCACAAAAATTACTGTTCCAGCATTACCCGTGCAGGTTTTATGCCAATTACCCTGCATATGTTCGGGTAGCATCTCCTGAATTTCCTGATGAAAAGCCGTTTTATAACGGCGCACAGATTGAGTTTTCAAAGTCTTGCATAGAAATTCATTAGCTTCGGGAGTAACAGACTCAAAGGGTCCTCCATCTTCATTTACATCATTGATATAAACGCCAACTTTGATCATTTGCCAGTCTTCTTTGTCCTGATGCCACTTACGTGGACCAGTCTCTCTTCCATCTGGAAGGCTGTAGTAATAGGATAAACCGTCGTAAGCAACAGGTAGCTTAAGGTAGTTTTCAATAATTCTTAGAAGCTTAGCATCTGCGCCCCACAGAAATAATTCTGGATAACGCATAATCTGCTCCGCATTAATATTTAATGTATGTCTGCCCACATACAAAGGATTTTGGGCATCGCTTTTGAGTTCTTTAGAGATATTTTCGGCGGCAAGAAAAAAGCGATCGCTATGAGGAATTTCCAAGTCAGCTAAAGTTGTGACCGCAACCCCATATTTTTCTAGCTCTTGGACAATTTTTTGCTCTTCAGAGGTTGGGTGATTAAGTAATGGTTGATATTCGCGGATAAACCTTTGATAGCGCGGATATAGAACCTTTTGCTCAACCACATCAAGATTGCTAATAAATAGAGCTATATCTGAAGGAGCGCTAAGGGCTCTTTGCCATAGCTTCTCAAAGGTCTGATATGCCTGAGATATAATTTTTTGATGCATCCGAATAAAACCTTAGAAATGATCATTTAAAGTACATGTCTCAGATCTTACGGAAGACTTCCAAAACCACAAAAATGTTCCTAGTTTTTTATGATTATCATTGATGAATTACTATAAAGGATAATCGTTAAAACCTTCATTCGCTTTATTTTAATTTTAGGTTTCAGACTTAATAAATATATTTCTAATACCAAAACGCCAAGTGGCTACGCTATTTTGTGTTTTTAAAACCCATACAGGGTTTGTTTTTTAATTCACAAAAGTGTTGTCACACTTTGAAGTT
This sequence comes from Pseudanabaena sp., assembly GCA_044354985.1. Classification (GTDB taxonomy): domain Bacteria; phylum Cyanobacteriota; class Cyanobacteriia; order Pseudanabaenales; family Pseudanabaenaceae; genus Pseudanabaena. The sequence goes on along the minus strand of JBIKYZ010000007.1, from coordinate 29,314 downwards.
ACCTTAGTCTTATTTTTTAAGCTAGCCAAGTTAGAATTTCATAATTGACCCGCTCAGGGTTATCGTCGTGAGCGCAATGTCCCATTCCTTCCAAATACATTAATGTGGCATTGGGTGCATACTTCACTAAACGCTTACCTTCCGATGGAGGGATTAAGCGATCGCTACTTCCCCACAAGATCAATAGAGGTGCTTGCAATTGCTCAAGGGCTTGAGTCAAACTTGGTGAATAGTTGGGTTGATTGATACTGCGATTAAGCCTGAGAAAAGCTTCAGCCGCTTGGCGATCGCGTGCAGGTTCAGCAATGATTTCTACTAGTTCCTTATCAACGCGACGACGATCGCAATAGACAATTCCTTTAAGAACTAAACGGATTGTGAAGGGCTGACGGATTAAATGGAATAGAGGCTTAACAAGTACTGCGGACACAATCGCTTTGACCGTACGCTCAATTGGTTGCAGTGCTTTAGGAACCATGTCGTTAAAAGCGGCGATATCAGGCAAGCTAATCACGACTACGCTTGAAGCAATTTCGGGATGATGGCTAGCGGCAATCGCAGCAACGAGAGCTCCAATTGAGTTCCCAATAATCACCATTGGCACTTTAATAAACTTCTGCCAAAACTGGAAAACTTGCTCCACCCATAGATGGATCGAATAGCGAGTTGGTGGTTTTTCGGAATTCCCAAATCCTAATAGGTCGATCGCGTAGACCGTATGATTTTCTGCCAAAGCTGGAATATTGCCACGCCAATGATCGATTGCTGCACCAAATCCATGAATTAACAGAATCGGTGGCTTAGTAGAGTCAGCATTCTGCGATCGGCGAAACCCATAACGCGATCGCCATCCTCGAAAGTACCAATCGCGATATTGCATTACATTAGCCATGTTCATCACTTTATATATTCTTGCAAACAATATCGCTATCTCCAAAACCCAGAGATTGTAGATGCGGTGCAAAGCACCACATCTACAATCTCTGGGTTTTTAAAGGCTCGCAAAGCGAGCCTTTATCATTTATTCTCCTTTGGCGCGAACCAATCGACCGTCACTAGTAACATGCAATCCACATTCTTGATTGCTCATTTCCCACCACCAACGACCAGCACGGAGATCTTCTCCTGCTTCGACGGCTCTCGTACATGGTGCGCAGCCAATACTAGGAAAGTTTTGATCATGGAGCGCATTGTAGGGAACGTCATTGGCATGAATGTATTCCCAAACCTGCTCATTTGTCCAATCGATTAAAGGATTAATCTTGGCAATATTGCGATCGCCATCTAGTTCAACGGTTTCCATTGTGGAACGATTTGCAGTCTGATCACGGCGTAGCCCTGTAATCCAAGCATCTAGCCCCTTAGTAGCCCGACCAAGTGGCTCTACTTTGCGAATGAAGCAGCATTGCTTGCGATTTTCAACGCTGTCATAGAACAGATTAATGCCCTTATCACTGACCATCTGTTCCACTGCTTCGGCTTGAGGAAACATGATGCGCAGTTGTAGTTGTGGATATTTTTGTTGTACTTTGGCAATTACTTCATAGGTTTCTGCATTCAATCGACCTGTATCGAGTGTGAATACATTTGCGTCGGGTTTGATTTTGGCAATCATGTCGATCAAGGTGACATCTTCGGCTCCAAAACTTGAAGCTAGCGATATCTTGTCGTAGTTACCGAGCGCCCATGTGAGTACTTCTTGAGGGGTTTTATCCTTAAGCTGAGCGGCGGCGGTGTCAATGTCTGTTTGTAAGGTCATTAGTTACTTATGTAAATGCGCTGACATGAAAATATAATTTTATTATGACCTGCACTCAGGCTCACAGAAATATGGCGATATTACGGTTTTTACTTCCCTACAGGCAGCGATCGTTAAAGGCTCAGCAAGAGATCGCGTAATCGATTATTTTCACCTACCTAATGGATGGGGTAGGTTGCCCTAACCCATCCTACTAAATAATTAAGTCTTCCACCGTTAATGAAGCTAAGGATAATAATTTACTTGTTATTTTTGCTTTAAATTCATAAACAACAGCAATTATTAAAATCAAGTCAAAATTAAACTTGTATGGAGATCACTGTTTTGGTAGATTGGAGGTTGGGAAAGAAGTAATAATAAATACATTTTTATAAGGATTGGTTCAGAATTATGAGCAGTAAGCCCAACCGCGTTGTTGTAATCGGAGTTGCAGGAGACTCTGGTTGCGGCAAGTCCACATTTTTACGCAGATTAAATGACTTGTTCGGCGAAGAATTTATGACCGTGATTTGTCTAGATGACTATCACTGCCTAGATCGCAAACAACGTAAAGAAACGGGAATTACTGCGCTTGATCCTCGGGCCAATAATTTTGACTTGATGTACGAGCAAGTCAAAGCCCTCAAAGAAGGCAAATCGATCATGAAGCCAATCTACAACCATGAAACAGGTTTACTTGATCCGCCCGAATTGGTTGAGCCTAATAAAGTAATTGTGATCGAGGGCTTGCATCCAATTTATGACGAGCGAGTGCGTGCACTTCTCGATTTCAGTATTTACCTTGACCTCAGTGACGAAGTCAAAATTGCTTGGAAGATTCAGCGTGATATGGCTGAGCGTGGTCATACCCTTGCTGATGTTATGCAAGCGATCGAATCTCGTAGACCAGACTTTGAAGCATATATCGATCCTCAAAAAGCTCATGCTGATGTTGTTATCCAGATTCTGCCAACTAATCTTATTCCTAATGACACTGAGCGTAAAGTATTGCGTGTGCGCTTAGTTCAGCGCAGCAGTGTTGAGGGTCTGAAGCCAGCTTATCTATTTGATGAAGGTTCCACAATTTCTTGGATTCCCTGCGGCACAAAACTAACCTGCTCCTATCCAGGTATTAAGTTATTTTCGGGGCCAGATAGCTGGCTTGGTCAACCTGCCAGCATCTTGGAGATCGATGGACAGTTTGATCGCCTTGACGAAATGGTCTATATCGAAAGTCATCTCAGCAGCCTAGATACTAAATACTACGGTGAACTGACTGAGCTATTACGTAAACACCCTGATTATCCAGGTTCTAATAATGGTACTGGTCTGTTACAAATTATCGTGGGTCTGAAGATGCGTGAAACCTTTGAGCGTCTCACCAAACAAGCCGAGCAATTGGTTGCAGCCTAAATAATCCAAAAAAGCTTAAAAGCATCGTGAGACGATGCTTTTAAGCTTTTTTTGTTTACTACTCATCTGGATTTTTGGTTGCAAAGGGGCTACTAAACCAGTCGCCCTGATGATCATGATGTGAAAAGAGTAGGAGGCGACGACACAAATTAATGGCTTCGGATGTGAGGGCATAATCACTAGTCAGACATTTGTGTAAAGCTTGCAGATCGAGATCGCTAATTGTGGATAAGCGAGTAATGTGATCGTTCTCCAAGACTTGGTTGAGCGTATCAAGACTAATCGGCGGATCTTGCGATTGCAAACAGCCTTGCAGTAGGGATAGTAAATATGGTATATGACCATGACTAGCCAAACATAGTCGATCAAGGGTTTCTAGATGATCAAAGCAATTGGGAACTTGCTCTAACCTCAGATCAGAGACAATATTGGGTAACATCCTTGATAACACAACTTGGCGCAGTAGATTTAAACTTTCAGGCTTAACAACATCATGGCGATCGCATAGCTGCAAGTTTGGCAATAAGATCGGGACAGTACCCTTTAACTGAAATTGCTCACTGAGATGAATACTCGCTAGCAGTGACAAAGTATAGATGGTGTGGCATTGAAATTGACGTAAATATTTACCGCCTCTACCAAAAATTAAATCAGACTGCTCAATGGATAGTCGATCAAGATTATCCACCAAGATTACTAATCCTTTTTTCCCCGTTTGCTTAACGCGATCGCTTGCGACTCCCGTTACTTCTTCGATCGCCACAATTAGCAGATTGGTAAGACGTGATTCCAGATGGCGGTGCAACTGGCGGCGATTTTGATCGTTATCTTGCAAGGTTTGCAAAATTCTCTGTAAGCGTTGCCCAGAAGTTGAGATATTAACAGATGGAATTATCCTCATCCATTTTTCAATTTCCGCGATCGCATTCGGCAAATAGGTTAGAGAGATTGAATCTCCTTTGCTCTCTAGTTGCTGCAAAATTAGCTTCAGAATCACTAGCCAAAGCTCTGCTAAACCAAGATCATGGATTTGCAAATACTGGTCAACTGCACAATAAATTACTACAAAGCCTTGCTGCTCCAGCTCAAATTTTAATCTGAGGAGTTCCGTTGATTTACCACTACCAATCTGTCCTGAAAGTAGTTGATAGGTATGTTTGTTAGAAGATAAAGCGATCGCTCTCCGCATTCGCTTCACGACATTCTCGCCCCTAGCGGCAGTCAAATCTATGTAGTAATTTGCTTCTTTTGGCAAACAGATAGAAAAGCTAGGATTACAAGCCTGAAGGAATTCTGGATTTGACATGATTAATTAAATAAATATTCGATCGCGCAAACTCGGCACATCTGCCAGCGAGATATTTCACCAGTGAGAGCAGGGCGATCGCATCGAGGACAGTTGGGCATTTGATGGGTTCTCAACTTCATGACATCTTGCCAACGTTGGAATGCCTCATTGGCATTTTCGGGGGCTTTAGGAATATCTAATTTGATTTTAAGATTCGGCTTCAGTTTACGATTAGGTAATTCATTCGCGATCGCTGGAGGTAAATAACTAGGATGATCTTCGGCAACAACCTTTTGTTCTTTCAGGGTTTGTTGTTGGGTTGCCCATTTTGCGGTGGAGAAATGAATATCAGCGATCGCGATAGTTCCAGCACCGCCAAACAGTGCATTTACTTTTGCTAAAATCCTGACGCGCTCAAAGGTCAGAGCCTGCGACCAAACTGAATTCGATACAGCGACCTGTAGAGCTTTTTGATATACCCCAATTGGGCAAGTTTGTTTTGCAACTGATTCACCGACAATCTCCGCCCATTTTTCGACAATCAGTAAATATTGACAGCGCTGCTGCCAACTAGTACGCGACTGAATGCCATTCAAAATATTTGGTAATCCTGTCAGGGACATTATCGTAAACCAAACATAACTTTGTTTAAGATTAGCATTTTTATAGCTGTCGCCATTTAAATTACAGCAATTTGTGCGCTACTCATTTTTATCATGTAGCTTGGAAAGGAGAAAACTAAAAATCTTGTTCTCTCCCCTTGGATAAGGGAGGCTTAGGATGGGGTCAATTTCCAACGAGAAACCACCTTATTTTCTAAAAACAGCGATAATATTTACAGTTGATTTTTACAGTTGATTTTGAGTGAGAATTTTCTATGTTTGGAAGTTTGTTTCAATCCCGATCGCCAAATCAAGACCGTATTCCTAAAGGGCAGAGGCTGACCAATGGCTTCCCCATCATGACCTATGGAGATACGCCCCAAATTCAGCGTCAAGACTGGCAATTTCGCGTATGGGGATTAGCAACAGAGAAAACATTCTCATGGGATGACTTCATGTCAATGCCGCAAACAGAATTTACAATTGACTTTCATTGTGTAACCACATGGTCAAAGCTCGACGTGAAATGGAAGGGTGTAAAAGTTACAGATTTCCTAAAATATATTGAAGTCGATCCTCAAGCAGTACATTTAATGGAACATTGCTATGGGGGCTACACGACAAATATTGCCATGGAAGATTTTGTGAGGGAAGAGAATTTCTTTGCCCATACTCTTTTTGATGAGCCGTTGCCGATTGATAATGGTGGCCCCATGCGACTGGTAGTTCCCCACCTTTATGCTTGGAAAAGTGCTAAATGGCTAAATGGGCTTGAGTTTCTCGATAAAATGCAACTCGGTTTCTGGGAGCGTAATGGCTATCACCATCGCGGCGAACCCTTTGCTGAAGAAAGATATAGTTCTCTTTAAGTCATACAGTGTTTTACGCTCAAATCCGAACCCATAAATTTTTTGAAGGTTTTGCTAAGCAAAACCTTCAAAAAATTTATGGGTTCGTTTGAACACTAGCCATAAAAGAAGGAGGGTTGCGCTGCAACCCTCCTTCTTTTATGGCTAGTGATCGCGATCGCATCTTTTAATCCAAACAATCACAAAACCTCAAAGGATCTCATCACGTCATATCTTGAGAAAAAACCTGATACTAAGTGCATCAAGAGTTACAAGGAAGTGAGGAGCAAAGCAATGTCAGTATTTCATTTTGGTAGATTTATTCTTAAGTTCTACTTTGGTTCGATCGCTGTTTTAGTTTTGGCAAATGCGCTCTCTACACTTTAGCTCCCTCATAACTGTGACTATCATTGATCTCCTAGTTTTTTCATTTACAGCACTTTGTGCTCCAAACGAAACCCAAGCAAATTTTGAAAGTATTGCGAAGCAACACTTTCAAAATTTGCTTGGGTTTCATTTGGTAATTGCTATAGTTTTTTTGTGAACGAGCTCGCGGCTTTAGCCATAATGAGAGAAAGACTCGCATTGCGAGCCTTTCTTGATTAAATCACGCGATCGTTACCACCATCAATGGGAACTTGAGCCGCAGTCGTACAGGCAAACAGCGCCCCGCACATCTCCGCCGCAAGTTCAGCAACATGGCGACTGGTGACTTCTACTTTGAGAAGATTATTAGTCTTATATTCCTCAACCGTTAATCCATAGTGCTGAGCGCGAGATGTCAACACATCCTCTGTCCAGATGCCAGTATCAAAAACCGCATTAGGATGTAGGGTGTTGACGCGAATGCGATCGCTACTCCATTCCAGTGCTGCGACACGCATCAGTTGGGTTAACGCTGCCTTTGAAGCAGAATATGCTGCTGCTGCTGGGCCAGGGGCAGGAACATTCTTAGAGCCGATCGCAACGACGCGACCGCCATTAGGAGCAAGTTTCAGCAATGGATAACATTCACGCATCAAAATTAAATTTGCATCAAGATTGATATGCATCACCTTTTGCCATGTAGCAGTATCAAGATTCTCAATGCGACAGCCAGACGGAAAGATTCCTGCATTGAGAATGAGAATATCAAGCCCACCAAAGGATTTGACGGCTTGATCAAGCGCATGAGCGATCGCAGATTCATCACTGACATCGCAAGTAATACCGACAAAATCTGGGCGATCATACAGATTCTCAATCTCAGGATTGATATCTAAGCCCACGACAGCTGCGCCGCGTTTTAGTAACGAATCTACGCAAGCTTTACCAATACCTGAAGCCGCACCCGTAACTAGGGCAATTTCACCAGTAAACGCAGGAGAAGAACCACCTTTTTTAAGTTTGGCTTGTTCTAATACCCAATATTCCACTGCAAAGATATCGCTGGCAGGTAATGCTTGATATCCACCTAAAAGTTGCGATCGCTGGATGATTTCCATCGTGTGTTCATAGATATCCGCGACGATTGCCGCATCTTTAGCGGATTTGCCGACAGTGACTAGTCCTAATAAGCGATCAAGAATTACACGGGGTGCAGTATCAAGGATTGTCACAGACTGAGTTGACTTAGCAGATTCTTCCACAAAATAGGTGCGATAGGATTCAGCATAAGCCTTTGTATCTCTCCCCACTAGGGGCAAGCGCTTAGTACGAATGACGTGATCGGGAGTCGCACAGCCCTGTTGCGAAATGATGTTTACATCTTTCCTTTGCGCAAAGGCTAAGCTTTTTTCGTCGGCATGAGAACTTAAAATCACGGGAAACTCTGCAAATTGAGAAACTTCAGAGCGTAGTTTGGCGATCTCTAATCTTGCCGCACTTTCCCTAATTAGAGTAGCTGGTGGTGAGATCTCCCAAGCATGATGTTTCTGCAAATAAACTTCAGCACGATCAACTAATGCAATCATTCGCTCATAGGATTCATGAGCCGTAGCCCCAAAGGAGAAAATACCATGATTCATTAACACCATACCGATGGTGCGATCGCTCTTCTCTGCGGCAAACTTCTCAGCACACACTCTTGCTAGGTCAAATCCTGGCATCACATAGGGAATAATCACCACATCATCGCCATAGATTTCTTGAATTCGCTCCCATCCATTCGCCGTATTCGTCACCGAAATTACCGCGTCAGCATGGGTGTGATCAACAAATTTATAGGGCAAACTGGCATGGAGAATTGTTTCTACCGATGGCGCAGGTGCACTTGCCTTAGTCATCTGTGTTTTCAGTTCATTCACCATTTGTGAATCGGAGAGAACTTGCAACTTGGCTAATTTCAACAAATGCGCCATGCGGACAGGAGCAAAACCTGCCTCTGCGATCGTTTCTAAATCCCAGCCGCTACCTTTGACATAAAGAATCTCTTCTTCTTCACCAACGAGATTCTGTTCACGGATTTTGACAGAAGTATTACCGCCACCATGTAGCACCAAAGATGGATCGCGCCCTAGTAGCTGTGATGTGTATACTCTTAATCCCAAATCACCTTTATATTCCGCAGCCTCGCGATCGCTCCACAAACTTTTCATTGTTACCTCTTTATATAACTCTCTAAAATTCAAAAAAGCCTCGCTAGGCAAGGCTTTTGCTGAAGGAAAATAGTATTGTTTTCTCTAGATTGCGACGATGCACTCGATTTCTACGCGAACGTCAAGGGGCAATTTGGCGACTTGAATTGAGGAACGTGCAGGATAGGGAGCAGTAAAATATTTGCCATAGATGGCGTTCATGGCTGCGAAGTCTGCCATGTCTACTAGGAAGACGGTGGTTTTAACGACATTGGCAAAATCTGCACCTGCTTCAGCGAGAACAGCTTGAATGTTTTTGAGAACCTGCTCAGTTTGATCTTCGATTGTGGTAGCAACGACTTTGCCGATCGCAGGATCGATCGCAATTTGTCCCGCCATGAACACTAACTTGCTGGTGGCAGGAACTGCGATCGCTTGATTATAGGGGCCAACAGGCGCAGGCGCTTTATCGGTTAGGATTACTTCTTTCTGAGTCATGCTTGATAGATTTTTTGATTAGTCTAGTACTGAGTATAAAATTTTTTGGCGATCACGCTACAATCAGCATGATATTTTCAATTAAAAGCCTAGCCATTAGGAAATTATGCTCACTAACATTGTAAATATTAGCGATCGCTTACAGTTTCTTTTGCAAGAATTAAAATCACAATTGCAAGCTCTGTATGGTGATCGCCTATTTTCAGTGTTACTATACGGCTCTGTCGCTAGAGGCGAAGCAACTGCTGATTCAGATGTTGATGTTTTGGTAGTACTAAAAGAGCAAGTGTTGCCAGTTCAAGAGATTAGGCGAATGGCAGATATCCGCTTATATTTTTTATTAGAGTTTGACGAGCTAGTTTCGATTATGCCTATCTCATTGGAGGAGTTTAGCGATCGATCGGCATCTTTTGCGAGTAAAGTACGTCGTGAAGGAATTACTTTATGACAGACATCCAAAAATTTATAGCGTTGGCAACGGAAGAGCTAGAGACAGCAAAAATACTTGTTGATATGGGGCGTTATCGGTTGTGTTTGTCACGGTCTTATTATGCGATGTACTATATGTCTCAAGCCTTGTTGCTTTCAGAGGGTTTTGAGGCTTCTACTCACAAGGGGCTTATCAAGTTGTTAGGCTTACATTTTGTGAAGACTGGCAAAATTAGTAATGACTTGGCAAAATCTTTAGCAAGTGCTTACGATGACCGACAAATGAGTGATTACAATATTCGGTTTGAGCCAACTAAAGATGAAGCATTAGATGCTATTTCTGAGGCACAAAAATTCATAAAGTCTATCTACCCTATGTTAAATGGCTAAATCTCTAAAGGGCGATTAGTTTAAAACCTTTGCCACACAATGCTCTCCCGTTTTTGGACAAGGTGCAGCGCTAGATTTGTTTATGAAAAAATTGCGAAGTTCAGGCTTTATAAAAATTTTATTGATTCAAGGGGTTGTTTTTCGTTTCTTTTTTCTGTAAGATTTAGGTTAAGTTTTAAGTCAGGGGTGAGATTTACAAAGTTTTTGATAGCTAATCGGTCAGATAAGCACGTACACCTAATTTTTTGGGTGAATGAAAAGTTTATTTTCTAATTTCAAGGCAAAGCTGTTGATTTTAAGGAAGTAAGCGAAGGAGAACTATAAATGCTCAGATCTCCGACTTTTTCTTTGCAAGCAGAGTTCACTTTTGACAGTCACAAAAAAAGTCGGAGATCTTAATCTCTTTTCAATTTTTCATGTCTGGCTACTTGATATGTGGCGATTTAATCTTTCTATCACTAAGGCTCATTAATATATGGCAACAGATAATCAAAAAGTTGAAGTTACTGAATCCGTAAGAGATGTTGATGCATATTCTCTATTTGTACAGCAGGGACATCTAAAGTCTTTGGCTGAAAGTTATCATGACTTTCAAAAGGCTAATGAACTGAACGTATACTGTAAAAATAATTTTTCTGATATAGAAAGCCAGTTCGCAATGAGTGCTTCTGGATGTACCGAAATTGATGAGTTACCCATGATCGAAGATGATGATCGTGCCAAAATTTTAAAAGCTGTATTGAATCTTCAACCAGAAGAATTTGACTTGCTAGCAAATTCATTAAAACAGGCTATAGTTAATCGGGGAAATCACTGCCGAAGAATTGATTCTGAATTAACTGCTCTTGACGAAAAACAATCATCTGAATTAGCCGTTCTTGAGGCGAATCTATCATCGGAAATAAATGCATTACAACAAAAAATTTATGGGATAGATGACGATATTCGCCGCAAACATATAAAACTCGAAGAATATCAAACTGGAATCTCGACAGAAATAGCTTTTCTAGCTGGAAGTTTTGTTATTGGATTGATTGGCGGAATTATAGGAGCATTTGGATTAACTATAGTCGTATTCATTGTTCGCGCTGGTATTCTTTCTATATTTTTTTGAGACTAGAATTTCTTTGTGAAAACTGAGATTGCATAGGCTTACCTCAATATTTGACTTGCAGAATTAAAAACCGAAATAAATCAACTTTCTTTATAGACATGGCAAACATATTTGATCTTCTCGACAAAAAAAGTCAAGTTAATGAAGCACTTGATCGCTGCGAGTATGAGCAGTATCAATACAAACGAAAAATTGAAGAATTGCGTAAGTTGCAGCCCCAAGCGCATAAATCTAAACAGGAAAGCCTAAAAGTAGAACGCGAATTAAAAGAAGAAGCTCTAGAAGAAAAACGTGAAGAGATTGAGGAGGATGTGGCATACAAATTCTCTTTGGTTGTTGAGTTTAAAAAGCTTTTAGAAATGCGTATTGAACAAACACTGTCAGAATTAGGAAGAATACTATCTGATTTTATTACTGTAATGCCCTTTTCTTATAAAATTCAAGACCATCTTGCACAACTTGATATAGAAGAGGATATTCTTACTCCTTCTTGGCAAGTTACCCCTTCTTGGCAAGATTTACGGTGGTGGGAAACTAATAAACCAAATAGCTACGAACCTAGAATAGAAGGATTAGCGCCAGTAAGTATTCGGTCTGGAACAATTCGTTGTCTTCAGAAACAAGGAAGTGATTTTCTTTTCAATTTTAGTGAATATGATCAGAGTTTGCAAAACTCAGAAATTAGCTTGTCTAATATCAATTTAAGAGATTTACCATTTTTATTGCAATGTCGTTCAACTGATGTATTTCCTAACAAGTCTGGACATATTGCGATCTTCACAAATAGCCCCGAAACCAGACAAGCTGCAACTGCCGCCCTCGAATCGATCGCACTACGAGCGATCGCAACATTCCCAGTCCGAAAACTGCAAGGCATCTTCATCGATCCCGTCAGCATGGGAGACACCTTCCCATTCAAAACCAGCTTGCCCGAAGAAATACGCGGCAAACGGATCTACACCACCAGCGATGACATTCAAGAAGAATTACACAAACTGATAATTCATATCGAACAAGTCATCCAAAACTATCTCGGTCGAGACTTTGCCACGATCGAAGAATACAACGCCGCCGCCGAAGTCATTCAAGAAGCCTATCGCTACTTATTTATCGCCGACTTCCCCAAGAAGTTTGATACCCGTTCCTTTGAATATCTCAACAGCTTGCTAGAAACAGGCGCAAAGGCGGGAGTTTACACGATCATTCACATCGACGAAACACTAGAGAAGCCGCGTAACTTCAATTACGACCTGTTTAAAGCTCATTGTCAGATTTTGCGCCCTGCCGATCGCTCTTACAATGGTGAACCTCTATTTGTGTATGAGTCTCCCGAAGCACCAATAATTTGCTATGCAACTTTAGATAAACCGCCCGAAAGCGATCACTTTAATCAACTCACCGCCATGATCAGCGAAGCTAGTGGTGAAGTCAAACGTGACGGAGTTCCCTTCTCGCAGCTATACCCAGAAGCCCTATGGACAGACGATAGTCGCGGTGAAATTCGGACTGCGATCGGTGTGGCAGGAGCGCGAGAAAAGTTAGAATTTTGGCTAGGCGAAAACTCGAAAGGGCTGGGAGTCTATCAGTCGCTGCTATTTGGTAAGCCAGGAGCAGGTAAAAGTTATACATTGCATAGCATCATCAACGGTTTAGCCATGCGCTATGCTCCTGATGAATTGGAAATGTATCTACTCGATTTCAAAGAAGGCGTGGAGTTTCAAGTCTATGTCGATCCCGATCGCGGTGAAGAGAATTCTAGCTCTAGTAATGATCTTGATCTTTCTAAAGCATTACCCCATGCCAAAGTTATCTCCATTGAAAGCGATCGCGAATTTGGCTTGAGTGTCCTCCGTAAAATCAACGAGCAGTTCGAGATTCGCGCTAATCAATGGAAGTCTGCATCCAATTCTATTGCCAAGATTGCTGAATACCGAGATAGAACCAATCAGAAAATGCCGCGTATTTTCATCGTCATTGATGAATTTCAAGTGTTATTTGAGGATAACGACAGTATCTCGTCAGAGCTAAACCAAATCTTTGACAACATAGTCAGAAAAGGTCGCGCTTTTGGGATTCATCTCTTACTAGCTTCACAGTCGCCCAACATCACTAATATCAAGCGTAGTCTCTATGACTTCATTGAGTTACGCATGGCGATGCAAATGAATCAAAATGTTGCGTCTCAAATTCTTGCAGAAGGCAATGCTGACTCAGTGGATTTGCTCAAATTCCCAGGGCAAGTTATTTACAACTCTGATTTTGGGCGCAAAGGTAGTAACGAAATCGGTCAAGTTGCCGATGCCTCGACAGGTGAGCGCAAAAAAGCCCTGCGAAAAATCCAAGAAACCGTGCAAGCCACAGGCTACAAACGCCCACCCACCGATCAACTGGTGGTCTTCGATGGCAGACATCCCACCCGCCTCAAAAACAATGGACTATTAACAGTTTTAGCTTCGGCTGATATTTGGCTCAGCCCTGCGGATATCAAAGATGTCGTCAATGAATCTAACTGGCGCGTTCGTGAATTTCCTAGCATTGCATGGGTCGGCGAAGCGATGCAAATTGGCTACCACAGCCGCGCCATCTTCCGCCGCCGTAGCCGTAGCAATATGCTGTTAGTCGGCAACATCGAAGAAAATATCTTTGGTATCCTCGGCGGCGTGATGACCAGCCTCGTTTGCAGCCATCAACCCCAAAAAGCCGAATTTCACATCATCGACCTCTCCGATGAAGACGATCGCGGCAGTCACTGGTCAAGCATGACTCTTTATTTCCGTGAAGCCTTCTCGACCTATTTCCCAATCACGATCGCCAAAGATTTCGCCGACAGCGATCGCCAAATCAGCAAAGCAAATACCACCCTGCAAAAAATTCATGCTGAATTCGAGCGCCGTAAGCAATTACGAGAAGTCGAGCCTGACACGACTAATTTTGGTGCTTCCATATTCTTTGTAGCAGCGATCGGTACATTAGAACGCCTCAATAGCCTACGCCCTACTGTTGACAATCGCGGTAATCCCGATATGTCCGATGATGCGAAGAAATTGATGGCGATCGCCTCTCAAGGTGCAGAGCTTGGCATTCATCTAATTCTGTGGGTAGAAGGTATCAAAACCTTAAATCAACTATTTGCAGGGAAAGAACGTATTTCCCTCAGCAATTTTGATCTACGGATTGGCTTGACCATGCCTGCGGATGACTCCCGTGCTTTATTCAATGAAACCCTAGCCGCCAATCTCACCAAACTTCGCGCCTATTTCAAGGATGAAGCCACAGCCGCTAATTTGGAGAAATTCAAACCCTATGCAGTGCCAACTAAACAGGAATTTGCGACCTATGCAAATTACCTAGAACAGAAACGTTAATAAAACAACAGGAGAACTTTATGGCAAGAGATATAGATGTCAATATTGACGAACTCAGTCGGTTTATCGATGTCTTGGGAAACTTCCAACGACAAGTTGGTGATGAGTTTAAAGAGCTAGAAGCCAAATGGAAAAAGTGTGACGAGTCTTGGCAAGGTGAATCAAAAGAACGCTTTACCAAAGAATTTGAAGAAACCACAAAAACAACTGAATCCGCTCTTGATGCTGGCGAAGATGCAAAAAAATGGCTAGATCGCTTTTTGGAAATTGTCGAAGAATTTGAAAGAGGTTGAGGCATTTAAGATCTCCGACTTTTTTTGTGCTTGGCAAAAGTTGCCTGTGATTGCACAAAAAAAGTTGGAGATCTGCTAGATATCAGCTACACAAACATAACCAAAGGAGCAAATTATGGCAGCACAAACTACATTCGATCTTGATGATGCAAAAGACTTACTCAAGCAATTGGAAAACTTTCATCAAGTCATGAAACAAGATTGGTCAAGAGTAGAAAATCAATGGGCAAACTTGCGATCGTGCTGGCATGATGACCAGTACCAAACCTTTGAGCCTCTTTACGAAAAACTAGCCGCAACCCACAAAGACAGCCAAAAAGAATCTGAAGAATATATTTCCTTCATGCGTGAACAAGTTCGCATTGCCGAAGAGCGTAGAGCTAAATTAGGTGCTTTGAGAGGACTGTAGACTATGGCAGCACAGACAAAGTTTAATCTTGAAGACGCTGAAGAATTGCAAAGGCAGTTAGCTCGGTTTGTAGGAACTTTGCACAGGGAATTAGACCGAGTAGAAAATCAATGGAATAACTTGCAAGCCACATGGCGCGATGATAATTACAATGAATTTGTAGCAAATTTCTTTGAGAGATTTCGGTCTGACACGAAGCAACTTCTGCTCGACTGCGAAAATTACGAAGTATTTCTAAATGATAAAGTCAAAACCGCCGAAAGTTTGAAACAAAAACTATGGAAATTGACTCAAACCGCTTTCGCTGTCGTAGAAGGTTTTCAGGCTGTCACATCACTTATAGGTGGTTCGTCGCCCGTACAAGCCATCATCCAAAGCCAATCTGTGCCAACTACTCCTTTAACCTCAGAATGTAGAATCAGTCCTAAACTTGACGATCCTCTGGCTAAAACTGACGCTCCATCTGCTATGCCTGAAGAGTTTGAGCCACTTAATGATTGGCAAGAAATCAGAAGAGAGAAGAAAAAAGAAGAAGAAAAAACACGACGTAATATGTCAGATCATCCTGAGATAACTGGAGGGAAATAATTGTAGGAATTGCGATCGCAGTTCAATCTTGGTACAGGACTCTTTGGAGCAACCTTTGTCACCACACCCAATGCTGGCTTCTTTAGCTGGCTCGGACAATTGCAACGGGTGCATATACTCGGCTCTGACGCGCTCCTAATTGCCTCCCTCGATTCCCAACTGTCGGCAAATCCATTACTACCATCACAACAATTTAGCATCGGCGGTGGACAATCCCTACGCGGGTTTCGGCAAAGTGCGCTATCAGGTGATAATGGGATTCGTTTGAGTTTGGAAACACGTCTAACAGCTATGCGGGATCAAAATACCAAGCGATCGCTTTTGCAAATAGCTCCATTTATCGATCTCGGTGCGATCTGGAATCATGGCGATAATCCTACTCCATCACCACCGCAAAACTTCCTTGCCGCAGCAGGATTAAGCGTTATCACCGAGACAATTGAACGCCTGATTTTGCGAATTGATTTCGCGATTCCCTTCGTAAATTTACAAGGTCGCGGTAATAATCTCCAAGATACCTCCATTTATTTCAGCACCAATTATTCTTTCTAAGCTAAGTGCATATAATCAGCGTTCCCAGTGCCATCCGAAAACTCTTGGCTGGCGATCCTTCTCCTGCACTGAATTGCTCTGCATATTCATTCTCAAAACTTTCTCATGGGATTAGTTCTGCTAACTTTACCCATCGATTCTCTCCTGATAGTTTCCCATTAAATAGAAGATAGAAGTTCTCAAATCATAGTTGTCCTTTGGCGGAACGTCGGTACATAAAATTTTATTGCTACAAGGCTTTTTCTTGTTTTTATGCTTTTTCCTTGCATTTTATCAGTTTTTATTATCCTTGAAAACCATTAATATCAACTGTTTCTGCCTTTCTCAGCAAGCCCTAACTATGCTTTCTGTTATTTATGGCGCAGTAAAGCCGCGCCATAAAACATTGCTTCTTTATTTTGCAGTCTGGAACGATCGCATGAATTTTTGGAGTTGGCGACTTTCTAGTTCTAAAACACGACGAGCAAAATCGCGATCGCGATCGAGAAAAGCATCAAAGGCATCCACAGGAACCGCCAAAATTCGCGTAACCTCACTTTCAGCAATGATTGTATTTTGAGAATCACTATGGGCTAAAACCTCTAGCTCATCTAGGGTTTGTCCAGACTTGAGATGCTCAACACGCACCACCTCACCCTGCGAATAGAAATTAATCTTCGCTGAGCCAGTGATTACCAGTAACAACTCACGACAAGTATCACCTGCTTCCGTAATCACCTCATTAGTCGTAAAGGCTCTCACCTCAGCGCGATCGGCAAGCCCTACCAACGTTTCACCATGCATCCTATGAAAGAAATCGCTATTAAAGAGATGCGCTACTTTCTCTAACATCGGAAATGCTGTGAGCGGCGGGGAACTCTCAGTCAGCGATAGCACGATCTTAGCCGTCTCCTGCACTAAGCTCGAAGTTTGCAGACTGTAATTACGGGCGATCGCCTTACTTTGCTCAAGATTCAGTTGCGCGGTGATATACAAACAAGCAGCTTGCATCAAAGGATTTTGATCATCCAGCAAAGGCTCCAGCGATCGCAAAATCTCCTCAATCGAATAATCGATTTGGCAGACAGTTGCTTGTCCCTGCGATGGATGTAAACATTGCAGCATTTCTGGAGATAAGCGATTGCTCCAACTCTCAGATTCTAAGGCTTCCACCAAAACTGATGGTGCTAATTGTCCTAACTGTTGAGCAACTGCGATCGCATTGGCATCATGTGGGAAAGTCTCTAGAGTTCCTAAAATGGTGCGAACGATTAATTCATTTTTGTGAGTAATGCTATCCCACAAAAGTCTCAGCACAGTCTGATGTTCTTGAATAATCGGCTGATGTAAAGCTCGATAACAGAAAATCAAAGATGGCAACTGAGCGACTAAAAACTCGGCTCGACGCAGGTTTCCTGATTCGGGGGAAATGCCATCCAAAATCCAAGCTTCTTCCTGCGGATTAATTGCATATTGGCGGCGTAAGGCTCGCACTTGAGCTGAGTTCTGCTCAAGTAAAGTATCGGAAGAGTTATCAAACTGTTGCTTTTGCAATAGCATCAACCGCTCCATCGATTTGCGATAGCCCGTCAAGCGAATTTGATTTTCTAGACTACGCTTATGATCGGGATTTAGCAATTGAGGATCTTCAATGCCGAGTTCTTCTAATACTTCACGGTGTTCATCATCAGTAATTCCAAGTTCCTGACGTAATTGTTGCAAGACTTCTAAACTACTGGAGGAATCGACATATCCTTCTTCCAAGGCTTCGCGCACCACTCCTTTATAGGCAGTGTGGCGCTTTTCTCTAGTGAAGCTAGGCAAAACCTTTGCCAAAATATAAACTTCATGGGTATTCAAATCGCTAAGCGATCGCCCTTCTAAAAACTGGGAAACATTAAGTTGCAACTTCTCTAATTGTTTACGGAAGCGACTGGCTAAATTCTCCCGTGAATAAAGGTCGGGACTTCGCTGCCAAGTTTTATACACCCAAAGCGTACTGAGCAGAACTAGTCCCAAATCATAGATATATTGCCCCCAAAGTGGCATCAACTGGACTAACGGACGACCGCCAAAAATAAAGAAGAAGTTGAAAATTGCAAATGTACAAATAGTAAAAATACGATGACGAATGACTTCTCTAGATAGCTTGAGATTGCGATCGCCACTGTAAATCCTAATCCTCTTTTCAATCCAGCGACCTAATAAATAACCAACTGCGGTAAAAACGCCCAGCGTTAAAGGGACAGCAATTAATTTGGGAATATTAATTGCTTGTCCAAATAGATAGAATCCTGCACTAAACAAGGTTGCCAATTGATCCGACTGCCTTGCCCATGCACCAGAGAAATAATAATCCCAGTTACCTGCATAGAGATAGTAATAGACAAAATAGCCAGTCACTAAACCCACATAACCATATCTCAGAAATGATTCTTCAGGTTTGCTCAAGCCATCCCAATACACCCGCTCAGAGTCGATATCCAAACAAGGATTTTGACATGCCACACAGGCACTTTGCTCTTTACCATCGGGCATTACAGTTCGACACATCGATTGCGTAATCAACTGATCGCTAGTGTGAGCACTGCTGCTAAATAGTCCTCCTGGCTCACTGTAAACGCGCTGTACAGGAGCCATCGGACAAAAGTAATTGCACCAAGATTTGCCACCGTAGAGATAGCCAACTGCGATCGCAGCAGCAATCGTCGTCAAGATCCATAGAGCGAGAATTAAGCGATCAGCATTAAAAAATAAAATCCTGCCGCATAGTCCTGCAAATAACCAGCCAAACTGCACATAGGGATAGTTTTTGCCTAGCCAAGAGTCGGGCTTTACCTTGGCTAACTCATAGCGAACCTTGCCAGTTTTGGCATTTTCGCGTTTAAATTGACGCTGCCAACCCAAGGCGCGAGGGATTTGCGATAAAAATGAGAGTGGACAAATCCGCCGCCATACCTCATGCCCAAACACCAACAATATGAAAATCGCCGCAGGGACAACCGCACCCCAGAATATAGTAGTACCAAGGGCATAGGGCTGTTCTACCAAGCAGCTTCCTTGTACAGGGATGCAACTATCGGTTAACCGCAATGGACTCCAAGGATGAGTGGGGACTGTAAATTGAGGAGTCCAAGGATCGTAAAATAATGACGCAATGATCAGTAACCATGCGATCGTTAATATCCAGCGAATCCAATGCATTCGCCGTTCAGATAGCTGTGTAAACATAAAATAAGTTTTTAATTAAGAATAAAAAAAATCTATACAAAAAAGCATTAAAAGTCCTGCTGTGCAGGACTTTTAATGCTTTTTTTGTAATTACACCACACCAACTTTGCCAGATTCCATAATTGGATAAAACCAATGAGGACGCATCAGCATGACGTTATCGATTACATGAATCACGCCATTCTCAGCTTCAATATCAGCAGCAATCACCGTCGCATTATTTGCCTCGAAGCCATCATCAGAGACATCAATATCAATTTGTGTGCCTTCTAAAGAAATCAAAGATTTTACACCGATTAAATCTTCTTTTTTATATTTTCCTGAGACAACATGGAAGGTTAAAATCCTTGCTAGCTGAGGAATATTCTGGACTAATGTAGTTATTGTTCCATCAGGTAATTTGGCAAAAGCATCATTAGTAGGCGCAAATACGGTAAAAGGACCTGGGCTTTGTAATGCTTCCACTAAGCTTGCAGCAGAGACAGCGGTGACTAGTGTAGAAAATGCTTCGTTACTAACAGCAATATCAACAATTGTGGTCATATTTAATTCCTTTAGTTTGTGATTTTTAGAGTTTAGGGCGGCGCGAAGCGCCGCCCTAAACTCTATATTTTTAGATAATTACCGATAATTCTGATCCTGAATCATCCCTATTCTGGCAGCCTTATCCATGCCATATTTAGGATTACAGAAGCGATTCAGTTGTCCTTCAAAATAATGGCGATTTGCCAAGAGATGTTTAGGATTAGGATCATCTAAAGGATAAAGCAACGCCGCTCTTCCCGCCTGAATTACAGCTGAAGTAACGTTGTACATCGATCGCTGAAAACTGACAGCTAACTGAATTAGCATGTCATCTTCACCACGGCAATGCTGTTTGTAATAGTCAATCAGATATTGCGGCAAGAAGTGGTACATGTCTTGATGCAGCAATGTGGGCGGAATACCTGCGGAGCCAACAGGGAACTTATCCGCGTACAAAATTCCAAAGTGGAAATCATTCTGATCGTTGGGAACTTCATGAGCTTGGGCATTGTAGGATTTCGTACCACGGAATGGGGAAGTACGGTAAAACACTGCCTCCACATAGGGGAAAGCGGCTTCATAAAGCCAAGTAAATCCCTTGGATTTGGGGACAATATCAATCCATTCATCGCCAATCTTCACGCGGTGATAAATGGGACGACCTGCGATCGCAAAGATGCCATTTACCAAGAAATCCATCGCATCGGGCACTCCCTTAAAGCCACCTTCATCGTAAATATCCGACATCTCAAAGAACACGGGAGCCATGATTTCCCAGAATAGTCCCAGCACCGAAGTCATGGTTGACTGACGACATTGCTCCATGAACATATCAGGAAAAAGTTTGTATAGTCCCAACATCACGGGATTATTTTTAAAGAAAGCTCGAATGGCGCGATCGGCATTCTGTTTATATCCCTCAGAATCCATGTAAGGCTCTAACTCGCCCCCCATGCCACGATGCCAGAGCATTGCCCGCATACATTCTTCCGCGAACTCCATATTGATGCGATCGTGATAGAGATGATGGAAAATTTTGGGGATTTTCGCTTTGAGTTCTCCCTTATCCATGAAATCCAGCAATTCCTGATGCGCTGTCGCATATCCACGCCAGAGCCGCAAATCAGCATCATCGCCAGCATAGTGATTATGCAAATCCAAATACTCTTGGGGAAGAAAATATTTAAAGGCAGGAATTGGCTCTAAAAATACTTGTTCAGCTATGTATAGTAAATCCCGCCAATAGAAATCCATCGGTACAGCATATGCTTTGTAAAGTCCGATAATCTGCATAAGATTCTCAGGCGTGTCAGGTAGCATCGATCCACCTGCTTCGAGGCGATGAATGACTTCTGCGTAGGGATGCGTGGAAGGCGGTAGTTTGGTTGTGGGTTCTGTCAAAGTAGCTGTCATCGTTGATTACCTTTTATGTATCTAAATGGTTGATTCTAAAATTGCTTCTGAACTTGCTGCTAATAAATCGACATCTTCATAAATCGCACTAATTGCGATCAGTTAAAGAGTTGCTGTCTTCATTGATGAGACTTGTACTAGCTACAATCGCTGTGTCAGGAACACGAGCGATGATCTGAATTGCGCTTACTTCGCTCCAACGCACTAACCAAGATGGCTGCACTCCTAAAATCACAATTAATGCAGTCAAAATCAGCGCTGGCAATTGCTCAATACCTGACACTTTAGGATAGTAAGCGGTTTGATTATCCAATTTACCAAAGCAAGTACGATTGAGCAGAATTACGAAATAAACAGCCGTAAGCCCTGTACCAATCATCGATAAGATCGTGGGGATAGGGAATTTACTAAAGCTACCTTGGAAAATCAGAAACTCTGAGATGAATCCAATCAAACCAGGAATACCTGCACTTGCCATGCCGCCTAAGATTAGCAACGCGCTGGTAGAAGGCAATCCACGGATAGGATTAAGTAAGCCATTCAGAACATCGAGATCTCTTGTACCAACTTTTTCTTCAATCACGCCGACTAAATAGAACAGAAGGGCGAGCACTAAGCCATGACTTACCATTTGAATGATCCCGCCGACCATGCTTAGAGGTGTTGCCGCAGCAGCAGCAAGAAGAATATAGCTCATGTGACCGATGGAGCTATAGGCCACCATACGTTTGATGTCCTTTTGCGCGATCGCCACCATTGCGCCATAGAGAATTCCTAAGCCTGCCCAAACTGCAATCCAAGGTGATAGTAAAGCCCAAGCATCAGGGAATAAACCTACACAAAAGCGAAACAAACCATAGGTTCCTAATTTGGCAACAATACCTCCGAGCATCATTACCGTTGGGGTTGTCGATTCTACATAGGCATCGGGTAGCCATGTGTGGAATGGTACGAAAGGAGCTTTAATCGTAAAGCCGAGTAGCAATACAACTAGGAGCGTGACTTGAATCTCAATCGGTAATGACAGAGTTTGTAATGTCGCATAGTCAAAAACTGGCGTAGGATTTGCCGATAGCCACCCTAAAGCTAGGAATCCAACTAAAACGAGAATTCCTGAAATAGCAGTGAAGATCAAGAACTTCATCGCCGCGTAACTACGTTGTCCGCCACCCCAAACTGCGATGACTAAATAGAGAGGAATTAACTCTATTTCATAAAACAGTACAAATAGCAGAGTATTGGTCGAGAGAATTGCGCCACTTACACCAGCATGAATCAAGAGCATTAATACATGGAAGAGTGTATTGCGTTCTTTGATCTGCCGATCGCAAAAACAAACGATCAACCAAGTGAGCAATCCATTCAAAACCACTAGTGGCAAAGATAGCCCATCAACACCAAGGCTGTAGTTTAAGCCAAGATTTTCTAGCCAAGGCAAATTTTCTGTTAATTGAAAAGTGGGAATCTTGATATCGAATTGACGCAAGAGGATGAAATCAAGAATCAAGATCGCTGTCGCAACAATTGCCGATCCTTTTTTGACTTGACTTTGCGGGAGAAAGGCGATCGCTAAAGCCCCGATCACTGGCAGCCAAATTAAAGCACTAAGCATAGTTTTTTATTCCTAAAAATAGAGATTATGCCCTCACCCCTAGCCCCTCTATGGGAGAGGGGAACAAGATTTTCTTACTCCACCTCTCCCTATGGGAGAGGTGGCTGGCGGGTGAGGGTCTTTATAACGTGCGATTGAATAGCAGTAAAAGTAAAACGCCAATACCAACCATGATAGTTAAGGTATAGAGCTGTAACTGACCAAAGGTGCTGTAGCGTAGATTTTGACCACTAAATAGAGTCGCTAATCCAAAGAAATTGCCTACGCCATCGACAAAAAAGCGATCAAACCAGTAGATCCCTTTCGATACGCCATCAACTAATCCCACAATTGTGACCTTGTAAAGCTTTGGGGTATAGAAATCATTGGCAAAGAATTTTTGTAAGCCCAGCCAAGGTAAAGTTACAGGCTTAGGAACTTGCTGATTGAGATAGAGATATCCACCTGTAGCAAGCCCTGCAACACTTGAGCCGCTTAGAAGCAGCGCATCAGGACTAAGCATCTGCATCCAATTAGGAATAACACCCCAAGAGAACAGCATTTGAGGAACATGCAATACTAGCCCCGCCATTAAAGTCATTGGTATGACAATCAACCATAGAGGCTCTACGGAGCGTTCCGTCATCTGTTTGGGTTTACCTCCCCAAATCAGACCAAATACGCGCATAAGACTGAAGGCAATTAATCCATTAATTAATAGGAGCAATTCAGCTAAAGCAGGGTTGTCTTGCCAGAGAGAGTTAAGCAAATCAACCATAGCCCAGAATCCACCCAATGGCGGCAAGCCAATCAATCCGATCGCACCTACTAAAAAGCAGATTCCTGAAATCGGGCGGCGATTCCATAGTCCACCCATCAAAGTTAGATCTTGACTAATGTTGTTGGAAATAATGCTGCCTACTGACATTAGCAAGAGCGCGATCGCTAAAGCATGGGACAAAATCAAAATATAGGCACTATGGGTATTGCCAGTACCAACGGAGATAAAGATCAGTCCCATAAAGGCACTGGTTAGATATGACAGAGAGCGTTTCACATCTATCTGCCCGATCGCGATTAGGGTTGCACCTAATGCAGTTGCTGAACCTACGGCAATGATGGCTTGCTGCGTGAAGGGTGACAATGCAAACAGAGGCTGTAACTTGATCAGTACCCAAGCACCTGTAGCGACAACTACCGAGTTACGCAGCACAGTACTTGGTAAAGGTCCCTCCATCGCCTCATCTAGCCAAAGATGTAAGGGGAATTGGGCGCATTTTCCCATCGGACCAACCATCAAGGCTAGGGTGACTAAGGTTATCGTCGTTGGGTTAACATCTGTAGTCTGAGCCCATTCAGCGAGCTCCGTAAAATTCCAAGAGCCAGCCAAGGGCAGTAAACCAACTACGCCTACTAGTAAGAATAAATCTCCAACTCGCTTAGTCAAAAAAGCATCTCGCGCCCCAGTTACTACCAGCGATTGGTTGTACCAAATTCCGACAAGGAGATAAGTTCCAAGGGTCAAAATTTCGAGAATGACGTAGCTGAAAAATAGGGAATCACATAGAACCAAGGAACACATCCCTGCTTCAAAAAGTGCTAGCAGCGCATAAAAGCGCCCCCAACCCCAATCCATTTCCATATAACCGACCGCATAAATCTCGGCAAGCAGGTTAATCCCAGTGACTAAGATGATTGCGCCAATAGTGATTTCTGAAATCTGTAGGTCGATTGTAAAGTCTAGTCCTCCGACCGTAAGCCAAGGAAAAGATAATAAATGTGCTGGCTGTCCCCAAGCTACAGTCAAAGCGACGATCGCATGAACTAATGAGCAGAAAGTCATGAAAATATTGATGTAGCCTGCTGGTCTGGGTCCCGTTTTGCGCGTGATGCTGGGAAACCAGATGATCGATAGCATTGCTCCTATCAGGGAATAGCAGGGAATCAGCCAGATCGTGTCCAGCCAGTTATTTATCATATTAAATCTATCTATTTACAAAAGATCATAATTAAATTTCTATGATTATTGCAAAGATATCTCTAAATGAAAATAGGGGGATACATCAATCTTTATCTATGGTTACTATAAGAAAAGTTGAAAACGCCAAAAAAAGGGCGATATTAACTCTGAGAATCATAGGAATTATACAAGCCGCCCCGCACTTGAGGTTTATTTACTGTAGCCGTAACTCTTAGGTGATTTTTTTATTTAAAATTTACCCCACCCTAAGCCTCCCCTTGCAAAGGGGAGGGAACAAGATTTCTAGTTTCCCCCCTTTGCAAGGGGGAATTAAAGGGGGTAAAGCCCAACTTATATCTGGACATTGGGAAATTCTTTACGAGAAATGACCTTATCCCAAAACACAAAATGGCTACGCCATTTTGTGTTTTTAAAACCCTTACAGGGTTTGGTTTTTAATTCACAGAAGTGTAGTCACACTTTTGTGAATTGGTATTAGTAGTCATCTCTTACAGCAAAAGTGATCGTCTGCTTAGTCACCACATTAATTACAGTACTAGGTTCAATCACGGTCACCTGTGGAGCTGTCACATTGCCAACTAGCACTGAAGCAGCTGCTCCACCAAGAATATCGATAATCTGCACATTACCACGCAGTACACCACCAAGGACTGCTCCCGCAGCTCCGCCGATACCAGCATCGGTCAAAATTGCACCTGCATTAGTTTCGCGAGGATCTTTAATGTCATTAATCAAGTCTGATTCAGCTTGAAGCCGAACCGTTGCGCCACGACTAGTAAACTTTTGGGCGACAAACCTAGAACCACCCTCCGCAGGTACAAATTGTCCCTCGATCACTGCCCCCGCAGGAATCAACACTGTGCCATTGTTTGCGGCGATGTCCTGAGCAACTAAGAGACTTGCGGCGACCGTTTCACCCTTAGCAATGTAAAGGGTATCTTGACGATTAATTTTGGTAGCGATCGTTTGACCAGCAGGTAAACTCAAAGTTGAGCGAAACAATTGAGCAACTTGGTTTTGAGGAGCTTGAGGTTGCGCAGATTGAGGATTAGCAAATTTGGTTTGAGCTACCTGCGCTTGATATTTAGGCGATCGCCTTGAAGATGCGACACTTGGACTCGCAATTAGCAAAGAGGTGGCAGCTATGCTAATTGCCATATTTACCGAAGAAATAGCTGCCAATTTTGAAATATGTTTAGCACTCATAAATGCCTCAGGGGATGCCCATAGAGTTCTATCTAAATATGACTAGCCAAGGTTTATTTTTGTTCCGTATGATTTGACGGGTTGTATTTTATACCAAAACACAAAATGGCGTAGCAATTTTGTGTTTTGGTATTACGGATTAGGGGGAGAAACGATCGCGCTAAAATGGTCAATATGGTGAATCCATTCTGAAAATACCAATGACAAATTCTGAGTTTCCCAATGTGACTGCTCTTGCTGAAGCCGCCTTGATCGAGAGACAATCGCTGCCAGTTTGTTTGTTGGAAGCAGAGACTGTCTGTCCTAGCTATGATGGATTAGGACTGGCGAATGTGCCCGCCTTAGCGATGCATTGGCTGGGTGTCGATAGGATGCCAGATTCTAGTGCTGCATTGCCTCCATTCAATCCATCATTGTTGGAAAATCCAGTGGTGACTGAGGCTTGGGAATCTTGGCAACGGCAGGATGACATCAACCATGTGGTTCTATTGATCATGGATGCCTTTGGTTATGATCAACTCCAAACTGTAATGGCAGAGGGTGATGCCCCAGGACTAGCGATCGCCTGCGGCAGTCCCCAAGCTTTTTTCATGCCTGCGACTTCGGTTTTTCCCAGCACCACCGCCACTGCTCTCACCAGCGCCGCCACTGCCCATGCTCCAGCCCAACATGGCATCATGGGGACAAGAGCCTATGTCCGAGAAGTGGGAAGTATTGTCAATTTTCTACGGTGGACACCAGGTTTATCACCCACATCGACCCCCTATCCAGATTCACAACTTAATCCTGACACGTTTGTCCCCGTCCCGAATTTATATTTGACCTTGGAGGATGCTGGGGTGGACGTGGGGATTGTCAACTGGCGCAACTTTCGAGGAACTAGTGTCAGTCGATTTACTACGGGCGGCGCACAAGCGGGTAAAAAAGGGTATGTTGATTATCTGACGGCGAGCGATGGATTTGTTCAGCTTCGCAATCGATTGCTCAACCTTCAAGAGAAAAGCCTTCAAGAGAAAACCAAAAGTTTTACACACATCTATATTCCGAATTTAGACAGTGCAGCTCATCGGTATGGTCCTCTCAGTCCTTGTTACCGAGCAGAGGTCGCAACGTTAGATTTTGCATTGAAGCGGGAGTTGTTCGAGCCATTGCGAGGGCGATCGGACATTGTATTACTACTGGTCGCGGATCATGGACAACGGATGATCGATCCAGATAAAGTACTGTGGTTGAATCACCATCCTGAGTTAACGAAATGTCTGTTTGCTACCGCAACGGGTGAGTCGCAAGCTCGATTTTTGCATGTTAGATCGGGTCAAGAAGAATCAGCGATCGCCTATATTCAGACTCATTTGAGAGATCGGTTTTTAGCAATTCCCAAAGATAAAGCGATCCATCTTGGATTATTTGGATTACCCGAACAACCACCTACTGAGGAAATGGGCGATCGCATAGGAGATTTGATTTTAATTCCCCAAAATGGCTGGTCTTGTTTTCAGCATGTGGGAGAGACGAAACCAGAGGATTGTCAAACGACGATCGTGGGTATTCATGGTGGTGTGACCCGTGCTGAAATGCTGATTCCATTCCTAGCCTATCGATTTTAAATTGCTCACAATACCTATTCTTTCTGTGCTTTTATTGCTAGTTGGCACGTTAAAGATGAGTATTACAGAAAGAGTGCTTATTTATCCGTGCGATCGCATGTCCAAAAATCTAATGCGATCGCCTCCAATGTATTCAAGCGCGATCGCTTAACTATTATTTGGCTTTGTGGCAGGATGCATCGTGAAAGCGATCGCCAATCACTTCTCTGGATTCAAGTGCTGCACAAAAACTGTTGAGGCTATTTAATAAGGCATTGTAGTATGAATAAGCATCATCACGTTCGTTTTGAAGATGGGCATATAAGGCTAGTTCTGGCTCTGATACTAGAGGTGATTTTGGAATATCTAAGCCTGCTTCGGTTAAGCGCTTGGATGCGATCGCAATTAATAGTGACCCGATGGTATTATTTTTGCCTTGATAAAGATCTTCCAGTCCAAGTAAGATTAAATCCGATCCTGGTAATTCGTTTAGCTCCATTATTTCTCTCTCTCTGACGTACTTTCACAATGCTCAATGAATTTTTCAATTCTATTTCTCAGGAGATCGGGATTAAGAGAAGGAAATCGGATCAGTTCAGGTGCGATCAATTCAAAGCAATCTCGTAGTTTTTCTAAAGTAAATAACTTCTGTTCATACATGGCTAGAACATCATTAATGTCGCGGTTATATCCTCTAGATATTTTAGAAAGGGCTTGGGCTGTGAAGTCATAATGATAAAATGAGATTTCACCGTATCTTCCAATAAAGACGCTTCTGTCACGCCATCCTGGGAGTGTGGGTAAGAAGTCCTGTGGGGAAGCTAGTTCAATATTGATGTCTAATTCTTGTTTTAGTTTAGCGATCGCTTGGAAAATTCCTAGAGGTTCAGGATCTAGACGAATATCAATATCCACTGTAGAACTACGCCAACCAATGAGTAAGGCACTAGCGCCACCCGTAAAGTAGATACAACCTGAACCACGGGCTTCTCTACCTAAGGCTTTCATGAGTTGTTCGATCTTTTGAGGATCGACATTTGAACGCATAGTTTTACATCATTGTAAGTCAACCTCTCAAATTTAGCAGATTGAGCTTGGTTAAGGTGCGATCGCCTGTCCAATTAAGGTGATCGCCTCCAGTGTATTTAAGCGCGATCGCTTAATAATTATTTGTCTTTGCGATCGCAGTTCCCCATACCAGACAAAATCAAATAAACCTGTGATAGCTTTGTATGTGTAACTTCATAACTAAAAGTCATGAGCATATCATCACCCCAAATTTCAACCTTGGTTAAAATTATGGAGTCTTTGCCTGCCAGTTTACAGGAGAGAGTTACCGATCATTTGCGAGAATATATTAATGATCTACAAGATGAAATTCAATGGGATAATTCATTTGCAAAAAGTCAATCAAAGCTAGTGGCTGCGGCAAGACTTGCTAAACAAGAAATTGCTGAGGGTAAGGCAGTTGCTCTTGATTTCAATCAGTTATGAAGTCATTTAGACTGCGCGATCGCGCCTCATCTAAACAAACTAAAGCGCGATCTCACTGATCGCTTAACTATTATTTATCTTTGCGATCGCTGATAACTCCTCGGAACTCATCAACGAGTGCGATTCGTTCAGTGTGAATCACGGTAACCAGTCCGTACATAACCACTGAAGCTAGAAATCCTAGAGTATAGCTTAACTGTCCAGATGATATAGGTGAAAACCCTAT
>JBIKYZ010000107.1:0-16179 GCA_044354985.1 Pseudanabaena sp. | reverse complement strand
TGGCAAATACTACTATCTTAGTACTCCTAAATCATTAGTGCTTCGATTTCTCATGCCCAATATTTGGGCATCTCTTAATGTGCCGTTCATCCATTTTTTGCTTCAATTTTTTCCAAACTCCAATAACTATGCAACAAAGTTATCCATTTGTTAGTACTCGCGTCCTACAATCAAAGAAATCTCTTTGTATCGACTTTGCTAAACGCTTTGCTTACAAAGTTGCAAGCCAATCAGCGATCACCATTGTAATTACTGCCTCTGCTCATGGCACTCTCCCAAATTTGGATGACCTATCTGATATTCTCCGCAACAGTGCGATATTAGCTGCACAACAAGAAATTCGCAAATACATGCATCCCAAGCAAAATGTAAAACCTGTGCTTTCTAGACGCAAAAATGAAATGGAATTGAAATAAAGGATGAGTCGGGAAAATAGCTGGTTTAGTTTTGCCGTTTTATCAGATTTTCAATTTTGAAACACCACAGTTTGTTCAATTTCTTGGATTAGCGATCGCTTTACATCACTTTGAGTAGAAGTTTCTGTGGTTAACATAGCTGCACATCTCTGATACATCTCACCATTTGCATCTTAACACCCCTCAAAGGTATAGAGAAATAGTGTTACTTCTTAGCCAGTAAACCAATTAGCATCATGCGCTACATACTAAAGGATCGCCATGAGGCTATAAAATGTATTGCGAGTTACCTAAGAAATACAAGATAATATGCCCCGCCGTACTGACATCCAAAAGATTTTATTGATTGGCGCTGGCCCAATCGTGATCGGGCAAGCCTGCGAATTTGACTACTCAGGAACCCAAGCCTGTAAGGTTTTACGGGACGAGGGCTACTATGTGATCCTAGTTAACTCCAATCCTGCGACGATCATGACCGATCCCGCCACCGCCGATCGCACATATATTGAGCCAATTACGCCCGAAGTCGTTGCCCAGATTATCGAGAAAGAGCGTCCTGACGCGATTTTGCCTACGATGGGGGGACAAACAGCGTTAAATACAGCCGTATCCCTTGCGAAAATGGGTGTTCTCGAAAAATATGGCGTTGAATTGATTGGCGCAAAACTTGAAGCGATCGAGATGGCAGAGGATCGCAAGCTATTTAAAGAGGCGATGGAGCGGATCGGCGTTGCTATGTGTCCATCGGGCTTAGGGACAACTATGGAAGAGTCCCGTGCGATCGCCCAAGAAATTGGCTCCTATCCCCTAATTATCCGTCCTGCCTTCACAATGGGCGGTACTGGCGGTGGTATTGCCTATAACCAAGAGGAGTTTGAAGAAATTTGTGCGTCGGGGCTTGAAGCTAGTCCTGTATCGCAAATCTTGATTGAGCGATCGCTGATTGGTTGGAAAGAGTACGAGCTAGAGGTGATGCGCGATCTCGCCGATAACGTGGTGATTATTTGCAGCATCGAAAATATTGATCCGATGGGTATCCATACGGGTGACTCGATTACGGTTGCACCTGCTCAGACCCTGACCGACAAGGAATATCAGCGCTTGCGTGACTATTCGATCAAGATTATTCGTGAAATTGGTGTTGAGACGGGCGGCTCGAATATTCAGTTCTCGATCAATCCTGAAAACGGCGATGTGGTTGTCATCGAGATGAATCCTCGTGTATCTCGCAGTTCGGCGCTTGCATCGAAAGCCACAGGCTTCCCGATCGCCAAATTTGCAGCGAAACTTGCTGTCGGCTATACCCTTGATGAAATTTCTAACGATATCACTAAGAAAACTCCTGCCAGTTTTGAACCAACCATTGATTATGTAGTTACCAAAATCCCTCGCTTTGCCTTTGAGAAATTCCCTGGGTCTGAGGCGGTTCTCACCACACAGATGAAGTCGGTCGGTGAAGCAATGGCGATCGGGCGCACTTTCCAAGAGTCTTTCCAGAAAGCATTGCGATCGCTTGAAGTTGGTCGTTTTGGCTTTGGTGGCGATCGCGAAGAAACTCTGCCCGATCTCGAGAAAATTAAGTACAGTTTGAGAGTTCCTAATCCTGATCGCATTTTCTCAATTCGCGATGGATTTTTGTCAGGTTTATCAGTACAAGCCATTTTTGAACTAACCAATATCGATCCTTGGTTCTTGCAAAAAATGCGTGAGATTACTGATGTGGAACTTTCGATCAAAGGTCGGAAGCTCGATAGCGTCAAAAAAGAAGAGATGCTGGAAACTAAGCGGATGGGCTTTAGCGATCGCCAGATTGCCTATCTCACAGGTACAAAGGAAGATGATGTCCGCACCTATCGCAAATCTTTAGGTGTGATTCCTTCCTACAAAACCGTTGACACCTGCGCCGCTGAGTTTGAAGCACTCACTCCCTACCACTATTCGACTTACGAAGAAGAATCAGAAATTCTACCTTCCACTAAGCGCAAGGTGATGATCCTCGGTGGTGGTCCAAATCGGATTGGACAAGGGATTGAGTTTGACTATTGCTGCTGTCATGCTAGCTATGCATTACGCGCCGCAGGTTTTGAGACAATCATGGTTAACTCGAACCCTGAAACTGTTTCTACGGATTACGACACAAGCGATCGCCTGTACTTTGAGCCATTGACTCGCGAAGATGTGTTGAACATCATCGAAGCGGAACAGCCTGAAGGTGTAATTATCCAATTTGGTGGACAAACTCCGCTTAAGTTATCAGTTCCCCTGTTGAAATATCTCCAAGATACAAATTCCACAACTAAGATTTGGGGAACTTCACCCGACTCCATTGACATTGCCGAAGATCGCGAACGTTTTGAAGCAATCTGTCAAGAGATCGGCATCATGCAGCCAAATAATGGCTTAGCTCGTTCTGAAGAAGAAGCCGTAGTAATTGCTCAACGTGTTGGCTATCCAGTAGTTGTCCGTCCTAGCTACGTTCTCGGTGGTCGTGGCATGGAAGTCGTCTACTCCGATGCCGAACTAGAAGACTATATGCGTCGCGCCATTATCATCGAGCCAGAACATCCTGTATTGATCGATCATTTCCTTGAGGGTGCGATCGAAGTGGATGTAGATGCGATCGCTGATCAACTTAGCAATGTCACCATCGGCGGCATTATGGAACATATCGAAGAAGCAGGGATTCACTCTGGTGACTCCGCTTGTTCGATTCCCACATTCTCTTTACCGCCTGAAGTTCTCGCCACTATTCGCAAATGGACAATTAGCCTCGCTAAATCCCTTAATGTAGTTGGCTTGATGAACATTCAGTATGCTGTGCAGTTGAATAATAACAATCTCAAGGAAAGCAAAGTCTTCATCCTTGAAGCCAATCCCCGCGCCTCGCGTACCGTTCCCTATGTCAGTAAAGCAATTAACGTTCCTCTCGTCAACTACGCTTCGCGAATCATGGCAGGTGCAACCCTTGCAGAACTTGGTTTAACGGAAGAAGTTATTCCTAAACATATTTCAATTAAAGAAGCCGTACTTCCCTTTGCTAAGTTTGCGGGAACCGATACGATTTTAGGACCAGAGATGCGATCGACTGGTGAAGTCATGGGCATTGATACCGAGTTCGGTCGTGCCTTTGCCAAAGCTCAACTTGGCGCAGGTACACATCTTCCCCTTGAAGGAACGGTTTTTATCTCGGTCAATGATCGCGATAAGAGTGGTATTTCGACAGTTGCTGAAGCTTTTGTTGAACTGGGCTTTAAAGTCGTCGCGACGGAAGGAACTCATAAAGTTTTGCGCCGTAACAGTATTGAATCGAAGCAAGTCCTCAAGGTACATGAGGGTCGTCCAAATATTAGTGACATAATGAAAAATGGTCAAATCCAATTGATTGTTAATTCACCCAGTGGCGAAGAGGCGAAAACCGATGGCAAAATGATCCGCCGCACCGCGATGGCTTATAAGATCCCTGTGATTACGACATTGGCTGGTGCAAAAGCTGCGATCGCAGCCATAAAAGCCTTGCAGACTGGTGGTATTTCTGTAACCGCACTTCAGGATTATGCTTAAGCTGTAGGGTGTGTTAGCGTTAGCGTAACGCACCCTACTTTTGGTTTTACCGTAATTTTCGCTCAAATGAGTCAAAAGAACTTTTTGAAAGCGTTGCTAAGCAACACTTTCAAAAAGTTCTCTGTTTGGGTTTCAGCGCAAAGCGCTGTATCAATGGCGGCAGTCAGATTACAGACAAGACGAAGTAACGGGTTTTGCTAATAAATCCAACAGAAGCCTATGTAGTAGATTTGTCTGCTCCAGCATTGCCATATGTCCACAATTCGGAAATTCAAAAACATTCTCACCATAGCCATTAAATGAATAATGGAAGCTAGCCAGATGGTTCACATATTTGGGTTCCATAATGGTGTCATTTGCGCCAGCTACAAAATAAATAGGTTGCCGCAACTTCGAGACAATTTGTGGAAGCTTGTGAACTTCCTGCTCGCTAGTAGAATCCAATAAAGTTCCTCTTGCCGCTTCATATTTAGCAGACACAAAATCGATCACTCTTTGTTTACCCCAAAACTGATCCAAAGGGACATTCACACTGTCTTTGGCAAATTGAACATGAACTAGGGGCAAATTTTGTAGCCATTTGGGACGCAATTTTAAAATAATTTTGCCAGCTGTCCGAAACTTCTCAAACTCTTCTTTGATATAAATACCGCCACCAGCATTTAGACAAACAACACCCGAAATCCGATCGCTTAATAAATTTGCCGCCCATAAAGCGATCGCCCCGCCAAGGGAATGCCCCACCAGCCAAACCTGCGAAATCTCTAAATGATCAAGTAGCTCTTCTAAATCCCTTGCATAACTAATTAGCGAATAGTCGTTGCGATCGCCAATTTCAGAAAGCCCAAAACCCCTTAAATCATAGGATAAGCATTGAAAATCAGGTTGTAGCTGACTAATCAATGGCTGCCAATAAGCCTGACTGAGCATCCAACCATGCAAAAAAGCGATTGTTGGCACTTGCTTTTTTGCATGGTAAGGATTTGTAAGGTTATAGCTATGTTTTGCTCCTTGAATGATGACACTAGACATATAGAGAAAAGCCTATAGTTGCAGACAAAATGCGATCGCTAACCCGATCATATTACAAGACAAGAAGCTTAAGCTCCTTGTTCCAAAAGCTACAGTAATTTTCCTTATGAAACCGATTGTGTTGTTTCCAGCACCAAAGGACTTGAAAGCAACACAATCGGTTTTTAGAATAGCTGTCGCCATTCTTGCCCCAAATAGTGTGAGGCGGCGCGAAGCGCCGCCTCACACTATTTGGGTTTTGACTTGTCCTGATACAGGTGACTATAGCTATACATAAAAGGCAGCGCGAAGCGCCGCCTTTTGTGTATTTGGGTTTTGATTTACTTAAGCCAGCCAACTTTTAATAAAAAAGTACAACGTCATCGCTGAACCAACACCAATTACAAATCGCTTCACTATAATTGGGGGAATCTTTTGGACATAGAAAGCACTGATATATCCACCAATCGCCGCACCAATCGCTGCGATCGTACCCTCTTGCCAAAGAATCACCCCCGCATTAACAAAGGGAATCACGATTACCGCATTAATACAACTGGTGAGCATGGTCTTATAGGCGTTCATGCGATGGATATTGGTCATACCCATCAGCGCAAAGGTTGCCAGAAACAAAATACCCATGCCACCTCCAAAAAAGCCTCCATAAATAGCTACAACTAATTGCAAGATCGCAATCAAGACAGTTCGTAATTGTCTAAGCTTAGTGAATCGAGATTGTTGCTGCTCAACCCATACCGTCATTTTGTTGCTAAACGCAAAAGCCAATGTCGCTGTCAGTAATAGATATGGCAAAACTTGCAAAAAAGTTGCAGATGGAGTTCTAAGGAGGAGAATTGCCCCAATAAGCCCTCCAATCACGCCTAATATGCATACTTGAATTAGCGATCGCTTATCTTTGTCAAATTCACGGCGATAGGCTCCTGCACTGGCTAACGTACCTGGAAGCAATGCGATCGCATTAGTTGCATTAGCAGTTATTGGCGGAATACCGACAAACATGAGCACAGGAAACAAAATAAAACTGCCTCCCCCCGCGATGCCATTGATTCCACCCGCCAATAACGCCGCCCCAAAAATTAGCAAATATTGCATATTAACGAAATATATATGACTCGAAAACGATCTAATTAATTTTGAATCTAACCCTAACTTTTGGACGTAATCATATTCAGAGAAATCAACCCAATCTAGTAAATCGGGAAACGACAATATGATTAAGGTTTTTAGGAAATATCAGAAGTTTTTGTTCAGAATGATTCTGGGTATCGCCATCTGCTTACTAGCGATAAATATTAGTGCACCAGCCCAATCATATAACCGCGCTCCCAAAATCAATAGTTCGCAGCTAATTAATACCTCTATCAGTCTAGCAACCTATCAACAGCAAGCTGAAGCTGAACTTATTTCTCAAGGATTTTTGATTAGCCAAGGTGCTAGTTTCACTCGATTTGCTGCAATCTTGTCAGGTACTGAAGTTTATCCGAATCCAGCAACAACCAACGCCTCAGGTGTGCTTGGAGCAGCTTTGATCGGCGATCGCTTGATTGTGCGTGGCAGTTTTTATGGTTTAAATAGCCCTTTGCGTGACTATACTACCGATCCTGTAGTTCCTCCCAATCCAAATATTACTTCAGGTGTACATATTCATAAAGGATCTGCTAATGCTAATGGACCCTTTCAATACGCTTTGCAAGTGCAAGTTAATTCAGATGGTGTAAGCGGTAATGTCAAGGGCGAATATAAACTGACAGATGAGCAACTCCAAGCTCTAAATAGTGGTGGTTTATATGTTGATATTCACACTAAATCTAACCGTGCTGGGGAGTTGCGGGGTATCTTGAGCGCACAATCGTAAAACTAAAAAACTGATCAAAACCCCAAATAAAGAAAGGTGGCACGAAGTGCCACCTTTCTTTATTTGGGGTTTATGGCTTAAGTAAAACTTGCGTTAATCAAGTAGACATAAAACCCAAAAGCGAGTTGCGGCGCGAAGCGCCGCAACTCGCTTTTGGGTTTTGATTAGCTATAGAATTATGACAACTACAAATTGCCTGAAACGTGGGAGCGTTCATTTTTGCTTTAATATTATTAATGTAAGCAATTATTGTCGTCTTAGTGTGTCTAAGCTGCGTGATATCTAGCGTTTATCTTGCGTTGATTCAAGGGCGTTTAGGATTTAGAGCGTAGCCGCAAACCTTCCGCTATAGGCACTGGTACATTTTTTAATCGTTATGCCCAAAGTTCTCGTTTCTGACCCCATCGATCAAGTTGGTATCGATATCCTCTCTCAAGTCGCCACCGTTGACGTAAAAACAACTCTAAGCCCAGAGGAATTAATTCAAATTCTTCCTGAATATGATGCGATCATGATTCGCTCTGGCACAAAACTCACCAAAGAAGCTGTTGAAGCTGGTAAAAACCTCAAAATCATCGGTCGCGCTGGTGTTGGGGTCGATAACGTAGACGTTCCCACAGCTACGCGGATGGGGATTGTCGTTGTTAATTCACCTGAAGGCAACACGATCGCAGCGGCTGAGCACACTCTCGCGATGATGATGTCGCTATCGCGCTTTATTCCTGCTGCTAACCAATCCCTTAAGGGTGGTAAGTGGGATCGTAAGAGCTTTACTGGTGTTGAGGTTTATAAGAAAACCCTTGGTATTCTTGGCTTAGGAAAAATCGGCTCCCATGTAGCCACAGTTGCCAAGTCTTTAGGAATGCGTATTCTCGCCTACGATCCCTACTTGACAGCTGAACGCGCCGAGAAGCTCGGTGTAAACCTAGTGGATCTAGAAATTTTGCTGCGTGAAGCAGATTACATTACATTGCATTTGCCCAAAACTAAGGACACTGCACATCTAATTAATGCCGATCGCATCGCCATTATGAAAGATGGTGTAAGAATCATCAACTGTGCTAGAGGCGGGATCATTGATGAAGTTGCGATCGCTGAAGCAATCAAGAGCGGTAAAGTCGGCGGCATTGCCCTTGATGTATTTGAAAATGAACCACTTGAAGCTGAGTCTGGTTTGCGCGAACTCGGCGCTAACGTCATCTTAACCCCGCATCTTGGTGCATCTACCGAAGAAGCTCAAACCAATGTGGCTGTGGATGTTGCCGAACAAATTCGCGATGTTTTGCTCGGCTTACCTGCGCGATCGGCGGTAAATATCCCTGGTTTACGTCCCGATGTATGGCAAAAACTCAAGCCTTACCTGCAACTTGCCGAAATGTTGGGCAATCTGGTTGGACAACTGGCTGGTGGTCGTGTCGATACTCTCAATGTCAAGCTCCAAGGTGAAATCGCTAACAGCGAAAGTCAACCAATCGTCGTAGCTTCTCTCAAAGGTTTGCTTTCTCCTGCGTTGCGCGAACGAGTTAACTTTGTCAATGCCAGCATTGAAGCCAAGGAACGCGGTATTCACGTCACTGAAACTCGCGATCCTTCCGTTGAAGATTACAGTGGCTCCATTCACCTAACAGCTCATGGCAGTCAAGGCGAACAGTCAGTAACTGGGGCATTACTTGGCAAATCAGAAATTCGGATTACCAGCATCAATGGTTTCCCAATTAACGTCGCACCTACCCATTACATGTTGTTAACACTTCACCGTGATATGCCAGGTATCATCGGTAGAATCGGCTCGTTGCTTGGTAGTTTCAACGTGAATATTGCCAGTATGCAAGTTGGTCGTCGTATGGTTCGTGGCGAAGCGGTAATGGTCTTGAATATTGATGATCCATTGCCTAGCGGTTTAGTTGATGAAATCGTGCATATTCAAGGTGTAACCGATGCTTTCGTGGTAAAGCTATAGTTGCTATAGTTTGGAAGGTGGCGCAATGCGTTACCTTCCAAACTAAATTGAGCGGGGTATGTACTATGTCAACTTCAAAACCATATATTTCTTCGGAAAAGTATCGTCAAATGTTGGTGATGGATGGTAATCGCCGTTTTCAAGAATGGCACAATAGATTTCTCAGTTACCAACGGGCTTATCTAGAAGACTTGAATAAACGTAAAGCAAAATAAAGAAAAGGCTCGCTAAGCGAGCCTTTTCTTTAGGGGAAAAATTATGGATTTTTGGGAATGGTACGATCGCAATTTTCTAGCGGCTAAACAACATGATCTACCTATATACGAACTTGATTGGTTAGTTTTAAGGCTAACTGACCTAGATAAATTGGACTTAAGATTGCGATCGCCAAATATATCTCAAAAAGTTACAACTGAAACCTTAACCACCCTCGATCAACTTTGGCAAAAATGGCTAAGCGATCGCATTCCTGTTCAGTACCTCACAGGCGAAGTGACATGGCGAGATTTAGAATTACAAGTTTCTCCCGCAGTATTAATTCCTCGTCCCGAAACCGAATTAATCATTGATATTGTTACTGATTTTGTTAACAATAATAGTCAAGCTGAGATTTACAAAAATGGCATTTGGGTAGATTTAGGGACTGGTAGCGGCGCGATCGCGATCGCATTAGCGCAGCATTTCTTAAATACAAAATCGCAAGCACAAGTTCATGCAGTTGATTACAGCGAAGCTGCTTTAGAGATAGCCAAAATTAATGCTAATAAGAGCCATCAGCAGGTTCATTTTCATCATGGCAGTTGGTTTGAGCCATTAGCTAAATTAAATTTACAAAACCAAATTGCGGGAGTTATTTCAAATCCGCCTTATATACCTAGTATTGAAGTTTTAAATTTGCAACCAGAAGTAACCAATCATGAGCCACATTTAGCTCTAGATGGTGGTGATGATGGACTTGATGCAATTCGGGAGTTAGTAAATACTGCACCACAATATTTAATTTCAGGCGGCTTTTGGATCGTAGAGTTAATGGCTGGTCAATCGGAAATAGTGCGATCGCTATTACAAGTAAATGGCAACTATACAAATATTCAAATACATCAAGATTATGCAGGAATCTTAAGATTTATATCTGCTAATAGAAAATAAATTCATAATCGTGGATTAAAGAGATTATTGGATTTTAATTATTTAATTAATTCATCCTAGTCAAAACTTTTTGCTTCAGATATCTAAAAATCTGCGTCATCTTTATAATCTATCTAATAAACGCTATAAACTCTACCTTATTTGATAATAAGCGACATCAGATATGAATGGAATCTTATCAGCATACTTTCCTTGGACACAATTAAAGACTGAATAAACAAATGCAGATATTATTGTCAAGAATGTGACACTAGAAATTGTTTGGAGTATGAAAGGGAAAAAATCAAATCTTCCGATAGTTTCCCATAAAATATTAACTATCACTTCAACAAGAGTAACAACAATATCTAACATTAGAGCCTGCATAGCATTGAAGCGTGTAAAATGATTTACCTTGTAGCTTCTAACCACAAAAATAAATATACAAAACCAAGAAACAAAGCGGATCGAGATAAAGTCAATTATCCTAATAGAAAGAATTTTATCCACAAACGAAAAAGGAAGCAGTGCATAACCTAGCGGACTGAATTGCGCAACTAAAAAGTCAGCAAATCCAAACAACATCAATATTTGACCATAAATTTTTATGGAAACTACAGCAGCCATTGGGAATAAATATAATAGGGTGCTATATAGTCTATCTAAATAATTTGTTGAACTACGTTTTGCCATAATTAAAATTGGATAGATAGTATATAAAGTTTATAATTCACACTGAAATGATGCAGCTTGGGAAAGGGTAGGAATATCAGAATATTCGCCTTTAATGCTGTGATAAATAGCATAACCAGCTATTAGCGTCGTACCGATAAATATTGTGTTGGCAATGGTTGCGCTGATTACTGATGGTAAACCATTGTTAGACAATTGTTGGACAACCTGAAACAAAAGCTGAACAATAAATAATACAATTTGCATTAACAAAGCTTGCATTGTATTAAAGCGAATAAAATGAGGTATACGAATATCTCTTACGATCAAAAAGAATAAACCCATAAACAAGAAAAATTCACCTGTCAAACCAAGTACAGGCACTAGTGGAAATGCTAAAACATTGCCATATAGCCAAATAAATGGAAAGAATGGAAGTACTAGGAGCGGGAACTGTTGAAATAAGACAGCACCGTAGATTACGCCTGCCGATATGGGTAATAAGTAAGGCAAGCAACTATAAAAGCGATGCAGAGGTATTACAGATTGCTGCCATGTCATAACGATTTTCTCCCAGTTCGTTGCTTGTTGTTAGATTTATAGCAATCCTAATTCATTTGTGGAATTGATATATTTTGAGAGAGAGTGCGCCCCTTTGGGGCGCACTCTCTCTCAAGCCGATTAGGATTGCTATATATGGATTCGATTTTAGCTTAAGACTCTTCAAGAGATTTAAAAAATATTTACATTTTGCTGTCATAAAGCTTAAGAAATGTAACGAAATGTAAACGAATCAATTTCAAATTATTGCATTTATCGCCCAAAATCAACCACTGCAATGGTTGTCTGGTATTAAATAGTGAGTAGGTATAAATCTTTAGTTGCCAATTGTTACCTTACGTAACAGTTTGATCAACAAATAACGAATCAGCCAAATTTAAAATTCCCAAAAATCAGGACTGTAATTTAAGGAGACTGCATGTTCACTTCTGCGCCACCGATCGCATCTTTATCAAGTAGACGTATCATTCCCGAAAATCTACAGGGTCGGGTCTTAATGAAGTTGGTCTATGTAGTGCTTGAACCTCAATATCAGAGCGCTATGTCGGCGGCTGTAAAGTCAATTAATAAAAACAATCCTAACCTTGCGATCGAGGTGAGTGGCTACCTAATTGAGGATATTCGGAGTCCCGAAAATTACGAGGAATTCAAAGAGGATATTGCTAACGCTGATATTTTCATCGCATCGCTAATTTTTATTGATGATCTTGCAACTAAGATCGCTCTCGCTGTTGCGCCTCATCGCGATCGCCTTTCCGCCTGTGTGGTATTTCCATCAATGCCAGAGGTGATGCGCCTCAATAAAATGGGTAGCTTCAGCATGGAAAATCTGGGGCAGTCCAAGAGTGCGATCGCCCAGTTTATGCGTAAGCGCAAAGAAAAATCGGGGAGTTCTTTTCAGGACAGTATGCTCAAGGTTGTGCAGACCCTGCCGAAGATTCTCAAATATATGCCGATGGACAAGGCACAGGATGCTCGCAACTTTATGTTGAGCTTCCAATATTGGCTCGGCGGCTCGACTGAAAATCTGGAAAATTTCTTGTTGATGCTTGCCCAAAATTATTTGCCCAGTGTCAAGGCAAGAGCTAAAGAAACTGGTTCCGCAAATCTGATCATTAAAGATCCCGTCACATACTTGGAAAAGGGGCTTTGGCATCCACTTGCGCCAAAGATGTTCGAGACTACGGCTGATTATTTAAACTGGTTTAACGCTCGCGAAGATATTTCTGATGACATGAAAGATCCCCTCGCGCCATGCGTGGGCTTGCTGATGGCGAGAACTCACCTTGTTACAGGCGATGACGCGCATTATGTGGCGATGGTACAAGAATTGGAATCTCTTGGGGCGCGAGTAATTTCCGTATTCAACGGGGGCTTGGATTTCTCCAATGCAGTTGAAGAATATTTTTACGATCCTAAGCAAAAGGATCGGGCGATCGTGGATAGTGTTGTTTCACTGACAGGTTTTGCTTTAGTCGGTGGACCAGCCAAGCAAGATCACCCCAAGGCAATCAAAGCTCTCGAAAAGCTGAACCGTCCCTACATGGTGGCTTTACCCCTCGTATTCCAAACCACCGAAGAATGGCAAGATAGCGATCTTGGTTTGCATCCTGTGCAAGTCGCTTTGCAAGTTGCTTTACCAGAACTTGACGGCGGACTCGATCCGATTGTGCTTTCGGGGCGCGATAGTATGACGGGAAGATCTCACGCGATCGGCGATCGCCTCGAAACCATCGCTAATCGTGCGATCAAATGGGCTAACCTCCGCCGTAAGCCCCGTCACGAGAAGAAGCTAGCAATCACGATCTTCAGTTTCCCACCTGATAAAGGCAATATCGGTACGGCTGCTTATTTGGATGTATTCTCTTCCATTCATAAAGTT
The DNA here is from genome assembly GCA_044354985.1 of Pseudanabaena sp. Lineage (GTDB taxonomy): Bacteria > Cyanobacteriota > Cyanobacteriia > Pseudanabaenales > Pseudanabaenaceae > Pseudanabaena. The sequence goes on along the minus strand of JBIKYZ010000107.1, from coordinate 3,112 downwards.
GCCGAAGCCCTTGGTAACAATGGCTATGATGTCCAAGGCTTGCCCAAGACATCCCACGACATGATGGAAGATATCTTGCATAATCCTGAAGCAATGGTCGGCAGCCCCGAATTGAACGTTGCTTACAAGATGTCTGTACCTGAGTATGAAGCAAATACCCCCTATGTCGATCGCATTATCGAGCAGTGGGGAGCCGCCCCTGGACATCTGAATTCCGATGGACAGAATTTGCTGATTTACGGTAAGCAATATGGCAATCTATTTGTCGGCGTGCAGCCAACCTTTGGTTATGAAGGCGATCCGATGCGCTTGCTGTTTAGCAAATCCGCCTCACCCCATCACGGCTTCGTTGCTTACTACACCTATCTCAATCATATCTGGGGAGCCGATGCTGTCCTCCACTTCGGTACTCACGGCTCAATGGAATTTATGCCAGGGAAGCAAGTCGGTATGTCAGGGGAATGTTTCCCTGATAGCCTGATTGGTGCGCTGCCAAATATCTATTACTACGCCGTAAACAATCCATCGGAAGCCACGATCGCTAAACGTCGCGGTTATGCCACAATCATCAGCTATATCACTCCTGCTCCTGAAAATGCAGGTTTGAGCCGTAATTTGCAAGAACTGAGCGAACTGATTGCTTCTTACAAAGATTTGCGGACTGGTAGTCGCGGTATCCAAATCACCAACACGATTATGGATAAAGTGCGCTTGGTGAATCTGGATAAGGATGTGGAACTTCCTGACACTGATGCGAAGGAGATGGATCTAGAGGGACGCGATAACGTCATCGGTCAGGTTTATAACAAGCTGATGGAAATCGAATCGCGAGTTCTGCCCTGTGGTTTACACATTGTCGGCGAACCTCCGAAAGTGGAAGATGTCACCGATGTTTTGACTAGTATCGCTAGCTTCGATCGCCCTGAAGACAATATGAAGTCTTTGTTGCGGATCATGTGTGAAGCGATCAATCGCGATATCGAACAGCTTTACAAGTCTAGCGATAAAGGCATTTATGCCGATGTGGAATTGTTGTCTGGTATTAGGGCGATCGCTAATAAAGCTGTGGGTGCATTGGTAAAAGCGAAAGCCGATGATGATGGCAAAGTTTCCAAACTCTCGGTTCTCAACTTCTTTAAAATGGGTAAAACCGAACCTTGGATCGAAGTTTTCCAAGAAAATGGTTATGCCAACATCAATAAAGACGACATCAAGCCTCTATTTGAGTTCTTAGAATTCTGTCTCAAACAAATTGTTGCCGACAATGAACTCGGCGGTCTAATTCGCGCCCTCGAAGGTGACTATATTCTGCCTAGCCCTGGAGGAGACCCAATCCGCAATCCCCTAGTGCTGCCCACTGGCAAGAATATGCACGCTCTCGACCCCAACTCGATCCCCACGAGTGCCGCAGTCCAAGCCGCGAAAACTGTAGTCGATCGCCTGTTAGAGCGTCAGCGTCAAGACAACAATGGAGTCTATCCCGAAACGATCGCTGTCGTCCTCTGGGGAACCGACAACATCAAGACCTACGGCGAATCCCTCGCGCAAGTTCTCTGCATGATCGGCGTGAAGCCCATGCCCGATGCCCTCGGTCGCATCAATCGTTTAGAGTTAACACCGCTCGAAGAACTGGGTAGACCTCGCGTTGATGTGGTTGTCAACTGCTCAGGCGTATTCCGTGACTTATTCGTGAATCAAATGGACTTAATCGATCGCGCCGTGAGAATGGCAGCCGAAGCCGATGAGCCTTTGGAAATGAACTTTGTCCGCAAACATGCGATCGCCCAAGCAGAGGAATTTGGCTTAACCATCAACCAAGCCGCCACCCGCGTATTCAGTAACTCATCGGGTTCCTATTCCTCCAACGTTAACCTCGCTGTGGAAAACAGCACATGGGAAAACGAAGAAGAATTGCAACAGATGTATCTATCGCGCAAGTCCTTCGCTTTTGGCGGCAATGTCAGCAATACTCAACAGCGTCAGATTTATGAAGCCTCACTGAAGACCGTTGACATGACCTTCCAAAACTTGGATTCCTCAGAAATCAGTCTCACCGATGTCTCCCACTACTTCGACTCTGACCCCACTAAGCTCGTTGGCAGTCTCCGTAAAGATGGCAAAAAACCCGCCTCTTTTGTCGCTGACACCACTACAGCCAATGCTCAAGTCCGCACCCTGACTGAGACAGTCCGCCTCGATACCCGCACCAAGATTCTTAATCCTAAATGGTATGAGGGAATGCTCAAGAGTGGTTATGAAGGTGTGCGCGAAATCTCGAAGCGCCTTGTGAACACAATGGGCTGGTCGGCAACGGCTGGAGCCGTGGATAACTGGGTTTATGAAGATGTCAATGATGTCTATGTAAATGATAAAGAGATGTGCGATCGCCTCAAAAATCTCAACCCCAATTCGTTCCGTAAGATTGTTGGTACTCTCCTAGAAGTCAATGGTCGCGGCTATTGGGAAACCAGTGAAGAGAATCTGGATAGATTGCGTGAGCTATATCAAGAACTCGAAGACCGCATTGAAGGTGTAGAGTAAAATAAAAAAAGGGCGGCTTGTGCCGCCCTATTCTTTAGGCTACAAATATGAACTACCGAAATTACATCACGATTGAGCCAAATAAGCGAGGTGGCAAGCCTTGTGTGCGTGGTTTGCGAATTACAGTTTATGAAGTGCTTGAATACTTGGCTTCTAATATGACCGAAGCAGAAATACTTGAAGATTTTCCTGATCTAACACGGGAAGATTTTAAAGCCTGTATTGCATACGCGGCTGACCGCGAGCGTCGGTTTATGACAGTGCCAATTGGGTCATAGTAAAATCGTAGGTGCGAAATAGGCAATATGAGGATATTCTCATGACAATTCGTGAACTTGTTATTGAAAAGAAGTTGCTAGAGCACAGCTTTACTCTCTATGAGAACCCATTTAAGAATTGTAGTTTTTGCCCCCCTAGCCCCCCAATTCTGGGGGGAACCATATTTAAGAAAGCATTTAAGAATGCAAGGACGCACCAAAACAGGTATAAATACTGATGCAGTCAAGTATTAGCCTATCAAGATGCGCCAACCCTATAATACCGATTTATCAAGCAAAGAGTGGGAAATAAT
>JBIKYZ010000106.1:0-16189 GCA_044354985.1 Pseudanabaena sp. | reverse complement strand
TATTTCCCACTCTTTGCTTGATAAATCGGTATTATAGGGTTGGCGCATCTTGACTGGTTGATACTAGACTTCATCAGTATTTATACCTGTTTTGGTGCGCCCTTGCATTCTTAAATGCTTTCTTAGATCGCCTAGCTGGCAATGTACGTTCGATTACCAATCGCAGATTATTTCAACAGGTGGCATCAAAGTTAACCCCTGCGGAGCAGACTTTTTTAGACGAGCTACTCTTATCTCAACCCGTCGAAGGTCAGGTCACGCTCAATTTACTCAAATCTCCGCCCAAGAGTGTTAGACTTTCCCACATCATTCAGTTGCAATCTAAATTTGACAAGTTGATGTCTTTTGGCAATGCCCAACGGTTGTTAGCGGGGATTGCGAAGAGTAAGATTCAATCTTTTGCTGCTCAAGCTAAAGCGCTGGACATTTCGGATTTTCGAGATATCAAAACTAATAAACGACACGCTTTACTGGTGTGTTTACTCTATCGGGCGCAAGTTAAAACCAGAGATTATTTGGTCGATCTGTTTCTCAAGCGGATGCGGAAAATTCACTACCTTGCCCGCCAACGGTTGGTGGAACTCAGAGAACAACATCTCAAGCAAACTGAAGTGATGCTAGGGGTGTTAGCGGAGATTTTAGAGGTGTCTGTCGATCATCCTGACGAACAAACATTCGGAAGTCAAGTGCAAGCCCTACTACAGTCTCATGGTGGTTCCGCCGAGCTACTCGAACGCTGTCAGGCAATTACGACTTACAACAGCGATAATTATTTACCATTAATTCGGCATTTTTTCAGTCGTTATCGTCCGTTGCTATTTGAATTGGTCAGATCTTTGGAGCTTCAATCGACCTCTCAAGATCTATCGTTACCTGTAGCTTTGGCGTTTGTGTTGAAGCACGAACAGCGGCGCAGTAAATATTTACCCAGCGACGATCTCGATTTGAGTTTCATCAGTGAGCGGTGGAGACGATTGGTGGTGGAACAGCGTGGGGAAGAGCAAGTACTGTCGAGAGTTCATCTGGAAGTGTGCATCTTCACCTATTTAGCGGCTGAGCTGAAGACAGGAGATATCTTTGTCGCTGGTTCCGAGCAATACGCCGACTTTCGCGAACAGTTACTTTCATGGGAAGAATGTGAACACGACTTGGCAAGTTATAGAATGCAAAGCGGTTTACCAGTAACCGCTGAGTCCTTTGTGGCTGCTTTAAAACAGCAATTAACAGAGGTGGCACAGACAGTTGACCAGATCTGTCAAGATGGCAGTCAGATTACCATTAACGAAGTTGGAGCACCCGTCCTCAAACGTTTGGTAGCAGAAGTGAAACCGTCTGGTGCCGATGAACTCGAAGCTAAGATTTGGGAACGTTTGCCAGAGCGGAGCGTATTGGATATCCTGTGCAATGTGGAACATTGGCTCAACTGGACGCGGCATTTTGGATTAGCTTCAGGCTCTGAGGCTAAAATAGACCAACCCACTGAGCGATATATTCTGGCTGTGTTTGGCTATGGGTGTAACCTTGGTCCCTATCAAACAGCACGTCATACACGCGGACTGATCAACGGACAGATGTTGTCGCGCATCAATCGACTACATATTCAAACCAGCCAAATCGAAGCAGCAATACGGGAGTTGATTAATGCTTACAATTTACTCCCGTTGCCCAAGTTTTGGGGAACGGGGAAACGCGCCGCCGCTGATGGAAGCAAGTTTCAGATCCATGAAAACAGTTTGATGTCAGAGTACCATATCCGCTATGGCGGTTATGGTGGGATTGCTTACCATCATGTCTCAGATACTTACATTGCGCTGTTCACCCACTTTATTACATGTGGAGTATGGGAGGCAGTGTATATCTTGGATGGGTTACTGAAGAACAGTTCGGATATTCAACCAGACACCTTACATGCAGATACTCAAGGTCAATCATTGACTGTCTTTGCTTTGTCCTATCTATTGGGAATCAAGCTGATGCCTCGGATTCGCAACTGGCAGGATTATAAGTTCTTTCGCCCCAGTCAAGAGGCTGTGTATAAATACATCGATCCGTTATTTACGGATGTGGTGGATTGGAAGTTGATTCAGACTCATTGGCAGGATTTAATTCGTGTAACTTTGTCCATTCAGGCGGGTAAGTTGATGCCTTCTACGATCTTGCGAAGATTAGGGAGTAATAGTCGCAAGAATCGCCTGTACCAGACTTTTCAAGCCTTGGGACAGGTAGTTAGAACGTTGTTTTTGCTGCAATATATTTCCGACCGCGCTTTACGTCAGGAGATTACAGCTTGCACCAATATTGTCGAAGGCTATCACAATTTTCTGGACTGGTTATTTTTTGGTAAGCAGGGGGTACTTACAGACCACGATCCTGAAGAACAAGAGAAGCGGCTCAAGTATCTCGACTTAGTTGCCAGTGCGGTGATTTTTCAGAATACTGTGGATATTTCTGCTGCGGTACGGAGTTTGGTTGATGAGGGGCATAAGGTTGACCGCGTGTTACTCTCTACTTTGAGTCCTTATCTGACTAGACATTTAAAGCGTTATGGCGACTATGTTGTCGATCTGACGACTATTCCCGAACCTTTGGATCTGGCAGTTAGCTTGCCAATTGAGATCGTTCAAGAGTAATCTCAGTAAATGCTTCAGCGTTTCGTGGCACTGTTTTACACGTATCCTGATTACATGCCGATTAGGGGTAGCAATTCCCGAAATGCTTTCAGTTCTGTCCTAAACCGACGGGCGACAAAGTATGTGCCGCCTTTTTCTCGAAATGGGACTCCAGACTTTTTGACAAATTCAGTCAGCATGGCGCGGATTTCTTTGCTGGTGATCTCTTGACTCCATGCATACCATTTGTCAAAGGTGGTTCTTGCCATGTCAATCAGTGATTCATGTTCGCTACTCCAGTCTTCTTGTTTCCAATTGGTTGATTCGTTGCTTTTATCAAAGCTATAGGAGGCAAGTTGGCTATAGCGGAGCTTTTTGTCTTTCTCGTTCTTGTTCTCTAGGACAAATCCATATACCAGTACGCCATTATTCGAGATTTGACGAATTAACAGATCGTGACTGGTGAGTTGGGTTTGAGTTTTGGAACGGGCATGTTTGAAGGCGCTCAGTTTGTTGGGACTTTCAGGCAAATAGCCAAAGTCTAGGTTGACTTGTTGGGCTGCTTGCTTCAGTGTTTGTTCGCTCAGTCGAGTTTCAGAACAAATTGACCATGCAATCAAGTCTCCTAAGTACTCGGCTCCTTTGTCGATCAGATCTTGCTGTGTAGCAATCATTGCTGTTGTATTCATTGTTTTAGTTGTTAGCTATTGGCTATTAGCTGTTAGCCGTTAGCTTTTGGTTATTGGTTATTGGTTGGTTTTATTGAATATTGATTGGCTAAAAGCTAAAAGCTAAAAGCTAAAAGCTAATCGCCTCTAAGCACTCTTCGGCTTTTTATGCCAATACTTGCGCTGACGGCGCGTTTGCCTGTGGATTTGCGGATGCTTTTCTTCGATGTGATGATGCTCTGGTTGGATGGCGATCGCTAATAGCAGCAGCCCGCACAAGATACTTTTGGTTCTATGTAATGTCATATTTATTTCCATAAAAAAGTAGCCTCCCGATTGAAATCAGGAGGCTTTTGGGTGGTTAGAATCGTTGCAAGTTTTAGGTGGGTGAATCCACGGCAAACTCGGCTTCTAGCCTTGATTTATTGGCTTCGTAAGCTTGTTTTGCGGTTAGAAATGGATGGGCGATTACATAGGAGCTAAATCCGCCATCGGAACGGATGAAACATACTACTACTTGCTTTTCTGGCTTATATTCGTTGATTTGCCTCTTTTCTTCTCCTTGAAAGGGATTTGGATAGCCTGATTCTGTGGCTATTCTCTTGACAGTGGCAAGACTCAGATAGCTACCATAGCTCTCCGAGTTCAGCCAACGTTGATATGGATTTATGCCAATTTGTGATGCTTTGGATAGGCTTACGTCAATGACGATCGCTCCTCTTCCTTCACTTTCGTAGCCATTCCATGCTACGGCTAGCATTAATTCGAGATTTACGCGAATAAATTCTACATGGCTCTGCCTTGATTCACTTCCAGTTGGTAAATCCGACAGATTGTATTTCAAGCTCATTGGTTCAATCCTTTTCCTCAAATTAATTTTCAATAAAACTCCTGCTAAGGAATTTTGACAAGCTCTGAGCCTTAGAACAATTGCTTGTGCAAAGACAATTCTGTGGCAATCTTAAAAACTCGCTCATATGGGTAAGTAGGTGAAGTTAGTTAAAGGGGGCAAATGCGATCCTTACAGTTGACAGATAAAATTTTTAAGCAAAATCAAGTTTCACCTGATTCCCTACATGAGCGAACCTAATTACTTGGAGTCAAAATTTAGTTTCGGATCGCTAAAGAAAAATTTTTTAAATTAATCAATTTCAATCATATTACTATTACTGACTTGCTCTTGGGTGGCAGAGCCATCAATTAGCTGCTCAAAAAATTGATTTAATGGTAATTCTACATTTTTAGACTTGATTTCAGTATGTGCCAATTTCTCACATAATTTTTTAGATTGATTATAAGCTTCAGAACCTTGCTCAACAAAGTGAGGATCGATTTCACGGAATGTGAGCAAATAAATAAGTGTAATTAGAGCATCTTGCAAGTAACTAGAATTATTATCTAAATTATTTAAACAATAATTTAATAGCATACAAAAATGATTTTCAAACAACTTGATATCATTAAGTCTACTAAAGTCAAAATACCAAATTAGAATTCTTGCATAACCCCAAATGAATGGAATAAATTTTCCTTGATGTGGAATGACTGTACGGAATCTGTCAAAATAATAGTCTTGCAACTCTGAAGAGCAAGACATTCTCGCTAGATTTTGCCAGTAGAGATTCGATGATATACCGTATAATTCGTCCGATTTGTCATTAAAGAAAAGTTTTTTTGATGAGGCAGTAGTTAACAAATAGCTTTTGCCTGTAATAAGTATAACAGTCTCAATATATCGCATTATAGAAAACTGCAAACGCTTTATATATTTTGAAATAGGTTTGTTTTCTTCAACTAGTTTTCGATATAGCGCTCTTATTTTATATAGACTAGAGATAAGATTCAAAGAATATTCTACGAGCTTTTGATATTTATCAACAATGTGGATAATACCATTTATGTTTAAATCTGGGAAGTAGAAAATTGAAAGTCTATCACCAATCTGATCTTTAAAATCACATAAGCTGTCGGTAATACTTTTGATTTCATTATACAGTTTGTTAGAATTAGCTTGATTGAATTCTTTCATGTTAAGTATACTTGATATATTAATTAACTCAAATTTATTGATTAAGTGATTTAAGTTAGTTAATAACAAGCTGGTAAAAGAATTTTCAACGTTTTGCATTATGTTGATAGTTGGTATAGTTTTCGTTTTTCTTGCCTCAAATATTTTCTCAATCGGGATAAAACCTAAAGTTTTTAGAGCTTGAATAAGACTTTGATCCAGATCAATTAATTTAGAATCAATTATTCGTTTGTAGTTATCTAAGATTTCTAATTTGGGTGCAAGACCTGGTTGCAGACGAAAGCGAATTCTTATATCTAAATTAGAAGTCTCATTAAAGTATTGATTTTCAATTTTATAAATTTGCTCTATACCTGGTTCAGACTCTACATCTGTTTCATTGTTAATATAAAATGGCTTATCATTAATCCGAAATGGTAAAGTAACATCTTTAGTTTTGAGCGAAAAATTTTGTTCTAATTTTCCATCTTTTGGATATTCACCATATACGATCGCTTCTTGTTCTCCTTCATAACAGATTTGATCTGGCAAGCAGATTTCAATATTTTCGCTTGCTCTTCTCACGGAGAAACTAATTCGATCCAAATGTTGCCCGAATAGAGCAAAGTTACGCTCTGCTTTCTGTTGCCAGATTTCACGAAAACCACTCTTGATGTTTAGATCTGGGACAAATAAAGTATTTTGAAATTGTTGCTGTAATGCTATTTTGATTCCTGATAGTTTTGCGTAACTACTGAATAAAACAACTTGATGGTTTGGGTTTTCACTGATAACACGATTCAGATCAAAAATAGGAAGATGGCGAGAAATTATGTCTTCAAGATTTTTCTGAGATAAATTATAGAAATAGAATCGACCATTAATTTTTAGAATTAAGGAAATATCCTCGGAAGAAGTAAATTCAATGTTTTGAAAAAGATTGATTTTTTTGATGTAGTTGGCAACTTCTAAACGACTATTTATGTCAATGTTTAAATCTTGAAGTATCTTGTTGGCGATCGCGAGACAAATTGAATTGTATATTTTCTCGTAAGGCTGAGACAGTTTGAGAGAATCATATTGTTTAGGCGATCGCATATCAATAATGGGAATAGGATATGGCGCGTTCCTATAATTTTGAAATGTGAGAGGAGTAATTTGCGCTGGGGTAAAGCTATCCAGATCATAAATAACTAATTTATCTAAGTTAGTAAACTGTTGTAGTTGTTCTACATAACTCCAGTAGCGATATACATTGGCATAGATATAATAACGAGACTGAAGCGCTCGCAAAACGAAAGAATTTGCTTCTCTAACGATAAATATTTGTTCTGAGGAAGTGTCGTCTAATGGTAAACCGATGGGTTGTTGCGGTAATTGACTCTTGCGTGGGGAGAGATTTTTGGGTTGGTTGATCGCTAATGCAGAAACTGGCAAAAATGACTGAGATTGGTGACGACGGCAAAAATCTCGATATGCTAGAGGTAAACCATTTAGACTAGGAATTAATTTTTCGGGATCTTCTGCAAACAGATGGGCGTATTGGCAGCATTCAAGATAGGACTCGAGATTAATTAGTGTACTCATGGCTTTAATCTAATTTTTGAATTTGTTTCGTAATTAATTTGATTTCTTGCGAATCGGTGGTCTTGTAAGTTAGATCAAGCAATGGATTGTAGCTAAAAGTAAAATCTTGAGAGCCGATGTAAGCAACTTGTGAGCCAATGATAATAATTTTGGCATGAAGATTGTGGATTTTTCTAGCTTGTAGACTTGTAGCATTATAACTTCCAAAGGAAATGCGATTGCGCGGATTAGTGAGCAAATTAAGCTGTAGTGATAGCGGTTGGAAATTTCTTGTGTATATCCTAATTTCTTGTCCAGAAAACTTTTTAAGAGAACTGGATAGATCTTTTTTAAATGCATGATGATCGAGTAAGAGATCGCTCTGAGGTGGAGAACCGCTAAACTTTTCGAGGCTTTCGATACAAAAGCCATTGGATGAAGGTATCGATTGGGATGTGGTTTGGTGTGTCCATAGGTAGCGAAAATATTCAACGAGAAACTGATGTTCTAAGGTGTTCTGCCATAACATCCCTGCCTCTCCATTGCGTTCAAGACTTCCTCCCGTGAGGTTACAAGAACCTAGATAAGCTGATTGTTCGCTAATATAAGTTTTGAGATGGAAATTGCCACTTCTAAAGCCTAAGTTAGCTTTTCTCAACATTCCTAAGCATTTTCTTTTTTTGAGATCAGAATTAGCATACTTTGGATCACTTTCTCTCTGAGCATCCATATTGCTGTCTACTCGATCTTGTACGTCATTACTAAAATCGGTGAGAATCCAAATAGGGATTTGTTTTGATTTTTCGGTAATCATTTGCACGATCGCTTGATCTTCAAGGCGATAACTACAGATCAAGAGAAATTTCTGGGCATTAGCAATTAATTCTTCTAAGATCTGGCGGTGAATACCCTTACCAATTTTAACCACTTTTGTCGTTGTGACATTTGCGATAGTTAAATCAGGAATGAGATCGCTAATAATTACTGGCTCAGGATATTTAGCTCGATAAGCCTTGATAAGTTTTTCGACAGTTTCCGTCAAATCATCATTAGGAAAATTATTTGTAGATTCGTTGCGTAGGATATGAATGGTTCGCTGTAAAGCTCGATGTAATTCTATGGGTTGAATCCATGCTGTGCAATCATTAGGTAGAGGAATGGCAAATAGTTCAGGATTTCTACTGCGAAGTGCTAAATTTATGACAGCCACAGGTTCTGTTTTTATGAACTGATTAAGGTTGGTAACTGCTTCCGCTTGGACTTTTTGAATAATGGAATTAGATGTTTTTCTGAGTAGAACTTGATAAGTCCCTTCACAGCGATCGCCAAAATCACTAGGAATTTGTGGATCATCAGATTCTAGTTTTTCAGTAAAATTTCTAGTTGGTTGATTGCTTACAAAGCGGTATTGAAATTGCTGCGATTTCAGATCACTGGGATTTTGAATAAACGGGCGTAAAGTTTGATCGGCAAGCAGAGGAGATCTCCCTGATGTTTGCTGCATCAGGTGAGTTACAGCATTAACGGGTAAAAAGTTAAGTCCGAATGATTGATGAACGGCGGGTAAGTGATAGCGTTTTTGCTCGGTGGCGATCGCCCGAAGATCGGTGAATAGATTTGCTAATGATGTTTTAGAAACCGTTTTTGCGCCATCAGTAAGACGTTCGTAATAACCCGTAACTTCCCAAAATATTTGCATAATTTAATCCTCTTTAATTGCAATAGCGCGTACAAAATGGAAATCCGAGCCTAGAGAATCAAAGATTTTTTGATAATACTCCCAATCGCCAATTATGGTAATCGTATTGCTGGCTCTAGTTAAAGCTAAACAGAGATTTGCTGAATTGGGTTGAACCTGATCAGACTTATCGCAAATAATCCATAAAGTTTGACATTCTCTCCCATTCCAGTCTTTAACAGTACTAATATTAAATTTGGACAAATAGGGGATTTGTTGTAGGCGCTCACACAACCCTGATGAAAAAGTGAGAATGTACGACTGTTGCTCAGAGACGCTTTCTAGGGATTGCTGTAATACTTTGGGTATTTGTTCAACGGTTTTGATGTTGAGCCAATTTAAACGATACTGTCCTTGAGATAGTGGGCTGTGCTTGTAGCTAGATGGGGTGTAAGGCGTGGATTGTAGCGGATATAAGGCGGTAAAAATTTTGTGGGCTAAGTCTGGATGAAGCCGATGATTTTCGGTGAGTTGTATGCGATATGCGGGTGATAAATTTTGAAATAGTTTATCAAATAAATTTCTGTGTTCTCTTAATTCCCCTAATAATACGATTTTCTTCGCGCAGTTAGCGATCGCTGTTAATCTAGAATCGTCAAGATAATGACTATCTTCAACAATGACTAAATCAAAGGTTCGCTCTCCCAACAGTGCTAAGCGGTCGCTCAAGCATAATATAGGTGCTTTGATATGAGGTAAAGCCGCATCAATAATTTGCTCAATGCCATACTCAGAAAGCGTTGTATAGTCTTGATGTAGAAGTTCTCTCTGTTCTAATAAAGTTTCTGATTTGCTTAACCGATAGACTAAAAGTTCCTGTCGCTTGGGATGAATGGTCGGAAATATTTCTGCGATCGCTTGAGTTAGTTTTTTGGTCTTTTGTAATGGATCTTCTTCCCGAAGTAACTTTAGCCAAAATTGGCGATCTCGTTTGGTTTGTAATTCTTCAAAAAGTGAATCTTGTAACCAATGGGATGGTAAAAAATCTAGTTTGGGTTTGCTAAGTTGTTGAGTTAGCCATGTCTTCACATTTTGGCGATAGTCGCGATCACTGGTAATTTCTAAAGGTGGTAAGGGTAGTTGCATGTACCGCTTAAAAGTACTAGCAAAGGGAGCAACAAGTAAAGTGGAGCGTTGATGAGCGATCGCTGTTGCTAGAGCCGCTAAAGCAATTTCAGTTTTTCCACTGGCGGGTGTACCTGAGATCGCCACTACAGGTGTATTAGACAAAGAAAGTTCCACCGCTTCCCTTTGTTTTTTGCGAAATGGAAAAGAACTCGTAAGATCAGGTAGGTTTAATTCAGCCCGTTCTCGAATAAATTTACTTGGCTCACTTAGTACAGTTTGAATTATTTCAAAGACTAAACTCATGTTACCCATCCCCAAAAAGCTTTACAGAGTTTATTAGTTATAAATGTCATTCCTTCTTCAAGATTTTTATCAATAGGATTGGGTAATTTCCATATTTGTACTTGACTATTATTTGCCGTTATATCATCAATTGTAGAAAGATTTTCATATAGATAAAGACAAATATTTACTTTCTGTTGATCCTGTGCCATCGACTCTAAGATTGCATTGCTTGGCTTGTACCAAAAAATCCAGATTGGCAATATATCGTTTTTGTCCTTGGGACTTTTCGATATATTTGCAGCAAAAGATTGCATTTTTACTTTTAGTTCTAAATCGCCTGACTTGGGGTTAGTCGGCTGAATAATTTCAAAGGTAAAAGCCGCCGTTTGTAATATGCAATCAATGATTAGTGGTGAATCCATCAATAAATATCGACCAGAGTTTGGTACATCCGAGACATTAATGGATGCGACGGAATGAATGTAACTCCCCTCAATATTTAACAACGCCGCAACAAATAGAATTGTCACCACATCTACTAAAAGAGCTTGACGAAAGCCCCAGATATTTTCTTTTTCACTGCGCCGCTTTAAATAATCGAGATAGGCTTGATAAAAACTACGATAAATCGGATTTTGTTGTAAGACATAGTTAGGTTTGATCGCGAAAGCATCTGCACGGGGAATTGCCTGTACGCTTGGCTCCTGACGAAAGCGATCAATAGCTCTTTCTAAACGTTTCGCCTCATCTCTGTCCTGATATTCACGACATTCTAGGTGTAATAGATTGCAAAAGCCTTTGAGAAAGCGATTTTCGGGAGTATTAAAATTTTGATAACGTTGAATACCCATCAATTCTTGCCTAGCCCCTGCCTTTTCGATCGCATTATGCCCAGGGCGGCGAACATAATCTCTTAAACAGTAAGCATCCATTTCCTGAATACGTCCCAGAGGTATCATTTCTGCTTTGCGATTTAGTTGCGATCGCAATTTTGGTGCAAGCATTTCTAATTTATGGCGTAATTCATAGCGGCGGTTGAGGGCAAGTACTAAGGGTAATTTTGCATCTTCTTTACTTAGCTCAACTAAAAGCTGTGGAATATTAATTAGAAAGCATGGGGATTGGGAACCATATTTTTCCTTTCCAGACAAAGCATCAAATAGCCCAATAAATAGAGCAATCGTATCGGCTGTTATTCGATCGCATCGTTTACCAAGCTCTTTTTTTAATTTCTCAACTTCATTTTCATTATTACTAATTTGCGTCTCATCTAATACTTCATCTGCTAAATTTAACTCGATTATTTCTCCTGTTTTTATTTCAATACTAAGCTTCTGAAAAATTGCTTTTTGTTTTTCCCAATCAGCAACTTGCACCCAAGGAAAGCCCATTTCATAGATCTTAGGCTGTCGCTCTATTAAAAATGTATATTGATTGCTAAGCTCTTCATCGCCTTGCAACACTAAAAAAGGGCGATCGCTTCCGCGCAATTGAGGCAAGCTATCTATACATGGCTTATCTTGCAAATAATCGGCGAGGCTAACGTAAATTAACATGGTTGATCACCTTGATTCTTATAAATTCAATCTCAATCTTGGGGATAAACCATACCTTTCCACTGAAACTGTCCATACTGACCGTTACGCGCTTTGTCAAAAGCTTGATTGAGCGCATTATCTCCTAAACCAGAAATCAGGCGTTCCATGTCATCCAATGCATCCTTGACATTTTTTTCTTCGACCATCACGCCGCGTAGTTTTGGTAAGAGTTTCTGACCGAATTGATCGGCAATCGCCTGATTACGAATCACCTCATCGCGATCGGCATTGGGATAGTTGCAAACATATTTAGTAAATGCCTGAAACACCCGATGGGCAAAAGGACGACCCAATGATTCCATAATGTTATTGGCGGCATCTACATAATATTTGACCTTTTCTGTTAGGTCGGCACTAGGCTCTTTTGTCCAGTCCTGAAAAGCATCCCAAGATACATAGGTGGGTATTGGTGGACTTGTTTGCTTACGCCCACGCAATTGCAAATCAGGTGGACGACCAAAGGTAAGAATATTGGCTCGATCTAGCACTTTATCGGAAAGCGATTGGGTAGTTTCATCTTCATTCATTGTGCCAACAAATAAAAATTCATTAGGAATAAGAACTTGCTTTTGTTCATCTTTTAGCTTTAAACTACCTGCTTCCAAGTCTAGGTATGTTTTCTTACTTCTTCTAGTTTCCAACTTAGAAAGGAAATCACTAAAATAGTATTCCACTCTTGCAAGGTTCATTTCATCAAGCAAAACTATAACTATTCTTCCCTTAAGATTAGATTGATGCTGATGTTGATATAAATAACGCATCAAATCTGTAGGTTTATACTTTTTCTCAATGTAATTATAAAAACCTTGTAAGTCTTGTGGAGAATCCCATCGAGGTTGTACAGGTAACATTACCAATGGCGCACCAATAAAATCAGCATAGGCTTGGGGAAGTTCGCTTTTACCTGTACCACTAATGCCTGCTAAAATTACTAAGGCTGAAATATCCTGTACTTTTAATGAGGTATGAAAAGCCTTGACTGTACGTTCAGAGAAAATTAAACCCTTGCCATTCAAATATTGTCTAAAGCGTGTTAAAAATTCTGTCTCACTAGCAAAGATTCTAGGCTGATTTGCAGCTAATTCAATAGGCGTTTCTAGTGCTTGAAATGCCTGTTTAAACCCATTTTCAATTTCCTCAAGATCGCCTTTAGCTTCACGAATTTTCTTTTGAAGTTCTTTTAACTCATTTTCTTTAGACACAATCTGCCCATCTAACAAGCTTTTCTCAGAATTTAATTGCTCAAGCTGACGTTTTAAACTGCCTAACTCCGAACGTTTAGTACGCAAATCTGCATCTAAATTTTCGATCTGTACCCGCAGTCCATCAACTTGCTGCGCTCTTGCCTCCATTGTGACGATCTCTGCCAAAATGCGATCTCGCTCTTGTTCAATACGAGGAATTTCGGCTTGTAGATACTGCTTTTTAGTTTCTAGATTTTGCGAATCTTTATGCAGAGCATCATAGGTACTCCGAAAAAGTTCTAGCTCCGCCGCTTGCTGATTGAGTTCTTGTACTCTCTCAGTCAACCCCTTGACCTGTTCTTGTTTCTGCAAAAACTGTGAAGTCACCTCTTGCAAACCATCCCGTTGCTTTTCTCGTTTCGCAATCTGATCAATGACTGCATTTAACCGTCCTGTATTTTCATTGATCTGTGTTTTTAGCTCACCAACTTTCTGCTGACGTTGTTCCAATTCTTCCAGATTAGGGGGATTTAGCTGAACTAGCCTTACCCTTTCTTGTAAATCTTCTTCCTGTTGTTTAAGTTCGTTGACGCTTTGTTGCAATAATTCTCGCCGCCGTTGCAAATCTTCTAGCTCTGAGCCAAAAGGTAAGGCTTTCTTCAGATGCTCCACGTCTTCCTTGTATCGATTTCGTTGACGTTCAACATCTTGCTTCAGCCGATCTCTTTCCTGCTCAATTGTCCTTTGTCTACTACCCTGTGATTGAATCAGCAACGCCGATGTCGCATAACCACTTGCCCCAGTTGCGATCGCTGCCACACCAGACTGAAGCCCCGAACCGCCAGAAGCAATCACTACACCGCCAACAACAACACCCGCAGCGATCGAAGGAATATGAGATAAAAATAGATTCACAGATCTTACTGTTATTTTTCTGAAACAAACTATACAAGATCTTACTTCTATTTGACGAAAGATGTAGGCATAACTATATACTGTCTTGCAGATTACAAGATAAATATTTATATTAGTTAATTAGTTAAAATATTACATAATTTGTCAGATAAAGTAACCAATAAGTGTAATAACCTACATTCAACAAGTCTTTTGGGCAAAAAAATATTTACCGCGAAAAAGTGAGGGTTTCAGAGATCCTATCCTCAATAGCAAATTTTTTATTGAAAATTATGTCAATTAAATAGTCTCACTATGAGTCTCAAAAAGTAGAAAAACCCCAAGATGTTTTATGCATAAAGGTTTTCTCAATAAATGCTGAGTCTCAAAAAACACCTACTGAGTGTAGGTAACAACATAATTTTTGGAGGGTAGTGTACCTGAATAGAGTTTTATCAATCAAAATGCAGCGTAATATTCCTACACCTGCACTGAAAAATAGTTCTCCTATCCCCTCCACAACCGATCAATTTAAGCCGATGCCCCGAAAGTTGCGTGATCAGAAGAAAAGCCTTGGGATTTCCACAAGCGGACATATCCCAACAAATAAAGTCATCACAAAAGAGAAAATCTTCGCAGAGCTAAGACTTTCTCTTTTGAAACAACGGTTTTAGAACAGTTTCAACTGTTCTCTCTCCTCATTTACATTCTTCTGCGGAATCACAAGTTGCTTACCTCCTCCTTCTACAAGCATGAATTCAGACAAAGGCTTGAATACTTGCGGTTGCAGAAACTGCAAAAGCCGATCGCCATTCACAGGAATTTCAATCTCAACATTGCTAACAATCTGCGCGATTTGTTCAAGCCAGTTATCAGCGTCACCTGATACCCAATCCTCAAACTGTCTCTGCCTCAATGCCTCCACGATCGCTGTTGATGGTGGTTCCAACTTTGCGACTACAGAATCACGTTGCCAAAATATCTCCCTTGAGTCGGTCAATTCCTCATCATCAAGATTAGGATCTCGATCGTCATTATCCACGGGTGCTTCGTTAGCAATTGTGTCAAACAGTTGCTTGAGAAACTCTAACCGATTTGCTTTTTCATGGTATGTCTGAAGCTGATCAAACGGCTGACTGACGCGCTTTTGCAAGATTGGTAGTTCTTGCCGATCGCGTTCAAGAGTTTCTTGGGCTGTACTCAATTTGGCAGCGATCGCATTCCTCACTACATGCAAAAGAGAACTATGCGGATTGTGGCAATCAACATTAAATTCATAACCTGAACTAATGCTCATACCAATCGAGCCATTGACCTCAGAGCCAAATCTGCTCAGATACACATTCAGTCCTGCAAATTGTCCGATTTGCATTTGAGTTAACCGATAGCTATCTCTCAGCTTTTGGAATTGTTCAGAAATATGATCGGCTATCAGCACAGCTTTATCCAACATCACCCCGCGATCGCTGATGAATAGCTTCAGGTTGGCTTTGGCAACGGTGGCTAGGTCTGTTTGAATATGCTGAATGTTAGCAGGATGGTTGGTATTTACCATGTCAGCTAGATACTGAATCTTGGATTTGTCCCTAAACTGCGTATCGTTATAGGCTTGCAATTGCATTCCTAGTCCTTGCAATTCGGCTTCGAGGGTAGCACGTTCCATAATTAGAGGATCGCCCGATGCGATCGCTTTCATTTGGGCGGCGTTGAGGACAGTCTCATCAATGTCTTCGATAGTGCGATGGGTGCGATCGCCCGACATCACCTGCGAAATCATGCGTTGTTTGTTCTCAATCGCTTGCCAGAGGAACGAATCAAATCCTGCTTGGTTATTCCTGCCTTCGGTGACATAGCGGAAAATGAAGACATCGCTCCATTCGTTCCCCTGTCTGACTCCTCTACCTTCGCGTTGTTCAAGATCTGATGGTCGCCAAGGACAATCAATATGGTGCAAGGCAATCAGCTTAGTTTGCATATTCACACCTGTCCCAAGTTTGGAAGTGGAGCCGAAGACAATCCTGATGTGACCTTGATTAATGGCTTCAAACAGTTTGACTTTCTTGGCATCGGTATCATAGTCATGGATAAAAGCAATCTGGTCAGCAGGTATACCCAACATCAGCAAAGTATCGCGAATATAACTGTAGCTATTCCACTTATCTTTCTTGGGCGCATTGCGATCGCAAAAGATCGCTTGAGTTCCTTTGCAGATCGCCGTGATTGTCCAGATTTGCCAGACATTCCACGCACAGGCTAAGAGTTTGTTGTCTAGCCATTCTGAAGCATCTGGCGATACCAGTTTCGTGTGCATTGATGATTTGGAGCCATCGCCTGTGATTTTGAGCATATTGTCAACTTCTGCTCTGACTTTGCGTTTTTCTACAGCCTCAGCGCGATCGCAGAGTTTATCCATATAGGCGATCTGCTCTTGGGATGGCTTACAGGACATCACATGGTAATGCGGTGTCGGTGTTTTGACTTCGGCAAGCGCGGCAGTCTGAATATCGGTTACTTGACACCACATCGCCATCAGTTCGGGCAGGTTGACAAATTCTCGCAGACGAGTTTTCG
>JBIKYZ010000339.1:0-4937 GCA_044354985.1 Pseudanabaena sp. | reverse complement strand
TTGCAGATGTTTATGTAAATTTTCTCGGAATAGGTTAATCTCTTTCATAGGGGTTTTATTTGTGATGTGGTTATCTTTTATAAAACCCCTTCCTGCCTACTTTTGCAACTTTTTGTCCTGTACTAAGGTTAAAAATATAAAATGACGTAGCCATTTTATATTTTTGTATTAGAGAAAACGAGCCCACATCTGTACCGACTGCTAAGCAGTCGGTACAGATGTGGGCTCTGTTTTTTAATTATGTCGAGGTACTTAGCTTCGTAATTGGCGATAGACCAAAATCTGAGCGCGAATAGTTCATGATACCAACCTTTTTCTTTCCTTTTTCTTTGTCAAGTTTTCTTTGTCAAGGATGAACTTGTCCTAAGATTGCGCCAAGGCGATCATAGTCATCTTTTAATAGAATGCTGAGCTTTCTTCCTGCTTGAACTAGCCAATTGCGATCGCATTTTCTGACTTGATAGACATTGCGTAATACAGCCGCAATTAGTTCATCGACAGGCGCGTTGGTCATCTGGACTAAGGTTCTTATAAAATTTAACTCCTCAGTAAAGTTTTCGATTTCTGATTCTTCACAACCATACACAGCCTGATGAATTTGAGGAGGTTGCGAAGGGAGATGTTGATAGATATTGCCAACAGAACTAAAGCCGAGTAGCACAACTTTAATCTCAGAACGGAGCATTGCGAAAATTTGAGGCTGTTGTTCGCGTAACTCCTGTAGGCTCAAGCCTAGAGCCACCGCACGATGAACAGAATCAATCGGTGCTGTTGTCGCATGATAGACCACGCCATAGGCAATAACCTCGCTGTTCTCATCCTGTTGAGACTTTACCCAACTACCAAAGGCTGGCATTAATGGAAAATCTAAGTTGTCAGGTTCAAGACACTGAGCAAGAAACTCAGTCGTGGAAGTTGCCACAACTTCAGCAAGATGTTTTGGGTGGCGATCGCGGCTAGATTGAGCTAAAGGTAAAAACATTGAACTAGTAGTCTCTTAAAGACATTTCTCGTAAAGAATCTCCTACTGTCAGACATAAGTTGGACTTACCCCCTTTAATTCCCCCTTGCAAAGGGGGAAACTAGAAATCTTGTTCCCTCCCCTTTGCAAGGGGAGGGCTAGGGTGGGGTAAATTTCAAATAAAAAAACTCTTAAATCTCAAACAACCCATCTGCAGCTCTGCGTCCACCCCAACGCTGCACAATCAGATCGTCATAATGATCAGCACTTTCTAGCACTTCAGTCAGAGCAAGTTTAAATTCATTCTGTTGGCAAGAAGTCCCCAACAACGTTACATGAAATCTGATGTCTCCGTCATCAGCCATGCTAAAGCCGCCAAAACGAAAAACATCATTTTGTTTGAGCAAATAGAGCATTAGTTCATTACTAACTTCTACATCTGTCGCCACATATGCCCAAATATAAATAACGGATTCAGATTCCCGAAAGGATCTAATCTCCACAAGCACGGTAGCGGAGCCAAATTGCAAACTGAAGATGGGGCTATCAGTAACAGGATTGGATATGCGATCGCAAATTTCGGGCAGCCAATTAGCTACTTTTTGATAACAGTCTTGTTGTGCTTCTGATTGAAAATTCACGACTGCAAAATACCATTTACTTAAAACCTCATCTAGAGTTTACCGCATAATGTTTACCGTATAATTTATAGACTTCGCTCTAAAGCTCTTTCCCCTCCCCAAGTTGCCACGATCGCATCATCGTATTTATCAGCGGTCTGGAGCACTGAAGATACTGAGGTCTGTAATTCGTCGCGATCGCAGGTGGAGCCAACTAAGGTTGTATGAAAACGAATATCACCATCATCATCAATGCTGAAAACACCAAATTGCAGCTCAGAATTCTTTTTGAGTAAGAATTTCATCAAATCTTGAGTGATTTCTGCTCCTGTAACCACATAAGACCAAGTAGAAATGATCGCTTCAGTATTTCCCCAAGGCAAAACTTCAACATTTGCGGTTGCTGATCCTAAGGGCAAGACAAATACAGGCATATCATGGGGCGGTGAATAGACATTTTCGTATAAGTCTTTTAACCAAGGCTGAATCTTTTCGTAGCAAGCTTGTTGGATGGGTGTCTCAAATTTCATTTCCTACGATCCTATTTCTTATCTTCTATCTGCTGTCCAATTTAGTGAAGACTGATGACGTTTGAATTCAAAATTTTGGATTTATTTAACAATTATGTTACTAAACATTAATTTTTTCAGTATTCTCTGTTACGCGATCGCGTTTTGCAAGTACCTCAGCACAATTAAAAAAATAGAGCCAACATGCTTCTCCAGTCTTCCACTTGAAATTACAAGTATTTTCACAAACAAACTGATTGTGCCTTAGTAGAATTATCTCTTTAGAAGTAGCGATCGCATTTTTATCTACAAGTCTCTATTCGCGATCGCCCTGCGAGATCCCACATCCTGCTCTCATATGAGAATATTCTGCTTGATATAGTTTGATATAATGAGCAGCTAGAGTCACTTTGTTAGCTTAGGTATAGATCGAATGACCAGTCTGTTTCTGGAACGTCTTCACAGCAGCGATCGCCCCGTCATCGTATTTGATGGTGCGATGGGTACAAACTTGCAGGTACAAAACCTCACCGCCGAAGACTTTGGGGGCACGGAGTATGAGGGCTGCAACGAGTATCTAGTGATGACGAAACCTGAAGCAGTCGCTACAGTGCATCGTGATTTTTTGGCGGCGGGAGCCGATGTGATCGAGACTGACACCTTTGGCGGCACATCGATCGTTTTGAATGAATACGATCTTGGGCATATGGCTTATGAACTCAGCAAAAAAGCAACTGAGTTAGCCAAATCCGTAGCTGCCGAATTTTCAACACCCGAAAAACCGCGTTTTGTGGCAGGTTCGATTGGACCCACGACCAAACTGCCGACCCTGCTGCATATTGACTTCGATACCATGAAGCAGTCATTTATCGAGCAGATCGAGGGGCTGTACGATGGCGGTGCAGATTTATTGCTGGTTGAGACTTGTCAGGACATCTTGCAAATCAAAGTTACATTAAGTGCGATCGAAGAATTTTTTGCGAAGCGCGGAGTCCGTCTGCCTGTCATGGTTTCGGTGACGATGGAAACCACAGGAACAATGCTGGTTGGTTCGGATATCTCTGCAGTAGTCACGATTCTGGAACCTTACAATATTGATGTATTGGGGCTGAACTGTGCCACGGGTCCAGATCAAATGACCGAGCATATGCGTTATTTGAGCGCCCATTCGCCCTTTATCGTGTCATGTGTTCCCAATGCAGGATTGCCTGAAAACGTTGGTGGTCAAGCATTTTATCGTCTCACTCCTAACGATCTAAGCGACCATCTCAAACATTTTGTTGAAGACTTAGGCATTCAAATTATTGGTGGATGTTGTGGAACTACACCTGCTCATATTAAAGCATTGGCTGATGCCGCAAAGACCCTCAAGCCTAAACACCGTGAGCCTCTAGTTGTGCCTTCGGCGGCTTCCATTTATAGCTCTCAGCCCTATATTCAAGATAATTCCTTCTTAATTGTCGGTGAGAGACTTAATGCTAGCGGTTCTAAAAAGACTCGCGATTTATTAAATGCTGAAGATTGGGATGGACTGGTAGCGATCGCACGATCACAAGTCAAGGAAGGCGCACATATTCTTGATGTGAATGTGGACTATGTGGGACGCGATGGCGTACGCGATATGCATGAACTGGTTTCGCGCCTCGTCACGAATGTGACTCTGCCCCTGATGTTAGATTCCACCGAATGGGAAAAGATGGAAGCGGGGCTAAAAGTGGCGGGTGGTAAATGTATTCTCAATTCCACTAACTATGAAGATGGAGAGGAGCGTTTCTGTAAAGTCGTTAGTCTTGCCAAGCAATATGGCGCTGGTATCGTGATCGGTACAATTGATGAAGATGGCATGGCGCGGACTGCCGACAAGAAGTTTGAGATTGCCGCCCGTGCTTACAAACAAGCAACCGAAGAACTGGGTATACCAGCTAGTGAAATCTTCTTTGATACGCTTGCTCTCCCCATTTCTACAGGTATCGCCGAAGATCGCAAAAATGCTGCCGAGACCATTGAATCAATTCGCCGCATTAAGGAAGCAATGCCAGAAACCCATGTATTGCTTGGGGTTTCCAATGTTTCCTTCGGTTTAAATCCTGCTTCGCGAGTAGTTCTCAACTCGGTATTTTTGTATGAAGCAATGCAAGTGGGTATGGATTCCTCCATTGTGAATGCTAGTAAAATCGTCCCGCTTAATCGAATTGGCGATCGCGAAAAGGAAGTGGCGCGACAATTGATTTATGATGAGCGCGAATTTGATGGCGATATCTGCACTTACGATCCACTCGGAGAGTTCACCACATTGTTTGAAGGTGTTTCCAGCAAGCGCATCAAGGTTGACAAAGCTGACACCTCCATCGAAGAGCAACTTAAAAATCATATTATCGATGGCGATCGCATTGGTTTAGATGATGCGCTCACCGAAGCGATGAAAAAGTACGATCCGCTTGTAATCATCAATCAGTTCTTACTTGATGGCATGAAGGTTGTCGGCGAATTATTTGGCTCTGGGCAAATGCAGCTTCCCTTTGTATTGCAATCTGCGGAAACGATGAAGTCAGCAGTTGCTTTCTTAGAGAAATTTATGGAGAAAGTAGAAGGCTCGAATAAAGGTGTATTCTTGATTGCCACAGTTAAAGGCGATGTCCATGACATTGGCAAAAATCTAGTTGATATCATTCTCTCTAATAACGGCTACAAAGTCGTGAATATCGGCATCAAGCAACCAGTCGAGAATATTATTAAAGCCTATGAAGAACATAATGCTGACTGCATTGCCATGAGTGGATTGCTGGTCAAGTCCACTGCCTTTATGAAAGATAATCTTCAAGAATTCAATAATCGCGGTATCTCGGT
>JBIKYZ010000105.1:0-16228 GCA_044354985.1 Pseudanabaena sp. | reverse complement strand
TTTGCCCGTGCCGTGCAACAATGTCAAGATAGTAATATTTTAATTGTGGCTCCTGGTGGTAATGATAAAGGCGAATGTTGGTGTATTCCTTCAATTTTACCCGATGTTTTAACAGTGGGTGCAATGCGTGATGATGGACAACCATTTAAGTTTAGTAATTATGGCGGTGACTATCAAGAAAAAGGGGTAATGGCTAACGGTGAAAATATCTTAGGGGCTGAACCTGGAACAGATATTCCGATTAAACAACAGGGTACAAGTTGCGCTGCACCAATTGTTACTGGCATTTCCGCTTTATTAATGAGTATGCAGTTACAAAGAGGTGAAAAGCCTAATGCCGAAAAAGTCCGTCAAGCTATTTTAAAAAGTGCGATTCCTTGCGACCCGAAAGAAGTAGAAGAACCCGAACGCTGTTTATTAGGAAAATTAAATATTTCGGGTGCTTATAATTTATTAATGGGAGACTTATTAACAACAGCGACTGTCAGCAATGTTATTACTAGGGGTAATTATGCAGATGTAGCTGTTAGCAATATTGCCCCTAATCAATCTAATCATGGTATTACCCCTAGTGCCGCATCTAAACTGGTTTATGTTTTAGGAACTATTGGTTATGACTTTGGCAGTGAAGCGAGACGGGACAGTTTTAAACAATTAATGCCGTCTGTATCAATTGAGGGTACAACCATTCCTGCTAACCCTTATGATGCTTCTCAAATTGTCAATTATTTAGCTGAAAATCTCTCCGAAAGTAAATCTTTAATCTGGACAATTAATCAAGAATTTAACCCTATCTATGCACTGGAAATAAAAGGCGGGTTTGCGGGTGATGTTTATGAAATGTTGAATTTAATGTTGGCTGGACAAATTGAACTAAAAAGCAGTGATAATTACATTGAAAGAGTTAGTATTCCAGGGCAAATTAGTGATAAAACTATAACCCTATTTTCTGGTCAAGAAGTTCCTGTAATTACGATTAATAATATCAGAGGAATGTATGGCTGGAAAATCAACGGTTTAGTTGATGCAGTGTTACAAACTCTTTCTGATGAATTGGTTGATATTGAAGAAATTAGAATGCGAAGAAGTTTAAGTAGTTTCTTAAAGAGAGTTTATTTTGATTTGCAAAACTTAGGCAAAACTTCTAAAGATCGGGCTTTAAATTTTGCAGCAACTAATGCTTTTCAATCGGCTTCTAGCTTCGTTCAAGCGGTTTCCACAGGAATGGAATTAGATACTATTGAAATTGAAAAAAGTCCTTTTTGTCGTGTTAATAGCGATTGTTGGGACGTGAAATTAAAGTTTTTTGATCCTGAACGTGGTTTAAGAGCAAAAAAGGTTTATCTTTTTACCATTGATGTTAGTTATATCATTCCTGTTACCTTGGGACAAGTTCGTTCTTGGTCAGTACCAAAGTAAGGAGGGCTGATACTGGGGTGTTGATTTTGTAGGAAAGAGAGGAAAGATTTCTCTAGTTCTTGAATTCAATCTGTTTCAACTGAACCTGAAGAAGAACCCGAAGAAGAAGCCGATAGCAAAATCCTATCGGAAATCCTCAAACATGACATCTACGGACAACTGCTAGAACATCCCTATGTAGTGAGAAAGATTGAAGACCTAGTAGGAAGACATTGGTTAACCCTTCTTGCTACCAGTGGCGGTATCAACTTTTCTAGCTTCATGGCATAGCCCTGTCCCGAACTAGGAAAACTGGAAATGTACATTCCTGAACTGCCATAAGGCGAATATATCGGATTTCGCTGCAAGGCACATTAGCCGAAGTCGCTCTGAGATCAACTGAAAACCAAATTGGACTGATCACCTATTACCTAGCCATCGCATGGGCAACAGGGCATCATCAGTACATTGTAGGTTTAGCCCAAGAAGTCCAAGTCGCCGTAGATCGGCTCAAATCCGACCTCAGCCATGACCAAGCCTTTCTAGATGAAGTCGGCAAAAGCTTACCGAAACTGGATTGGCTAATCGATCGCAAGCAGCAAGGTGTATATGGCAGCTACTACGACTCTAAACAGAGATGCAAAAGCGCCGCATTATGAACCAGAGCCAAGAAGCTATGTGCAGGAAACGCTCGACTGTCAGAGGATACGGCGAGTCTACCTAGAAGACCTGCTAGAGCGAGAGACAGACTCCTTTGCGATCAATATTATTCAGCTAATCTTGTCTAGTGAAAGTCAAGCCGTAACTATGGCTAGACGATTGGGCGAGAAAATTGAGTAAGAAACCGATCCCGAAATTCAAGAGCAGGTATTAGAATTAATAGAGACTGTGTTGGTGTATAAATTTCCGAAACTTAGTCGGCAGGAGACTGAGGCAATGTTACATATAGCGATTTAAAGCAGACCCGTGTATATCAAGAGGCTAGAGAAGAAGGCGAGCAACGTCGTGAGCAGTGTGGTTTGAAGCTAGGTGAGCAACTTGGTTTACAGCTAGGTGAACAAAAAGGTTTGAAGCTAGGCGAGCAGCGCGGACTGGTAAAAGGGCAAGCTACGATGCTACTGCGGCTGCTCAATCGCAAGTTTGGACAGATTAGCCCAAGTTTTCGGGACAATGTAAACAAACTATCGGCAAATTGACAAAAGTGGCTAAGGCTATAACTGAATCAATCAGTTTTCAACAGGAATTTCTCATGGATATCATTACACTGCTTGTGAGTTTTTTGGCTGCTCATTTGCCTACACTACTAAGCGCTTTATCCCAAAACACAAAATGGCTACGCCATTTTGTGTTTTTAAAACCCTTATAGGGTTTGGTTTTTAATTCGCAGAAGTGTTGTCAAACTTTTGTGAATTGGTATTACATCTAACTAATTGGTAACAACACTTCAAACTCAGTCCCAATCGTGACATCACCATCGTTATTTAAATAAGGCGATCGCAACACAATTTTGCCTTGATGCTGCTGGGTAATGATTTGATGGCAAATTGCTAAACCCAAACCAGTACCATGTCCTTGACCTTTAGTAGTAAAGAAATTATCAAAAATACGATTTTGGATTTCTTTGGGAATTCCCATTCCGTTATCCGCAATCTTGACCGACACCCAATTGCGATTATCAATTTCAGCGATCGCTGATGTAATCATTACCAAAGGCTCCCACGTAATGTCCGTACTAGTCTGGACATTACTGCGCCAATTACCACTATCTTCCCTGAGAAGAAGATGTTCATGTTCTATGATTAGAGCAGGACGTGATTTCATCTCCACCAATGCATCCAGAGCATTACTGATCAGATTCATAAACACTTGAATTAAGCGATCGCTATAGCCATTAATTTTTGGCAATTCAATGTAATTTTTAACAATTTGGACATTCCTAACTCGACCACTAAGAATCGTTAAACTACTCTCTACACAGTCAACCAAACTAATCGCCTCTGGATTAGCATGATCATCCATATGGGATAGAGATTGTAAAGTATCAACTAGTCGGCGTAGATACCTTGCACCCGATTGTATGCTCCGCACCACTTGTGGCAAATCAGAACGCACAAAATCCCAATCAACCTCTTCAAGGGTTTCACTAATTATGGTTGATGAAATACCATATTCTTTCTCATAGGCTCTCAAAATCTTCATGACACCTTCGATGTAAGTTAAGAGACATTCTGTATTCCCATAAATCGCCGACACAGGATTGCGAATATCGTGAGAAACCTCAGCAACGATTTGCCCTAGACTTGCCATTTTCTCAGTTTGGAACATAGTCGTTTGCGTCTGCTCACGCAAAAGCTTGGTAGCTAATTCATGGATATGAGACTGCTCTAGTAGTAGATCGTGAACGTCAAGCACCGAGTAATTATCCGCATCCAAACGAACAATTACTGGCTCATAAATTTCATCATTAGCTCGGCTCAAAACCATTTGAGATGCCATCACAACCGAGGTATTGCCATGTAATTCCAAGGTCTCTACAGGAACTTGTTCAAAGAGAACTCTCAATGGTCTTTTGGTGAACAACTCAAGAGCATAGGGGCGACTCAGGCATTCTAAAAACCTGCGACGAGATAACATACCCACATATTTATCTTGCTCGAAAACAATAAGTGCAGGCAAAAGAGGATTATCTTTAAAAAGCTGACGAGTAAATTCCCCTGTTTGGGATAAATCAACTTTGATATTGAACAAATTTAACTCAGCAACCGTAGAGTCCAGTGCTAATTGGCGCTTTATACTTTTTGGTGATAAGTCATTGTTTGTATCATTTACAGGCTCACTTGCCATCACCATTAAGGGAATCATAGCCATCTTGCGAGCTAATTCTTGAGTGGCTGTTTGCCTGATATTCTTGCCCTTAGATGCGCCTTTGTCTGGTTGATACTGTTGCGACTTGAGATTGCTAATCGCAGAGTTTAGTGCTTCTGGTTTAATCTCTATCGCTAAAGCTTGGGCAGCGATTCCAAAGGCGATATTTAAATTTTCTAGAGATATCTTTGGTAATAAATCGATCGCACCGCGACGGATTGCCCAACGTTTCTCTACTTCCTTGATTTGAATTTGGCGCGGGTTAACCAATAAAACTTTTAAATCAGGTGCATGATCGGCTCACCATTTGCAAAGCTCAGTGGCAAGTAACGAAGTGCCACCACCATATCGGATGCCGATATCGGAAATAATCAGTTGCGGTAAGCTTTGTTTTGACTGGCGTTTTTGATCGAGGAGTTTAAGTAAATCTTCATTTTCAGAGGCAACCCATACTTCTAAGTGATGTGATGACAAAGCATTGTGCCACATCAGAGATTGCTCTGCTGATAACTGAGCCAGCAACACAGATTTGACCACACAGCCCCCAAAAATAATAAATGTAATAAATGTACATTATCGGACGGCGATATGTGTTCGCAAGAGAAATTAGATAACCTAGGGTTAACCAAAAGTTAATATGCTAAGTAGCTAGACATAAGTAAACTAAAAACCTAGAAAGCTGTCCCGCCCGCGTAGCGGGCGGGACAGCTTCTGATTTTAGGCTTTAATTGGTGAGCTACTTATATCGCAAAGGTTAGAAAAGAGCCTCAATTCTCATTATGAAAACGATTTTGATGTTTCCAGCTCCAAAATCGCTGGAAACATCAAAATCGTTTTTTTTGAAAGCCCACCTATGGTGGGCTTTCAAAAAAATGATTGTTATAATGGGAACTACGGAGAAAAGGGACACAAAGCGCCCCTTTTCTGACCTTTGCGATAAGATGGGAAAAAAGAACTTGGATTTTCACATGACACGAATTTGTATCCTTGGTGGTGGTTTTGGCGGTTTGTATACTGCGCTTAATCTCTCGCGCCTACCTTGGGCGGTCATGCCTGAAATTATCCTGATTGATAAAAGCGATCGCTTCTTATTCACGCCGTTTCTCTACGAGCTAGTCACAGGAGAAATGAAAGAATGGGAGATTGCGCCAACTTTTGCTGAATTACTTGCTGATACTGGCATTCAGTTTGTTCAAGGTTTAATTACCAATATTGATTTTGAGTCAAAACAAGTAGAAGTAAATATTGGACAGAGGACTATACTGGCATACGATCGCCTTGTATTAGCGATCGGTGGTGAAACGCCGATGAATATTGTCGATGGAGCTTTGGAATATGCAATTCCATTTCGCAATCTGAATGACTTCTATCGTCTTAATAGTAAATTAGAACTATTAGAAGCATCCACTCGTGACAAGATTCGTGTCTGTATTGCAGGTGGTGGCAGCAGTGGCGTAGAGCTTGCCTGCAAAATCGCCGATCGCCTCAAGGATCGTGGTCGAGTCCGACTCGTTGATCGCAACGATAAAATTTTAAGCAACTCCACGGACGCAAATCGACAGATAGCTGAATTAGCCCTCTCAAAACGTGGGGTCTGGACTGACTTGAATACCAGAGTCTCGCAAGTAAATGATGGTGAAGTTACCCTTGACTACAGCGACGGAAGTGACACCCTACCTGTTGATATTATCTTATGGACAGTGGGAAGCACTTTCTCGAAAATGCTTCAGAGTCTACCTGTTGAACATGGTCGGCAAGGGGCGATCGCTACAGAGACAACCTTGCAAGTTAAGGGGTATTCCGATGTATTCGCGATCGGAGACTTAGCAAGTTGTTTTGACTCTAATTCTAGTCTGCTCCCCGCCACCGCTCAAGTCGCCTTCCAGCAGTCCCAGTATTGTGCTTGGAATGTTTGGGCTAGTCTTAATCAAAAAGCACTTGTTCCCTTTAGCTATATTCCCCTCGGCGAATTTATTAGTTTAGGGATTGACGGAGCAACAGCCTCAATTTTTGGTAAGTTCAGCATTGATGGATTGCCAGCCCATGTGATGAGACGACTGGCTTATTTATTAAGGATGCCAACTACGCAGCATCAATGGAAGCTCGGCACACATTGGTTGACAAAACCCTTGATTGAGATGTTTAGAAAATCTGTAAAATAAAGAATAAAATCTATTATCTGCATCCCTTGAATTGGCTATCTATCCCCTAATCACAATAATTTCTCGACCTGAAGGACTAATAACATTCTCCGTCGTAGTGCGATCGCTAATCGGTGGCAACCCTGAACGGCGATCGAAAATGACCAACCATCCTGTATCCAAACTCAATCCCGATAAGTATTTATCCAACTGGGGTAATCCTTCCTTGAGTGGATCTGATCTACCATCGCGCCATACTTTCAACTCCATTGCCAAAGTTAGTTTGCTATAACGCAAACAAATATCCATCCTGCCCGAACCAATGGCATATTCCCTTTCCAATGTGCCGCCACCATTAACCACTCGATGCAAAAATGCCATCATCACCAGATGTGGCGCAATCTCTGGGTAATTAGCACTCTTAAATAATGGTTCCCCATGTTGTCGCCAGAAGACTAAAAAAGCATCAAGTAGAACTGGGGCATTGAGACTCCCATCAGCATTCAGCCAAATAGGTTGAATCATCGGCAGACTATCCTGAGTGCCTTGGGATAATACTCTGGGAATGACTTCTTGATAAATCGGATTTGCAATCCTTAAGCCACCTTCTTGACTCCGCACCACTAAACCTAAGTCCAACAAATACCGACGATCGTCATCGGTTGTGTCTCCTAACTCTAGTCCAGACAAAATCGGTTGAATTATAGCTCTAACCCTATCTTCTCGTAGTCTCTCTGCAAGACTATCCAGATGCGTATCCTGTCTCTTAATCAGTATTTCTTTCGCTTGATTTACTAACTCAGTTGTGATCTGAATAGACGGGTCTTTAGCAATGTATTCAACTATTTCTTTAGCGATTGCATTGACTAGCCAAGGCTGACCCTGTGTCAAATGAAAAGCTAAATCGACAGCTTCGGGCGTAAATATCTGTCCTGTGGCTTCCGTATGTTGCTGATAGAGATTCCTCACATCCTCAAGGGTGAAATTACTCAGCGTAAACGAGCGTACTTTGATATTAAAAGGGCTGGAAGTATTTAGGCGAGTACCTACGCTTCCGC
Source organism: Pseudanabaena sp. (assembly GCA_044354985.1). Lineage (GTDB taxonomy): Bacteria > Cyanobacteriota > Cyanobacteriia > Pseudanabaenales > Pseudanabaenaceae > Pseudanabaena. The sequence continues at coordinate 8,766 of JBIKYZ010000105.1, read as the reverse complement.
CAGAAGCGTATTTATAATCCCTCACATCTCGCATCCCCACCAATGCAACTGATTGAGGAAATCCTTGTGGACGATTAGGAAAACCAGATCGGATTTGTCTTAATACGGAAATTAATATTTCATTAGTTAAAGCATCAATTTCATCTAAAAAGACAACTAACGGACGAGATGATTGTTCTGCCCAATTACTCAAGTTTGTCCCAATTCTCGCTCCTGCTTCGGTATCTAACCACTCATTAGGTTGCAGATCTTTGGGCAGCCGATACCGTATCGATTGCTTCCACTCACCTAAAATAGCCAGCTCGGCTGCTCCCAAATCGTCAGAGAAAGCCGCTCCCACTTCGAGAGATAACATAACCGCCGTATATTGACCGCTAACGGTTAATTCTTGGGCAAGTGCGAGCATTGCTGTCGTTTTACCCACTTGCCTTGGCGCATGGATTACAAAATAGTTACGCTGGGCGATCAAATTCACTATTTCAGGCAACCGCTTTGTGGACGGCAACATGTAATGAATATCAGCTTGACAAGGGCCAGCGGTATTAAACCATTTTTTCATGACGATAGCTAATTAACGGGCAAATACCCCTTCAATATATCGCAACGCACCAAGCAAAGTCCTCAAACATTATAAGCATTTCAACAGTTCAAATATTCCGAATTTTTGAAGAGTATCTAGTGCATTAAAGCTTGTAACTGTTGCTCATCTTTGTAAGTTTTCCATGCTAACTGCGTGGGCTGGTCAAGACTTTTTTCTGGGAAGAACCGCAACAAAATCGTACTGGCAATCCTTTTTCTGGATGCTTCTGAGGTTTGGGGTAGTTCTTCAATTAGTTTGATGTAGAAATCCTCAAAATTCTTGAATTTGCAACTGAGCTTGATAGCAACAATGCTGTCTTGCCAATAGTGTTCCTGAAAAACTTTTACCATCAGAGCATCTCCGCAGTCATAAGAAATTGCATAACTTAGTTCTCCAAATAGTCATAAGAACCATCCCATAGCTCTAGCTTTTCGGGTGTATATGCAATGTACTGTTCAAAGGTGATTAGGGTGCGATCTTCTTTGGGGTGGGGAAGTGGTGGGGTATCCATGGTTAACTTTATTTTGTATATTGGCGATCGACTAGAATAACTTATGAATAATTCTCCGTCGAATTCCCCACAATCAATATCGTGGCTTGATCGCTTAGGCAACTGGAATCCTCAACTACTGCGGGAAATTCGCGGCAAGCTGAAATTGCGTAATCTCATCGTAGCGATCGGGTTATCTTTGCTATTCCAGATTTTGCTACTTTTGTTTTACAGCCAGCGTATACCGAGTGAAGAATGCTCTGCTCAAATACGCGGATTTGGCTGCGCTACCTCTTGGCAAGTTTGGTGGTTAGAGCAGTTTCGGTTTATTACTTGGTCTGAGCCATTTATTTTGTTCTTGACGGGTGTTTATAGTCTAGTTGCCGATCTTTCGCTAGAAGACTACAAAGGCACTCTCAACTTTATTCGTATTAGTCCGCGATCGAGCATCAATATTCTGATGGGAAAGATTATGGGTGTGCCATTACTGGCTTACATCTGTATTGGGCTATCGATCCCTTATCACCTGACGGCTGCGATCGGCGCAGGTGTCCCGATCGCCTTTTTATGCAGTTTTTATATATTGATGATCGGGACTGCCTTTCTGTTGTTTAGTGCCTCACTATTACTAGCTTTACTAAGTGGCTGGCAAGCAAAGTTTGGTGGACAGGTATCCGCAGGCGCTTTGTTATTTTCGTTTATTACTTTTATCTGGTTTGCCCCTGCTTTCATGTGGTGGAATATTTTCACCACATGGAGTTCTTTTAGCAAAGTCTTGGTGGGTGGACAGATCAATCCTATCCAAGCGGAATGGTGGTATTTATCGATTACATCAAATATTTGGACTTCACATATTTTTACAATTGTAAACTTAGTGCTTTCGAGTTTAGCGATCTGGCGCATTTTAGAAAGGCGCTTCCATAATCCCAATGCCACTTTGGTTAGTAAGGGGCAAAGCTATATCATGACTACATATTTGCAGATCTTGATTTTAGGCTTTTGTATGCAATCGAGTTTTACCACTGCAAAATCTACAAACTCTTTGGAAATACAATTAATTTTGTTGCTGATGATTTATATTGCTAATCTGTTCTTGTTTTTAGCGACGATCGCAGCTTTAACTCCGCAAAGACAAGCACTATTAGACTGGGTGAGATTTGGAGCATTATCGACCACCGAAGAGCATCCATCGGGCTTTAAATATATTCTGCGCGATCTGATTTGGTCAGACAAAAGCCCTGCACCGATCGCGATTGTCCTCAATCTTGTATTTACCCAAGTGCCAATTTTGATTTGGGTAAACTCGTGGAGTGATTCAATTATGCGCGGCAGGGCTATGGTTGTGTTAGCGTCCTTTGCAATCTCAATACTTTTAGTTGCTCTAATTGCCCAACTAGTTTTATTCCTAAAGACAAGAAATCCTTCCGCTTGGCTAGTAGGCATTATTTCTGCATTAATTTTTCTACCAGTTTTGATTATGCTAAGCCTATCGATTAGCCCTGATCGCTATGCTGGTTTGTGGCTGTTTTTTGGATATCCTTGGTTAGTTGTTGCAAATATCCAACTTTCCGATATTATTTTGGCATTTGCTGGGCAAATTTCTGTAATAATTGCGCTGACATTGCAGCTAATTTATCAGCTACAACGCGCTAAAATGCGAGAGACTTAATGACTCTAATTTTGGTTTTGCTGCAGCGCAGGTATGAAAAACTAAAGTTTCTGATTTCAAAAGATTAGTAGACGTTTGAGCATCACAACATGGCACAGTCAACCACTGCTAAGCAAATCGCCACAACGGGCACAGTCCCCGATGTAGAGCTACAGCGAGTATTTAAAATGTTTGGGGCAAATACCGTTGTCCAAGGTGTGGATCTGCAAGTGCAGAGAGGTGAGCTTTTTAGCATCTTGGGCCCTTCGGGTTGTGGCAAAACAACTTTACTTAGACTAATTGCAGGTTTTGAGGAGCCATCGGCTGGTGAAGTGCTGATTCAGGGCAATCCCATGACCTATATTCCAGCCTATCAGCGACCAGTAAATACAGTTTTCCAAAGCTATGCTCTTTTCGGGCATATGACTATTTTTGATAATGTTGCATTTGGCTTATCAGTGAAAGGAGTTGCCAAGCCAGAAATTCAGCAACGGGCAAAGGATGCCCTCAAGCTAGTACGGCTTGACCACATGAGCGATCGCTATCCTAGTCAAATATCTGGTGGTCAGCAGCAACGGGTTGCCCTCGCTCGTGCGCTTGTTAATCGCCCTAAAGTGATTTTGCTAGATGAGCCATTAGCGGCGCTTGATTTTAAACTCCGTAAAGAACTCCAAGTAGAGCTGTCCAACTTACAGTATGAGTTGGGTATTTCCTTCATTATGGTTACCCACGATCAAAGTGAAGCTCTGGCAATTTCTTCAAGAATTGCGGTGATGAATCAAGGACGCATCGAGCAGATCGGCACACCATCAGAAGTTTACGATCGCCCATCTTCAGCCTTTGTAGCAGACTTTGTGGGCGAAACGAACTTATTTGAATGTCGAGTGATTGAGCAAGATGGTGCGTTTGTGGAATTGAGATCATCTACTGGTTTAGCGATCGTTGCGGCAAAGCCCAGACATTGGCTCCCGATTCCTGAAGCCGTAGTCAGTGTTCGTCCAGAAAAAATCAAGCTCTCCTCCGAATATCCGAACCAGCCATACAATACCTATCGCGGTATTCTCAATAATGTCTTGTATCTAGGCGATCACTCGCAGTTTGTGGTGGATATACATGCTAGTGAAAATGTCCCCCCCGTCAGAGTCATGCTAGTACGTTCTAATCACCAAGGCGAAAAGATCCCTCCCTTTGATAGTCAGGTATATGTCTCATGGATGCCTGAAGATTGTGTGGCTCTTCCCAAAACTACAGTTGCGACCTAAATCCTCCTAAATTTCTATTATGCATATCTCTCGGCGCAAATTTCTTAGACAGACTGCCTATGCGACATCGGCGATGGCTAGTGCATCAACTCTGGCGGCTTGTGGCATTTTCGAGAAGAGTCCCCAAGAAACAAAGGCTGGCGGAGAAGAAGTAGACCGACCAGTTACTCAAGACAAAAGCACTTTATATATCTACGGTTGGGCTACCTACGTTAATAACCAAGAAGTTTTAGCTGATTTCACAAAAGAAACTGGGATTAAAGTTGTTGGTGATGCCTATGACTCTAATGAAGTTATGCTTGCCAAGCTAGAGGCTTCTGGTGGGCGATCGGGTTATAGCGTCATTTATCCTAGTGATTATATGGTGACGCAGATGCGGGATTTAAAGCTGCTAGCACCACTTAATAAAAAATTATTACCCAACATCAAAAATATTGCCGCCAATTATTTAGAGCTACCCCACGATCGCGGCGCTATATTCAGCATCCCCGTAAGTTTGGGTACAACTGGGTTTGCCTACAATGTCGAGGCAGTTAAGTCAATTATTGGGGAAGAGCCTCTTGATTGGCGATATCTATGGGATAACAAAGAAAAGCTGCGAATTACCCTAGTTAATGATCCTCGTGAAGTGCTCGGTATGGCTCTCCACATCCTAGGGTACTCTTACAACACCAAAGAAGTTTCAAAGATTGAGAAAGCTTTCCAAAAATTGCAGGAATTGACACCTGCGATCGCTAACTTCACCACTGATGCATGGCGAGATCCGCTTGCTTCAGGCGATCTCATGATATGCATGGCATTTTCTGGAGATGCGATCAGTATGGCTAGGCAAGATCCAAACATCAAATATGTCCTGCCCAATAACGGTACATCGATCTGGACAGATACCATGGCAATACCTAGAGGTGCGTCGAATATCGAAGGTGCTCATGCTTGGATAAATTATGTGATGCGACCTGAAGTTGCCGCTAAAATTAGTGATGCGAATAGTTTTGGGACAACAAATAAATTGGCAAAATCGATGATCCCTGATGATCTAAAAGCGATTAAGGCTCTGGAACCATCAGAGGAAATTATTGCCAAAAGCGATCGCATAGCTAAGCTCGATGCTGAAACTCTCCAAATCTATGAAGGTTTCTGGACTCGCTTAACAACAGGCTTAGGATAAAAATCCTAGTTATGAATGTTTCGCTTGCAAAGAGCGACTCTCATAACCTTGTAAAGATCTCGCAATCATTCCTAAAGATTTATATGACATCACCACATCCCCCTAATCCAACTAGCAATATTTCTCTAGGCAATAATCCTTTTGTCTGGGGAAATATCGCTTTACTTGCTGTTGTGCCTTGGTTATTGGCGCTAAGTATGGCTGGTTTAGCAGTGGGTGATCCTGTTTTTCCTGAGTGGTTTGAGATCTTTCTCTTGGGATTCCCTGCGATCGCACTGGTGGCTTGGGTGCAGTGGCAACAGCCGATCTCCCCATTTAGTTTATGGTTTGTAGCGAAGCCAAGTGAGAGTCTCAGCGATCAAGAGCGGCAGATCCTTACTCTTGTGAAGCAGCATAGTAATGGTTGGTATGTGACGGGTTGGATTGCTACGGCTATTGCGATAGTCATGAGCGCTATATTTTGTAAGATTTATATTTCTGCACCATTAGCTCAGGCGATCGCGCCATTTCCTTCTGGTTTGCGCTTGTTCGGCATTCTATGGACGGAGATTTTCTTTTTATTAAGTAATGTTATTTTGCAAGCTGGGATTTCAGCTTTGCGGATTAAATTAACAGCCGAGTCAGAGTTAAACGGATTGAAGCCATTTAATCCTGAAAAAATTAAAAGCAGCTTTACAAGTGTCGGTTGGCAATCTCCCCAGATATTAAAGTTTTTTGAAGAAGATGCGATCGCTGGAGTATCAGATGATTCGCCCAAGGTCGAAGTTGCTGAGCCGTCCCTAGATGTTAATGAATCTCAAGAATTTCTAGATACTGAGGCAATAGAGCCTAATAATTTGATTGCTGAAGTCGAGCCTGAGGCAGTCTCAGAAATCAATGCTGTTGAAGATACAGTATGCCAGACTGAGGCGATCGCAGACATCTCAGAAGACTTGGTTGTAGAGCCTCTTGAGTTTGTTAAAGATTCTGAGGTCGAAGAATCTTTGGACTCCTCCGAAATTATTGCAGAACCTGAGATTGAGTCAATTGCACAAGAAAAATGTATCCAAGAACCTGAAGAATTGGAGCCTATTGAATTTTTTGTAGCTCCAGAAATTGAGTCTTTAGATGTTATAGATACTTCTTTCGAGGCAGAGATTGAACCTGAGACTAATACAGAAAATGTTGATGTTAGTCTAGACCATGATTTTGTTGAAGAAGTTGAAGAATTAGAGGTTAGTGCGATTGCTGCTGAAGAAGCTATAACTGAGATGATTTCTGAAACTGCTTCTGAGCAAGAGGCTGAAGACATAGAGTTTAGTGAGATCATTTCTGAAGAATCTTTAATTGAGGCAATCTCTGAACCTGAAGTTGAGCAACTTATTGAAGATACCCAAATTGAGTCAAATATAAACCTAGAGATTGTTCAAGAAACTGAAGTATTAAATCAGTTTGAGCTTATTGAAGATGAAAAGTCTGATATTGAAGTTTTAGATTCTACTGGAGATCAGTCTAATCTGGATGAAGAGATAGATGAAGAATCTAAGGATTTAGAAGCTTTTGAGATAGATGAAGAGCCTGAGCTGACGTTTTTAGAAATCCCTGATGCTAGTCCAGAGACAAGAATCAAAGAGAATGAGCAAGCTGAGGGGAACTTAGAGGTTTCTGACTATATTCTCGATGAGCAAATTACTGAAGACTGTGAAGAATTAGAATCTCTTGAGTCTATGGAAAGTTCTGAAGATGAGGAGGTTGCAGATACAGCACTAACAAGTGATAGCAATCTGAGTCTGAATTTTTTAAAAAAGTCACGTAAAAGTGTAGGCACACCAAAAAAACAAGGGTTTGGGAAACCTATAAAACGCGATATTGTCTCAAGTTCAGACGCTATAGAGCCTAGTGAGTCTATAAATGCAATAGAGCCTGATGCGATCGCTAATCCTATAATCGAAATTGAGTCTGATCTCGAATTTCCAGTTCCTATCTCAGAGCTAGAGATGATTCAAGAGCTTGATGAAGCGCCTAATCTTGAAGCGATCACTACACCAATTGAGCAAGATTTAGTAGCAACAGAAATCAAAGCTCAAGATTTTGACGATGAATTAGATGAGCTTATTGCCTTTAATGCTTATGTTGAGAATATTCTAAAAGAATATCTAAATGATAATGACGAAGAATCTAAAAACGAAGAACCGTTGGATGAGGAAACCCCTGAACAAATTGATCCATCAATAGTTTTTGATCCAGCTATAGAAGCGACTATGATCGCTAAAGAAAGTGTAGAAGCTTTCACTGAAAATCTACCAGACCTAGAAACTCAAGTTCCGATAGACACTATTGAAGAGGTTTCTAGTAATGAGAAATCACCCAAAAATCCTGAATTTTTAGTTCAAGAATTTCTCGTTGATAAGTTTTTTGCAAGAATAGAAGAACTGAATATTGCAGACAAAGCGAGCAAAGCCGCTACTGAGAAAACCACAGAAAATATCTCAAAACCTGACTCTGAGATTGATGAGTTTGCTGACCTTGAGGCGTTACTAGATGGAAAACCTGAAAATCCTGATGCTAATGATTTAAGAGATCACAATTCCTGACCATTGTACTTGCGGCGCTCTGGGATGTGGATTAGGGTTGTTCAGAAAATAACGTCGATAGGAAAAGAATATTTCCTCATGTTGTAGCGTGCAGTATGGTGCGATCGCCACATTTTCCACTAACATGCCTAATTCTTGAAGTTGTTGCAATTGTACTTGACGCAAATCGAGCTTGACTCGTTCTGGCTGCTCATCAGGCTGCAATCCAACTGTTTGATTAATCGTTGCTGTTACCTGTTTCGCCACATCCTGCGACACTTGATAAACACTGCCCGAAATTGCTGGGCCAAGCGCCACTCGTAAATCTGTTAACTCACTGCCTTGATCGCATAATGTCGCGATCGCCTTAGTCACAATCCCCGCAGCTGTGCCGCGCCAACCTGCATGGACAGCCGCAACTGCGCCTAACTTGCGATCGCCAATTAACACTGGCACGCAGTCAGCAGTGCAAACCCATACTGACCGATTATTCCCGTTACGCGTTGCCCAAACTCCATCTGCTTCAGGTAAGTTTGTATTAGGAGTAACCTCGATTTCGTCAGCATGAATTAAGCGATTTCCATGTACTTGTTTAGCTCGATATGCTTTGCCTGATGCTACGAGATGATTATGCAATTCAGTCGGCGATTTGGGAGCGTGCGATCTCGTAAAAAATCCATGTTGCCAGTCAGCCAATAAGTCGCAAGTTAGTACGCTGTCTCGCCATTGCCATTGATTTGCGTTCATTGATTTAGAGTCTTAAAAATAATCAAGCTTCAATGACTTCGATCCTAACCCAAAAAGTAGAAGAAGCATCATATAGTGATGCTTCTTCTACTTTTTGCAATATTCGATCAACCCCGACATAAGAAGAGGCGCACGGCAAAGACCAACAATGGGCTTTATATATTTATTTGTGGCGGGTTTGAATGTAAATTGCCTTAGTACAGGACAAAAAGTTGCAAAAGTAGACAGGAAGGGGTTTTATAAAAGATAACCACATCGCAAATAAAACCCCTATGAAAGAGATTAACCTATTTCGCGAAAAGTTGCATGAACATCTGCA
>JBIKYZ010000338.1:0-4946 GCA_044354985.1 Pseudanabaena sp. | reverse complement strand
GATGTTCATGCAACTTTTCGCGAAATAGGTTAATCTCTTTCATAGGGGTTTTATTTGCGATGTGGTTATCTTTTATAAAACCCCTTCCTGTCTACTTTTGCAACTTTTTGTCCTGTACTAAGAAAAATAATATAAAACTACGCGATCAACATCAAGCTGCTCTCTTAACCTATGCAGCGCGTCACTAACAATTTGATCTTGTTGTAACTTATTGGTGATGCGACTTAAAACAGAACTCAAATCGCGATTGACAGGATTCATTATGGCAATAGAAATGGTTAAATCTGTATTTACAGCGCTTTGCGCTCAAACCCGAACCAAGAATTTTTTTAAAAGTGTTGCAAAGCAACACTTTTAAAAAAATTCTTATGGTTCGCTTGATCGATAATTGCTGTAAGACGGGTAAAAAAACAAATCAGTGTGTGATCCGATTATCAAACAATCATCGATTGTTTGATATCGCTATCTTAGTCTAATTATCTAGCCGCGAGTCCCAAATTGCCTAAAGAATATCGAGCCACAGGAATAAATCTTAAGGGGATGCCCTTGGGCGAAAATGATCGCCTATTAACCATTCTCACCAAAGAGCATGGCTTGATTAGAGCTGTCGCCGCAGGAGCGCGAAAACATCGCTCGGCAATGGCAGGGCGATCGGGCTTGTTTGTGGTCAATGATTTGCAAATTTCCGTAGGGCGAAATATGGATCGCATTAAAAATGCTGAAGTTTTGCAATCTTTTGTGGGGTTGGGGAAAACTCTAGCCAAGCTTACTGCCGCCCAATATTTATCAGAATTGGCTCTGATGCAAGCATTATCTGCCCAACCTCAGGAAGAGCTATTTTTATTACTAGTCGAACATCTTAATCGTATTCAGGATGCTGAAAATCAAAATGTTTTGGCGCATTTGAATCATGGGACGTATCATTTGCTGGCGATCGCAGGATTTGCGCCCCAAGTACATAGCTGTTGCATTAGTCAAAGCCCAGTTATAGCCAATCGCGAACAACAAAAATGGAAAGCAGGTTTTAGTATTGTCGGCGGCGGAGTCATCAACCTTGAAATAACCGATCATCCTAGTGACGGTAATCCGAACGATGACGGTGCTGAATCAAGTATGAGTGAGGCTATGCATAATCGTATTAGTCACTACCTAACAGCCGCTGAACTTCTGGCTATGCAAGAACTTGCGCAAACTGATTTAGCAGATAATATTTTAGAAACGAATACAACAGATTGGCTTGCAGTTGAAAGATTGTTACGAGCCTATGCACAGTATCATTTTGATAGACCAATCCAGTCTTCGGCTCTGATTGATAACTGTTTTTTTAATATATGACCCATTTATTCGATCCACCCACACCAAATCTGCCAGAACCGCCCAAGCCTCACGATGATGTTCTTGCTAATACTCCTGAGACCTCAATAGCTCCAGATTTGACTGCCGACTCTAAATCAGTTCTTCGCAATCCTAATTTTTTATCACTGTGGACTGGACAGGTATTTTCGCAGATCGCGGACAAAATCTTTTTAGTACTGGTAATTGCGATCGTTTCTACACAATTTCAGCATCAGGGCGAAACGATTAGCGGTTGGGTCTCCGCAGTCATGGTGTCATTCACAATTCCCGCGATTTTGTTTGGATCGATCGCTGGCGTATATGTGGATCGTTGGAATAAAAAAACAGTTTTAGTTAGTTCTAATATTCTGCGCGGACTATTGGTTCTCAGTATTCCCCTGCTACTCTGGGTTACGAAAAATAGTGTGCTACCTTGGGGCGCACCGACTGGCTTTTGGGGTTTACTATGCATTACTTTTCTGGTCTCCACCTTTACGCAGTTTTTCACCCCTGCCGAACAATCAGCGATTACGCTCGTAGTTGAGAAACCCAAGTTATTATCAGCAAATTCGCTCTACACAACCACAATCATGGGGGCGCTGATTTTAGGATTTGCGCTTGGTGAACCACTTTTAGCTCTATCTGATCATCTTTGGCATAACGTCGGTCAAGAAGTTCTTGTTGGCGGTAGTTATTTGGCTGCGGGGATCATTCTGATTTTATTGAAAACAGGCGAAACTAAAGAAGACTTGCATCGTGATAGTTTTCATCTGTGGAATGACATCAAAGATGGTTTGCAATATCTCAAGCAGAAAAAGACTTCCCTTTCGGCACTAATTCAATTAATTTGTACTTTTTCGATTATTGCGGCGCTGACTGTACTAGCAGTACGTTTAGCCGAAGTCATGCCCGAAATAAAATCGGAGCAGTTTGGATTTTTATTAGCAGTAGCGAGTTTGGGGATGGCGATCGGTGCAGGAATTGTCGCAAAACTAGGCGATCGCTGTAGTCGTCAAATGCTTTCTCTAATTGGTTCTCTTGGGATGTCAGCATTTTTGGGGATGTTGGCAATTTTTAGCGATCGCTTTGGTTTAGGGCTAATCGCGATCGCGGGTACAGGGATTTTTGCGGGATTATGCGTAATTCCTATGCAGACAGTGATTCAAGAAGAAACACCTGAAGATATGCGCGGTAAGGTCTTTGGGTTACAAAATAATGCCGTGAATATAGCCCTCAGTTTGCCTTTATCAGTAGCAGGGATTGCCGAATCCTATTTTGGATTGCAGAAGGTGATTTTTGCGCTAAGTGCGATCGCGATCGCGACGGGTATTCTCACTTGGTACATTGCCCGTCAGTTAGTCGAATCATAAAGAAAGTGTTACTAAGCACCATTTTCTTTATGGATGTGTGATTTGTAACGCAACACAAACAAACAATCAGGTAACATTGCATAGAGTCGGGCTTTGCCTGACTCTATGCAATTAATTACTCCTCACGATGCAACAACTAACACCTAATCCCAGCTTTAGCTTAACCATCCGCGTGCAACTCCTCAACCGCGCAGGAATGCTATCTTCAGTCATTGGCGTTCTAGCTGAAGCGGGAGGGAATCTAGGACAGATTGACCTCATCCAACAGACTCGCAAAATTTCAGTGCGCGATATTACGGTAAATGCTTACAGCACTGAGCATATGGACAAATTGATTGCCGTTGTGAAGGCAGTCCCCGAAATTCGCGTTCTTGAAGTTTACGATCGCACTTTCCAAGTTCATAAGGGTGGCAAAATCCATCTCGAAGCGAAAGTTGCTGTCAAAGGACAGGATGACCTCGCGATGGTCTATACCCCTGGGGTGGGGCGCGTATGTATGGCGATCGCAGAAGACAAGCGCAAAGTTTATGACTACACGATCAAATGCAACACGATTGCTGTAGTGACTGATGGTACGGCTGTTTTGGGGCTTGGGGATATTGGTCCTGAAGCTGCAATGCCTGTCATGGAAGGTAAAGCCATGCTCTTCAAACAATTTGCGGGACTAGATGCATTCCCGATTTGTCTGAATACTAAAGATGTCGATGAAATCGTGGAAACTGTTAAACGAATTTCACCAACCTTCGGTGGCATAAATCTCGAAGATATTAGTGCCCCACGCTGTTTTGAAATCGAAAAACGTCTCAAAGAAGAATTAGACATTCCTGTTTATCACGATGACCAACATGGCACAGCTGTTGTTGTCGTTGCCGCGACGATTAATGCCCTCAAAGTTGTCAGCAAACCGATTGATACTGTCCGTATTGTTATGAATGGTGCAGGTGCTTCGGGAATTGCAGTCGCTCGCCTCCTTCGTGAAGCAGGTGTGAAGCGAATTACAATGTGCGACTCCCAAGGCTGTATTAGCAAAGATCGCCCTGACCTCACAACTGAAAAGCTAGAGTTTGCCAGTGACATGTCTGGCTCTCTCGCAGATGTAATCAAAGGAGCCGATATGTTTGTTGGGCTAAGTGTCAAAGGAGCGCTTACACCTGAAATGGTAAGGAGTATGGCTCCTGCGCCGATTGTCTTTGCAATGGCAAATCCTAATCCCGAAATTCAACCAGAACTAGTAGAAAATGATGTTGCAGTAATTGCTACAGGTCGTAGTGACTATGCCAACCAAATCAATAATGTATTGGCTTTTCCAGGGATCTTCCGTGGTGCGCTCGATGCTCGGGTGCATAAAATCACGACCCAAATGAATCTAGGGGCTGCCCAAGCGATCGCTTCTTTAGTCAGCAGCAGCGATCTTGCGCCTGATTTTATTATTCCTTCTGTATTTGATCCCCGCGTTTCCCATGCTGTTGCCGCCGCAGTTCATGCAGTAGCTCGCCAGCAAGGACTAGCTAATGCATAAAGAAAAGGGCGTGCAAGGCACGCCCTTTTCTTTATGCTTGCATGGCAATGAATTCGTCAACTAAATTTAGGAGTCTTTCGATCGCATCATTGAGATTTATCGACTTCACAGGAAATCCATGAGCGACGCGATTTCTAATCTCGTTTAAGGCGATTACTGTTTCAAACTGATGCTCAGAAATGCCTAACTGTTCGTGAAGATGGTGAATCATCAAAATCGTTGGTAAGCGATCAATAGAAATTAATGTATGTCTTGCATGTCTTCGCATCAAGATCTCGGCAAATATCCACAGCGATAGAAAGGCAGCCTCATGTTCTCCAATCGAGATTAATTTGGCGATCCGTTCTTTGCGATGCAAGATCTGCGATCGCGTAAGTTTTTGATCTGCAATATCTTCTTCCGCGATCGGTGTTGCATCTTCCCCAGTGATCAGCAAAAATCGCCAGCCATCATGCTCAGCAACATTTTTTGCAAGCTCTCGATAATGAGAAATGGGCAAGTTTGTTGCAACATCTTTTACCTCAACAATAAATCCCTGATTTTCGGATACTTTTACCAGTAAATTGGGACTATATCCATTTAAATCAAAAGGTAGGGGAGCATGTCACTTTTGCAAAAAGCGAGAGAAAGGAGGGAAAATAGAATAATTTAGAGGCCAGTAAAAGCATGACACCAGAACAAGCCGAGAAATTACAAGAACATGTGCAGGAGATCGCCAAAAT
>JBIKYZ010000337.1:0-4967 GCA_044354985.1 Pseudanabaena sp. | reverse complement strand
TTCCTATGTGCTACTCTTGGTTTAGTTTCGATGAAGCAATTACGTTCAAACTTTGTTTCAGTATACATTCTCAGACTCTTTTATCTAAATCAAATCTCTGGATTTTCTATCTGCGTAAGGTGAGTACCTAATAAACCCAAATGAAAACCACAAGAAATGTATGATGATCGCCGCTAACTCAAGGTATAAAATAAGAGATGTCAAATATTACTGACTGTCTAAGATCATGACTCTTGCAAACATCCCCCAAACAGTCATCACCATAGAGCCAGCAAATCTCAAGCGTTGGACAGTACAGGATTATCATCGCATGAGTGAGTTGGGGCTTCTCAGTGGCGATCGCACAGAACTAATTACTGGACAAATCACCCTGATGGCTGCCAAAGGAACTCCCCATGTCACCTCATTACATTTACTTGCCAATGTTTTGCGCGATCGCCTCGGTAATTCGGCATTAGTTCGCACCCAAGACCCTGTTCACTTAGATGATTTCTCAGAACCAGAACCAGATTTAGCGATCGCCCAAGGGACAGTTTTAGATTATGTTGAACAACATCCTCGTCCTGAGCAAATTTATCTTGTCGTAGAAGTTGCCGACTCCACACTAAAACAGGATTGTGAAATCAAAGATAAACTCTATGCCAAGGCTGGTATCGCCGACTACTGGGTTCTGGCTCCCCAAAAACGTCAACTGCATATCTTTCGTAAACCAACGCCGACAGGTTACACCGAGCATCTTATTCTTACTGAGCCAAACCAAGCCTCTCTTTTAGCATTTCCTGATTTTGCGATCGCGTTAACTTCGATACTCCCTCCCATCTCATGAGGTAAATTATGATTGCCACACCAAGGTTTAACTACATAACTCCAGACGAATATCTCGAAATGGAGGAAACAAGCGAAATTAAACATGAATATATCGATGGATATGTTTATGCAATGGCTGGCGCAAACGATCCTCATGTCACGATCGCCTTAAACATGGCTTTTGCAATCCGCAACCATTTGCGCGGCACAAATTGTCGAGTCTATATGTCTGACATGAAAGCGAGAGTCGATTCATTAAATCGTTTTTATTATCCAGATGTCATGGTAACTTGCGATCCTAGAGATACCCAATCACAAAATCAAAAAAGATTTCCTAAACTAATTATCGAAGTTCTATCAAAGTCTACCGAAGGATTTGATCGCGGTGATAAGTTTACTGATTATCAACAAATAGAGAGTCTCGAAGAATATGTTCTAGTTAACACAAAACGTCAGCGCATCGATTGTTTTCGGAAAGAAGATGGACGCTGGTTTTTAGAGTCATATTCTAATACTCAAGAAAATTTTCAGTTGTCAAGTATCAACTTTGAAGGGAAATTTGTCGATCTCTATGAAGATGTCAAATTTTAGAAATACAGAAGTGTTGTCACACTTTTGTGAATTGGTATTACATGTCATCTACGGCGATCGCAAAGATTACAACTTATATCGTAATCAATCAATTCATGCAGCAAATCAAGTGTTAGTCGGTCAAGGTAGGTTAACAGTAAGACTATAGAGTCAAAACCTTGCCGAATATTAGTGCTATCAGAAACCAGCGCCCAAATTCTACACTTCCCCCAGATTATGTACCTTTAAGAATCTGGATAGGAGTTGCAGCAAGTATGCTGGGCGCATTCATGGCAGTATTGGATATTCAAATTACCAACTCCTCTCTCCAAGATATCCAAGCCGCATTAGGAGCAACCTTAGAAGAAGGGTCTTGGATTTCCACAGCCTATCTTGTCGCTGAGATTGTCGTGATTCCATTGACGGGCTGGTTATCACAGGTATTCTCGATTCGCCGCTACATCTTAGTTAACGCCGCCTTATTTATATTCTTTTCGATCTGTTGTGCATCCGCTTGGGACTTGTCATCGATGATTGTCTTTCGGGCTCTGCAAGGAGCTACAGGAGGGATTTTAATCCCGATGGCTTTTACAAATATGCTAGTTACTCTCCCACCCTCAAAACAGCCTATAGGTATGGCATTATTTGGCATTACCGCCACCTTTGCGCCTTCAATTGGTCCCACCTTGGGCGGATGGCTGACGGATAATTATAGCTGGCACTATATTTTCTATTTAAATGTCATTCCAGGGCTGTTACTACTTGCAGGAGTTTGGTACGGGATCAAGCAGCAACCACCAAAGCCAGAATTGCTAAAGCAAGGTGACTGGTGGGGAATTATTTCGATGGCGATCGGCTTGGCATCCTTACAGGTAGTTTTAGAGGAAGGTTCGCGCAAAGATTGGTTTAGCTCGTCATTGATTATCACCCTCGGCGCGATCGCAGCTATATTTCTATCACTATTTTTCTGGATCGAATTAACACGCAAACAGCCATTTATTAATTTACGATTATTACGCGATCGCAATTTTGGTTTGGCAAGTATCGTTAACATCTCATTGGGAATAGGTTTATATGGCTCTATTTATCTTTTGCCTCTATATCTCGTCCAAATCCAGAAATATAATGCTCTGCAAATTGGCGAAGTATTAATGTGGGCTGGGATTCCGCAATTGTTTTTGATTCCTTTTGTACCAAAATTAATTCAGCTAGTGGATAGTCGTTTGGTAATTGGTTTAGGCGTAATTGTGTTCTCAATTAGCTGTTTTATGAATTCTGACCTCACCAATCTCAGTGGCATCGAGCAGTTGCGCTGGTCGCAGTTAGTTAGAGCGATGGGGCAACCGCTAATTATGGTTCCTCTATCGGCTGTCGCTACTGCTGGTTTAGCAAAGTCACAAGCGGGTTCGGCTAGTGGTTTATTTAACATGATGCGTAATTTGGGCGGCTCGTTTGGAATTGCGGCTTTGGCAACTTTGTTAACGCAGCGCGAAAAGTTTCACTCCAATCGTTTGGGTGATGCGATCTCTTTGTATAATCCTGAAACGCAGCAACGAGTGGATACTTTGACGCAGTTGTTTGTGAGTAAGGGTACAGATTTTAATACAGCACAGTCTCAAGCTTTTCAGGCGATCGCAAGTACAGTGAGTCGCGAGTCCTATGTGATGGCTTTTAATGATTGTTTCTACTTTATTGGCTTTGCTTTGCTATTGAGCGGAGTGGCAGTTTTGTTCTTTAAGAAAGCTAGAGTCTCAGATGTCTCTGGTGGTGGTCACTAGACTTTAGCGATCGCTTATTATACTAGTACACAAAAGTGTGATCACACTTTTGTGTACTAGTATAATTTAGGTTCTGTGGGGGCTGCGCCCCCTCGCCAGCCCAAACTTATATGATTGCAGGAATTCCATCCACGTAAAATCAGATATACAATAAGAACTAGCTTAATCTAAATTGCTCAGTAGGTAAGCCATGATTGCAATACCAAAAATTGATTACGTGACTCCAGACGAATATCTCGAAATGGAGGAAAAAAGTGCAATTAAACATGAATATATCGATGGGTATGTTTACGCAATGGCTGGCGCAAACGATCCTCACGTTACGATCGCATTAAACATGGCTTTTGTAATCCGCAATCATTTGCGCGGCTCTAGTTGTCGTGTTTATATGTCTGACATGAAAGCCAGAATCGATTCATTAAATCGCTTTTATTACCCAGATGTGATGGTGACTTGCGATCCTAGTGATGCCCAAACTCCAAATCATAAGCGATTCCCAAAACTAATTATCGAAGTTCTATCCAAATCTACGGAGGGATTTGATCGCGGCGATAAATTTGCTGATTATCAACAAATAGAAACTCTAGAAGAGTACATTCTAGTTAGCACCAAACGCCAGCGCCTTGACTGCTTTCGCCGCAATGAAGAGGGATTATGGGTGTTAAAGTCATATTCTGGAGAGCAAGATACATTCCAATTATCGAGCATCAACTTTGAAGGGAAATTTGACGATCTTTACGAAGATGTCAGTTTTTAGAAAAAACGATCGCCTATGATACGAAGCCAGAGCGATCGCTAAGAGCATGTTTGAGAAGTCAATATACACAATTTTTTTAGCTAAAGCCAATGTTTTTGCCCCCTAATTCCCCAATTCTGGGGGGCTTTAATCTTGTTCCCCCCAGAATTGGGGGGCTAGGGGGGCTAAAGCAAAACTTCTCAAACACGCTCTAATCGTTTAAGATTTTTTTGCTGATCACCTCTCCAGAAGTATCAAGCTCATAGGCAATTGGTACACCTGTCGCTAATTCTAGCGCTGTCACTTCTGATGGACTGAGGTGATCTAACATCATCATGATCGATCTTAGGGAATTCCCATGGGCAGTAATCAGGACGTTGTCGCCTTGGAGAAGATGGGGCAGAATACGGCTTCTGAAATAAGCATTTACTCGCTTTTGGGTATCTTCTAAGCTTTCTCCCCCTGGTGGTCGGACACTGTAAGATCTCCGCCACTCATAGACCTGTTCACTACCATATTTCTTAGCAGTATCCGCTTTGTTTAAGCCCTGTAAATCACCATAAAATCGCTCATTGAGAGCTTCATTGGTAAAAATAGGAAGTTCTTCGTCTGGGTTTCCATCATAGCTATTCCAACCATGCCAAACTTGGTCAGACTTTTCATGCTTAATAATCGGAATTTTGCCACCACAAATGTCATCGCGTTCAGTCAGACAGATCATCGCTGTTTCGATCGCCCTAATTAATCTACTCGTAAAACAGACATTGACTCGATAATCACTGAGCCGACAAGATGCGATCGTTGCCTCGGCACGCCCCCGTTCGCTGAGAGGAACATCTACCCAGCCTGTAAATTTATTGAGCGCATTCCAAAGGCTTTGTCCATGACGAATCAATATAAGTTGAGCCATTATTTTTTTCCAGATATTACTAAAAAACTTAGTTCCTACTTTAGAAACCATTTACAGCAAATACCGATCAAACCCGCCACAAAAGAACCTACCGAAAAGGCTCAAAGCAGATGCCACAATGATGAAACCAATTAAGAGCATCCTCATCAGTAATAGCATTAATAGC
>JBIKYZ010000104.1:0-16277 GCA_044354985.1 Pseudanabaena sp. | reverse complement strand
AAACTTAATTCTAAGCTCAATCACTTCGCTCTCAAATCCAAATTATATATCAAGGCTTTGCAGCAATCTCACTTGGAATGGCAGTCTCTGAAACCTTTTTAGGCTTCTGCGTAACATGAGTGATTAAACTGACTTGTCAACACAAAAAGTTGGAGATCTCGATCTTCTTCAGTAGTTTGCTGAAGTAGTAATCGCCCAATTTTTAAGTGAAACCTTGACTTGTCATGCTCAGCAATTAGATTATATGAAGCTTGTTGAACGTGATCGTGCAGAAACTTATAAGTTGCAGTCGCATCAGTTGGCGCATCAACATTCGCATCAGTCTGCGTAAAGAGCTTATAGGCTTCCGTTGTGGGAATGATAAAACCTTCTTGTAATGCTTGCCATAGGGCTTGTGCTGCACTTTCTTGAGACTGTTGCGAGGCGATCGCTAGGGTCTGTAAATCAAACTGTGCGCCAATACAAGCAGCCACCTTGAGGACATCCTGAGTATCTAAAGGCAACTTCTGTAATTGGCTTGCCATAAATTCAACCACATCATCAGCATGAGTCAGTCTGGCTTTTGCGATATCGCAATGCAAATTTTGCAAAGCCCAATTAAAGGTAATGCTCTTTTCTTCATACAGAGCCTTAAGCAACTGCACCGAGAAAAAGGGATTTCCTGCGGTCTTTTGATACACCAATTCTGTCAAAGGTAAAGCGCTGGGCAAGTCGCAAATCAAGGTGTCGGAAATCCATTGATGTATATCTGCTTGGCTCAATGCTTGTAGGGTAATTGTGTTCACCGTTAAGCCAGTCTTGATCATTTCTGATATTGTCATCATCAATGGATGAACTGGCGACACTTCGTTATCTCGATAGGCTCCTAACATCAATAGTTGTTTTGTGTCTTGCATTAACAGTTGCATTAACCTTAATGAAGACGAATCAGCCCATTGTAGGTCGTCCAAAAACATCACAAGGGGATGCTCGGATGTGGCGAAAACTTGAATGAATTTTTGCTGTAGTAAGTTGAAGCGATTTTGAGCCGCATTACCAGAAAGTTCAATAACATTAGGTTGACTGCCAATAATTCCTTCTAGCTCTGGGATCACCTCAACGATGACTTGCCCGTTCTCTCCCACTGCATCAAGGATTTTGGTTTTCCATACATTGAGTTGAGTATCACTTTCACTCATCAGTTGTCCGATCAAGTTGCGAAAAGCTTGGACAAAAGCTGAGAAAGGGATATTGCGATTGTATTGATCAAATTTACCTTTGATGAAGTAACCATGTTTCTGGACTATGGGTTTATGGACTTCATTAATGACGACGGTTTTGCCGATACCTGATAATCCCGCTACTAGCATTAGTTCAGCGTTACCTTGGGAAACTCGCTCAAAGGTGGCTAAGAGAATCGCTACTTCGGCTTCGCGTCCATAGAGTTTTTCGGAGATCGTGAAGCGATCGCTAAGATCCCTTGTGCCAATTGCAAACTCAGTAATGCTTCCTGTTTGGTTAAGCTGATTCAGACAAACTTCGAGATCGTGCTTTAAGCCCAATGCGCTCTGGTAACGATCCTCGGCATTTTTTGCCATTAGCTTAAAGACAATTTGGGCGATCGCCTTTGGGATCTCTGGTTTCAATTCGCTTGCAAATGGTGCTGGCTTAGCAAGATGACAATGCACTATTTCTAAGGGATCGTCTGACTTAAATGGCAATTCTCCTGTCAATAGCTCAAACAAAGTTACGCCTAGAGCATAAAAGTCACAGCGATAGTCGATCCCCCGATTCATCCGTCCTGTTTGGCAGGGAGCCATGTAAGCGAGTGTACCTTCTAAAGTATTTGTACTAATTAGCATCTGCGTCTGGTGGGGCAGTAATGTCGCTAGTCCAAAATCAGTTAACTGAATCTGTTTCGTAATCGGTTCAATCAGAATATTGCTGGGGTTAAGATCTTTGTGGATCACACACTGACAGTAGAGATCATCCAAAATTGTTGCCAGTTGGATCGCGATCGCTAAAACTTCGGTCAGATTGAGAGGATGACCTGAAATGTAATCTGAAAGAGCGATATATCCCTCATCAGGCATGACTAAGACGTAGCCATTACCATAGTTTTCTAAGCCAATAGGTTTAACTATGCCTTGGGAGTTGAGGTTCTTGGCGATCGTGTAATGATTTCGCAACCGTAGCAAATCTTGATGTGTGGGGCGATCGCTTCTCAATATTTTCAGCACGACAGGCTGACTATCCGCAATACATATGCCTCGATAGACAATTGTTCTGCTACCAGCATAAATTTGCTGCTCTAGTTGATAGCCTTGAATTGGGAGAAAGCGATCGCTACTAGCCATAATTGATTGAAGTATCCTAATCTGCCTTCTTGTATATATTACAGCCAGAGTTTTGTAGAGAGTCTAAACCTATTACAGTAATTCTTAAAATGGCTAGGATATTTTGAAAGTTACAGTGCTTTGCGCTGTAAGTAACCATACGCAAAGCCCTTAAAGTTGCGCCCAGCAGGGCAAAACTTTAAGGGCTTTGCTAATTTATTTTGCACAAGTAATTATAGAAAATTGTAGTGATTTTCTATGTTTGTTAGGACTTACGCAAAAATGTCTTAAAACCCGCATTTTATCGTAGGGGCAATTCATGAATTGCCCCTACATTTCGTCCTTTTGCGTAAATCCAATTTGTATTAAAACTGTTGCTGAAAAATTTCTGGGGAATTTACTCGAAAAGGCTCAGCACCTAAAGATTTAGGATCAATCCGCCAACGCTCCTCAATGGTGCTGTACTCAGCAATCTTCTGATCTCGACGATTATGTAACAGCACATTAAAGTTTTGCTTTTGAGCTTCAGTACCTAGCTTAAATAGAAAACTAAAACGCTGCAAATAATCAGAAGCAGACCATCTAGTTGTATTAATCGTGACGATCGCTTGCCTTGATTCTGCATCGATCTCAATGTTTTCCACCCAACCTTGCTGTAATCGCTGAGTTTTCCACCAGAGGCTCGGCTCAACTGGTGCTTGAGGGATAGTGATTTTCTCCTCGGCAACAGTTTGCTTAGCGATCGCTAAGGGAGCGATCGCGCCAATACTTAGCACTAATAGAACATGATTAACAATTCGCCTGTCAGCCATCCTAAACCTCATGATGTATTTTTCAGGACTTCAGCCATTATAATCGCTTTAGAAAGGATAAAGGGGTTTAAAGTTCCCCATTGCAAGACTATTAAACAGGAGTAACATCATGCCAGTTGTGGCAGTGATCGACTACGACATGGGCAACCTACACTCAGCCTGCAAAGGTCTAGAGATGGCAGGCGCAACCCCAATTGTCACCAATAATCCGCAAGAGTTGGCTGATGCCGATGCTATTGTTTTACCAGGGGTAGGATCATTTGATCCTGCGATGCAAAAATTACGAGCCAACAAGCTAGAACAGCCAATACATGACGCGATCTCATCGGGCAAGCCATTTTTAGGAATTTGCTTAGGGATGCAAATCCTATTTGAAAGCAGTGAAGAGGGGCAAGAAGCAGGCTTAGGAATCATCAAAGGTCAAGTCAAGCGATTTAGTCATGAGCCTAATTTGACAATCCCGCATATGGGCTGGAACCAGCTAGAACTAAGGCAAAGTAATTGTCCGCTTTGGCAAGACTTGGGCGCTAGTCCTTGGATGTATTTTGTGCATTCCTATTACACTGCACCCGTTGATAGCTCAGTGACGGCAGCGACGACAACCCATGGCAGCCAAACAGTTACAGTAGCGATCGCCAAGGATAATGTGATGGCTGTACAATTTCATCCCGAAAAATCATCCAATGACGGGATACATTTGCTATCAAATTTCGTCAGAATGATCAGCGCGTAGCATAATAGTATTGTCTTGTGAGATTTATGAAGATCCAAATGATCAAAAAACTGGGTATTGTTTCCTGTCTAGCTGTAGCTTGTGCTGTGGTTTCGCCATCATTAGTTCGCGCCCAACCCAATCCAGGATTTATTATTTTTGGCGGAATCAAAGATAGTGCACTTGACTATTGTCTTGACAATGGCAGCAGTGGTCGTAATGATCGTTATTATTTAGAAGTAAAGCCACAGAAGTTTAAAATTTCTGAAGTGATCATTACCTATCCGAGCCATTTCAACGGCAGCTTTGATACTAGTGACATGAAACTGCGTGTCACTGATCAATGCCGTGGAGGCAAAGATTTGGAGATTGAATCGGCAACTTGGGATAAAGAAACTCGCCGCATTACCATAATTCCCAAAGAAGCAATTCCATCCAAAACTGCACTGCGAGCCGTCCTATCCAACGTGCGAAATCCCGACTTTAGCGGTTTCTATCAGTTTGATGGCAGAGTCATGCGATTTGATGTCCCCGTACCTGAATATATTGGCTCATGGGTGATTACCCTCGATTAATACTATAAAGGCTCGCGGTGCGAGCCTTTATAGTATTGGGGGGCTTATAGCGCTTTGCGTTGAAGCCAAAACCAAGAGTTTTGTTAAAAGTGCTGCTAGGCAGCACTTTTAACAAAACTCTTGGTTATTTTAATTACAAATTGCTGTAAATTTCATACTTGAAAATGAATATTCTTATTAGTAATGACGATGGCATTTATGCAGCAGGGGTACGGGCGCTAGCCGAAGCACTTAGTGACACTGAGCATCGGATTACGGTTGTCTGTCCAGATCGTGAGCGATCGGCAACAGGACATGCCCTAACTTTGCAAGAGCCTTTGCGTGTTGATCAAATTTCTGGTGTTTATCCTGCGGGAATTGAAGCTTGGGCGTGTTCGGGTACACCTTCGGATACAGTGAAATTAGCCCTTGATGCCTTATTAAGCGATCGCCCAGATCTAGTATTGTCAGGAATCAATCGTGGCGCAAATTTGGGAACCGATGTTTTGTACTCTGGTACAGTATCAGCAGCGATGGAAGGAGTGTTAGAAGGTGTGCCAAGTATTGCCTTTAGCTTGGCTAGTTTCACACATCCAGACTTTAGTGCTGCTGCCAATTTTGCTAAAAAATTAGTCAAGATGATCGCCGCTTATCCTCTCGAAGAAGCAATTCTACTGAATGTAAATATCCCCGCAATTCCCGAAGCAGATATTTGCGGAGCTGTAGTAACTCGTTTAGGGATTCGTCGTTATAAGGATCTATTTGAGAAGCGCGTCGATCCGCGTGGGAAGACATACTACTGGTTATCTGGTGTAGTAGTTGAAGAAGAAGCGGAAGCAGATACTGATATTCAAGCGATTCGAGATAACTATGTGACGATTACGCCACTTAAATATGATTTGACTCTGGCGACTGCGATGCCATTTCTGCAAACATGGACGGAAAAATTAACGGCTCTATGATCTGCGTACAAAGCGTAAATAGACCAAGAACTCAAGTTCTTGGCTAAAAGCTAAAGTCGGTTGAAACCGACTAGAGAAATTTACCCCGTTTCAACGGGTTTTAGCTTTTAGCCCGCACTTGAGTGAAGGGCGTGAGTGCGGGGTTAATGCGATCGCAAGAAAGATAAAGACCCATTGTCGGCATCAATTTTAGCGATACAACCAACGGGTAAGGGCGCATTTTCGCCATCATGCCCAAAGGGCAAATGCATCACAATCGGAATTCCTAAATCAGTTAGCCGATCGCGCCATACTTCTTCCATTGTAAAACTAGGAGTAGAAACTTCCGATTGACTAAAACGACCGATCGCAATCCCTTTTAATTTTTGCAAATGTCCCGACCAACGCCAATGGGTTAACATGCGATCGACTCGGTAAGGAGCTTCGGATACATCCTCGATCGCTAAAATTACATTCTCTAGATCAGGACAAATACCCGTACCGATAATATGCGTCGCGAGAGTTAAGTTTGCAGGTAAGAGAACACCTGTAGCTTGACCATTGCCCCATCCTTCCCCTGATAATGCGATCGCATCAACTTTTCCTTCCACCCAATCAAATAATTGCTGTTGCGATCGCTCTGGTTCCTTGCCTAATGTGGTGATCACTGGTGCATGTAAACCACCAATCCCCTTATGTTTTGCCAATCCCCAGAGTAAAGCCGTAATATCAGAAAAGCCAATTAGCCATTTAGGGCGATCGCTAAGTTCTTGCCAATCAAGTTTTTCGAGGAGACGCATTGAGCCATAGCCTCCCCGCGCACAGGCGATCGCTACACAGTCAGGATCGTTCCAAGCCTCCACAAATTGCTGACAGCGCTGCTCGTCAGTCCCTGCTAAATAGCCCCAAGGCCGACTAAGATCTTCAGGTATGGTCAATTCATAACCGCGATCGCGCCAGATTTTTAGACCTTGTTCAAAGCGTTCCCTTTCACGTAATGCACCACTAGGAGCAATGACACGGACTTTTTGCGAAGGCGTAATAATCGATGGAAATTTAGTTGGCTGCATAATTCGGGAATAGAGTGATTACCCAAAAGCCTCGTTTAGCGAGGCTTTTGGGATTTAAGATTGACGAATTTGGAAGTGTTGTTGAGGAACAGGGAATCCTGATTCACTAAAGCTTTCGCGAATAACTCGATTGGTGTCAAAGTAGACTTGCCAATAGTGAGCATTGTTGCAGAAAGGACGTACAGCAAGCACTGGGGCCATGGGAGTGAAGTCGATAATTTCAATTACAGGTGCAGGATTGCTAACCACATTGGGAATATTGCGAATCCTTTCTTGGAGAACTCGCACTGCTTCATTGGAGTTGACAGAATGATCCAATTGCGCTTGAAGGTCTACTCGACGGTAGGGATTTGTAGAAAAGTTTTGGATATTGTCAGAGAAAAGTTTGTTGTTGCCAACAAATGTACGCACATTGTCAGGTGTATCGATGGTTGTTACAAATAAGCCAATTTCTACAACCGTGCCTGTGATGCCCCCAGCAGAGATAAAATCGCCAACTTGAAATGGACGCAAGACAATCAGGAATACCCCAGCGGCGAAGTTAGCCAATAAGCCGCTCCATGCTGCACCGATCGCTATACCAGCAGCTGCTAAAAGAGCCGCAAAGGAGGTTGTTTCAACACCAAAGTATCCAAGAATAGCTACAACTAGAATGATGTTTAATAACACCGAAAGGCTAGAAGTTAAATAGCTGATCAGTGTTGTATCAATACGTTGTTTTTTTAGTGTACTGGAGGTAATGGAGATCGAAAAGTCGATCAGTTTGCGCCCAATAAACCAGAGAATTATCGCGGCAACAACTTTGAATGCTGCTCCAGCAAGCAGATTTAAGTTAGTTGCAATAAAAGTTTGAATAGTTGCAGCATCCATAGAAATAAAGACTTTCTCCCTTTGAAATAGATCGAGTAAGTAGGGTGCTCGTCAATAATAATTGGTGAGCGCACAAATAAGTAATAAAACCAGAACCAAAAAGTGTGCCGCCCTTGCAGCGGGCGGCACACTTTTTGGTTCTGGTTTTAATTAGCAAACAAAGCGCTAATCTCAAGACACAAAATGGCTACGCCATTTTGTGTCTTTAAACCCCTTGCAGGATTTAGATTTTAATTCACAGAAGTATCGTCACACTTTTGTGAATTGGTATAACATCGTCACAGAAGCAAAGGTAAAGTTATGAGCCGTTATTCTAAGCGCGATCGCAAAATCGAAGCTCCCGACCAAATATCTCGTGATTCGACCAAAGAACGAATTGAAATGTTTTTTTGTTTAATGCCAGTATTTGGGTTGATCCCATCGGTGATCGCTTTGGTGCGACAACGCAGCAGCCGTAAAGTCCGCGATGTTAGCCAAGTAGCGATCGCCTTAATGCTGACTTGGGCGATCGCCTATGGGGCAATGGGTGGCGTACCAACGGAGGGTGAAGCTTTACAAGTTACCGCCGAACTAATGAAAGCAACCTTAAGTTCTGGCTATTTTGCGCTCTGTATGTATTTGATGTATCGCTTATATCGTCATCAAGCGATCGCCTTACCATCGTTAAAGATTTTTTCTGAACGTAACGAATCGCGATCGGTAAAACGCGATCAAAAGCCTGATAATTAAAATCTGTATTATTTATAGCCATTTACGATCAGGCAAGCCACAATAAATTTCAAATACGGTGTTGCAAGACATCGCTTTTAAAATTTATTGGTTCGGGTTTGAGCGCAAAGCACTTTAGGTAATAGTCGGCAAAAAATGCTGCTCATTAAAATCATACTTAGTTTGAGGAGAGATACTTTATGGCTTTACAAAATGGTAGACGTGCAGCAGGAGGTTTTATGCAAGACTTCCGAGCATTTATCATCATGAATGGTAATGTGATCGATTTAGCTGTTGCAGTAGTCATCGGCGGTGCTTTTGGCAAAATTGTCACTTCCTTGATCGAGGACATCATTACACCTCTACTCCTGAATCCAGCCCTCAAGGCTGCTAAAGTGGAGGATCTTGCTCTATTGCAAATCAATGGAATTAAATATGGTGTATTTCTTGCATCAGTGATTAATTTTCTCGTCATCGCTTTTGTGATTTTCTTACTCATTCGTTCTTTTGAGGCGATGAAGCGCAAAGAAATTCGTGAAGAAGCTGCGGCTGAAGAAGTCAAGCCCGATCCCCAAGAGCGTCTGACATTAGCTGTCGAACGTCTAGCAGAAGTGATGGAATCCAAATAGAATAAATCCCAATAAAATATAAGTGTATGCTTTGCATACACTTATATTTTTGAGACAGATACCTCTAGACTGCTTGCATACCATGCCATTTAGACAATTCAAAAACAAAATTCATTACTCTATATCTACATCTCTCATACTTTTAGGAATTGCTATTGGTCTCAATGCTTGCGTTAGTCCCAATAATGACAAAAAGCCTGAAGCGGATAAAACACCTGTCCCTATTTTCTTGTTTATCCAATCTTCTCCCGATGGTAAGACGATCGAGGGAATTGTCCCTTCAGATTTGGTGGAACAGTTCGGCAGTTTAGATCGGGTAATTCAATCGATCCCTATTGGCAGTAGCTTTTCATTAGTACAGTTTGGCAAGCCTCTGGGTATGTTTCAAGTGACCGCAGTGCGTGGCTCTGACGCTTTTGGGGCGATCGCAAGTTTTAAAGTGCAAGCACCAACCAACAGTGAGAAAAATCAGCCACCCAAAAGCTTTGATCCTACAATTTTGCGTCAGCCCAATTTAACAATTGTGGCTAGCGATCGCATAAATACGGCAAGCGATCGCACCTACTTTTTTAACTGCCCCAACAAAATTCAACCCCTTGTTTTAGATAAATCACGTAACTTATTTCTAAAACTCGGTGCAACTCAATCCGCAATCACGCAAGTCGCGATCGCATCGTTAATATGTGTGGATATCGACAGCGACAATCAACCTGAAATCATTGCAGGTTTACGTCTCGACAATCCAATTCGTCCAGCGGGATTTGATCCCCAAGTGTGGAAAGATTTTCTATCTCGATCCGCTCTTGAGCGTCAAGAGTACAGCATGTTAGTAATGTTAAGGAAATCGCCAAACGGTGATTGGACATCAGAGCCAATTTTGAACCACACTAGAGCACTTTCCTACATCAACGATAGTGTGAGCAGTTATGCTCTATACGGTATTCAAGAAATCAATGGCGATCGCTACCCCGAAATTATTGTTAAAGAAATTGGCTTAAATTCGCTTGATGTGCGTGTGTTTACGCCTACTGTAGATCCACAAGGCAAATGGCAATGGCGCAGCTATTATCAAAATCAGCGATCGCTAAATATTGTTCAGTAAAACCGTTGTAAAGTAAAAAGGAAAAAGGAAAAAGGAAAAAAGCAATTATTTCTTTTTTTTCTTTTTCCTTTTTTCTTTTTCCTTGTCAAACATGTCTTCAGAAAATTCCATTATCTATCCAGTCTTATTTAAACAAGTACGCATTCTTAGTGCGGATTCATCGTCAAACATAGCGGAACCCTTTGCCGATGTTTTTGTTGATAGCGATCGCCAAATCCACCTTAACTTTGATCAATCCCAAATTCCTCAGGAAACAAATATTGATCAGCGTTCAGGTGTTGTTTTAGGAACTGGGCTGATTGATCTCTACAGCACAAGTAGCGAGCCAGGGCATGAATCAAAAGAAACGATATCTGAGTTAGTACAAGCAGCTAAAAATGGCGGATTTGCCACGATTGGCATTTTGCCCAATACCCAACCTGCGATCGATGATATTGCCGCTCTAGAGTTTTGGCGCAATGTACAGCAAAAACATGGAAACATTCTGCAACCTTGGGGAGCAATTACTAAGGGGTTGGAAGGGAAGCAACTAACTGATATTGCCGAGCTAGCCGAATCCGTAATTGGTTTTACCGATAGCAAACCGATCTCCAATTTACTGCTGGTTCGACGCGCTATGGAATATATCAAACCACTGGGGAAACATATTGCCCTATTTCCTCAAAACCCTGACCTCACAGGTACTGGCGTAATTCGGGAAGGCAAATGGTCGCTACAATATGGCATGACTGGCTATCCCGCCGCAGCTGAAACTACAGCCCTTGCCGCTTTAATTGAGTTAGTCCGCCTCACCAAAGCCCCCGCTCATTTCATGCGTCTCTCCACAGCGCAGAGTGTAGAACTAATTTATCAAGCCAAAAATGATGGATTGCCTGTAACTGCAAGTGCAACTTGGTTACACCTTTGTCACTGCGATCGCGATTTAGCTACCTATGATCCCAACCTTCGCTTGAGCCCTCCTCTCGGCAGCGAAGGCGATCGCCTAGCGTTGATTGCAGGTATTAAATCAGGAGTAATTGATAGTATTGCGATCGACCATACTCCCTGCGCTTATGAAGAAAAAGTTGTGCCTTTTGAAGTTGCGCCCGTAGGTGCAATCGGGTTAGAGTTTGCCCTTCCCGTTCTCTGGCAAAACTTAGTGATTACAGGATTATTAACCGCTAGTGAGCTTTGGCAAGCCCTTAGTGTTAACCCAGCTAAAATCTTGGGACTTGCTCCACCAAAACTATCAACTCTTTTTGAGCCAAGCTTAGAATGGCTAGCAAAAGATAGTGCGATCGCATCTCAATCGAGAAATAGCAACTATATGGGGCGATCGATCATAGGCAAAGTTTTGGTATGAGACTGAGCAAAATGGGAAGAATCGCTTTGCGATTCTTCCCATTTTGCTCCATTTGTTTTTAATAAGTACAATTACTTACAAAACTCGGAGCACGGTAGGAATACTGTGTAAAGTTGGTAAATCACGAATTGATGAGATCGCTTGCTGGAAGTTATACTCACTCACCCTTTGGGTTACTACCACGATTTCAGCAAGTCCATCATGGATCGTATTTTTTTGCAAAATCGCATTCAAGCTGACGCAGTGCTTACCAAAAGCAGTGCCAAGATCGCCAATTACCCCTGGCTTATCATGGGTTAGCAATCGCGCATAAAACTGAGTTACGGTATTTTCAATGGGGGCAATTTTAGCGTAATGCTCGTGGGAACAGCCCATCAATTGATTGACGTTATTGGGCATAGATTTTAGTGCTGCGACAACATTAATAATATCTGCGACTACGGCGCTAGCAGTTGCGCCTGCACCTGCACCGGGACCAGAGAATACAACTTCACCGATGGGATCTCCCTCAATACGCACCGCGTTGGTTACACCATGAATATTTGCAAGCGGATGTTGGACTGGAATTAGTGTCGGATGTACCCTGATTTCCAGATTGCTGTCATCTTTGCCGCCAGTATTGCTATCAGTACGTCGTGCAATGCCTAAGAGTTTAATTGTAAAACCTAACTCTTTGGCATAGCCAATATCAGCACTAGTAATTGAGCGGATACCTTCACGATAAATATCTTCAAGTTTGATGCGATCGCCAAAGGCAAGACTCGCTAAAATTGCCATCTTGTCCGCCGCATCATAGCCATCGACATCCGCCGTAGGGTCGGCTTCGGCATAGCCTAACTGTTGTGCTTCCGCGAGGGTTTTATCAAAATCAGCACCCTCAAAATACATGCGACTCAAAATGTAATTGGTTGTGCCATTAACGATTCCTGTTAGTTCGCTAATGCGATTACCGCCAAGACTTTGTTTAAGCGCTTGGATTACAGGAATACCGCCACAAGCAGCCGCTTCCAGCATTACATATACGCCTTTTTGTTTGGCTGCGGAAAAAATCTCATTACCATATCTAGCGATTACGGCTTTGTTTGCGGTGACAATGTGCTTGCCATGGTCGATCGCCTTTAGTATCAAACTCTTGGCTGGCTCGATTCCTCCAATAACTTCAACCACAATATCGATCGCAGGATCATTAACGATAGATTCCAAATCATCTGTGACAATATTGGGATCAATCTCCACATCACGCTGCTTGGCTAGCGATCGCACACCCACGCGAGAAATTTCGATATTAGGTAGCAGGGGATGGCGACCCGCAGGGTCTTGGAGAATTTTGGCAACACCTGTGCCAACTGTTCCTAATCCGAGAAGTCCAACTTTATATGTCACAGTCTTAATTCGTTTTGATTTTTGTCGATTTCTATTAGCTTTTATTGTAGTTTTTTTGGGACGCGATGAATTTTAAAAACCAGAAAGTAGAAGGGGGCGCAAAGCACCCCCTTCTACTTTCTGGTTTTTATACGATTAAGATTAAGCAGCTACAGCAAATGCATCTTGAGAACTTCTATGTGATTCTTTATTAATTGTAATATTTTGTTTCATATCTAGATCTTTAGCGATCGCTAATTGATAGCAAGGAATCGTATCACTCTGAATTGAACCTGACATTACGCCTTCACACACTTCTAACAAAGCATCAGCAGAAGTAGAGAATTGAATACATTGATTTGGTAAGACGACTTTCTCAAAAAAAGCTGATTTAGCTTGATCTATACGAATAATTTGCATTATTTCGCTTTCGTTGCGATAAATACAAGTTAGTTGATTAAGCTGATTTTCTAGGTGATTCGAGTTGATTTTACGTGATTGAATATTAAACATATTTTTTAAAACTTGTTAGTAGCTGCTAGCTTAGCTAGTTAATGATCCCAGATTAAGAGATAGTCCCATGACTAGCAGTGACCTAGCGCACATATTCCAAGTTTCTTAAGCTTTGGGATCGCTATTCCAAGTGAATAAACAAACAAAGTTTGTCTATTCACTTAGCTATTTTTTGCGATCGCTTGACCATGTACTTAGTCAGATCCACAAAAGTATCCCGACGCAAATAAGGATAATCTCCAACCCACAGATTGTATTGAGGAATATAAGCATCGGAGGTGATCCGACTAACCCGCCCAAAACGGCGATCATTAGAAAATAGCAACATATACACTGTTTGCTCAGGTCTAATCCGTTTAAGTTCTCGCTTCATCGGTAATCGCAAAGTTGTTACAAACTCTGTGTCATCTCCAAGCTCAATATTTAAAAAACTTTCTGCGTCATAGCTAACATCCATGAGCCCTCGCGAGTCTACTTTTTCAGCACGAGCTAGCACTTCTTGAGAGACATACACATCCAACACTTCAGCCTGCCAAAATCCGCAGTAGGCAAAACGACGCAACTTGGCATTCCGAAAGCTTGCTAGGGCAATTGGCTCTAACATCCAATACAGTCCGCCCAATGCTGCACATACAAACATGATTAAGGCGGCAAAACTGCTGGGATTATTTTCGTGGACACGGTTATAGAGAATTGTGAACACAATCACACAAGCGATCGAAATAGCTATACGACGAAATACACTCTGTCCATTGCCCCAATAGTATTGATACTGCTCTGAGGTGGGTACGGCAGGAATAAGCTCATCAAAATTTTTGCGCTTGAGTGGAGTAATCATAAGCTCTATTTTTGTGGGTTACGGCTACGCCTAATCTAAATACCTTGGCACAATAAAAAAACTAGAACCAAAAACTGTACCGCCCGCTGCGCGGGCGGTACAGTTTTTGGGATTTTATATTTAATTATGCATAGTTACCTATTATGAAACCAATTTAGGGGTTTTCAGCACCGCAGGTGCTGAAAACCCCTAAATTGATTTTGCTAATAATGCAGCACCAAAAGCCGCTTCGGTTTGAATAGCTTGTTGCATTGGGATCTGTAAATAATGATCGCGTATTTTTGTCCATGTCTGATTTTTTGCTCCACCGCCTGCGGTATAAATTTGCTGAATTGGCGAAGCTCCCAAGGCTTGCAAAAGTTTATAACCCTCTGCCTCAATTCTTGCCATACTTTCTAACAGTCCATGCAAAAACTCCACGGGATCGTCAGGACGAGGTTTTAATCTTGGTAAGAGATTGAGATCATTAATCGGAAAGCGATCGCCTTTTTTGGGCAGGGGGTAATAGTCTAGCGAGCTAGAAATAATCGGATCAATACGGTCACTCAACTCTTGTAACTGCTGATCTGTAAAAAATTGTCGCAACACCGCACCACCAACATTTGAGGCTCCACCAACTAACCATAAACATCCACAATCTGAATGCTCAAACCGATGGCTATAGATCCCATAACGCGAATCATTGATCGGGCGATCGCTCAAGACTTTCAGCACCATTGTCGAACCAAGCGAAGTGACCGCTGTCCCGGTCGCTGGTTTCGCCGTCCCAACACTGGCTAAAAAAGCAGCATTACTATCAGTCGTTCCTGCTCCGATCTCACAACCGAGAGGCAAATTTAATTTTAAGGCGATCGCTTCCTGAATTATTCCTATAGTTTTACTAGGCGCAAATACTTCAGGCACAATTACTTTAGGATTTTGTAATGTCCAATCTTTTAGCCAGTCAGGATAGTCTAAAAGATTGGGATCGTAACCTAATTTTAAAGCGTTGTGATAATCACTCATCCCCAATCTGCCATGCAGCAAATAACCCAGCCAATCAGCTTGATGTAGCAAATACAAATTTGAGAATGAAGGACTGCGTCCTTCATTCTCAAGAAATAAAACTAATTTGGCAAAGCTCGAAGTTGCGCTAGCGACTGAATGTTGCGGCGGTGCAATTTTTTTCACGTGTTCTAAAACTTCTTGACTGCAAGCATCGCTATAGATCATTGGAGCCCCGATCGCTTTCCCATCGCGATCGCAAATTAAAACCGTTGCCGAAGTGCCATCAATAACTATTTTGTTCGTGGCTAGTCTAATTTTTTTAGGCAAACTAGCAATTACTTCATAAAGAGCTGATTGCCATGTTTTGTAATCACGAATGTCATATTCAGTACGAGAGGTCGCCAAGATTTCGCCATTTAGATTAATTGCGATCGCCCTTACTCCCGAAGTCCCAAAGTCAATACCCACAAAGTAGTTCATAAATTCCTTATAGAGAATAGGAATGACGCGAAGCATCACTCCTATTCTCTGGATTTTACTAAGGTTTTTTTAAAGGAATATATTTTTCCAAACAAGTTTTGAGCATTTGTGGATCAAATAAAACTGGCAAGAAATGAATGCTTTTTACTTCTTTGAAATAAAATAAAATCGGAAACCCAAACCAAAATACTTTCCAATCTTGCCACTCTTGATAAGGGAAAGTACGGAATTTTTCTTGTGATCGATAAACATCTAAATCTGTTGCGGTAAATACTAATCGAATCGTAGCTGTTTGATAAACTAAAAACAATCCAAAAATAGAAACTATCCCCGCAGCAATCGGTTGAACCAATATAAGTGGCAATCCTGCCAACACAATTACAATGGATATTGCATAGCTTGGAGTTAATTCTGTAGCCTGTGATGCAATATTTGGGTCAACAAAAGGGTTTGAAGTAGTCATAATGATTTAAATTATTGATTTCTATCTATAGATATACATTTAATTTTAAATCTATGGCTTACTTATTGAAATGATAGGATTGATATTATTGAGCTAATTATGCGCTTTAGTTTAGTTTGTTCTTATCTAATCGCGATATTATCTTTACCCCTGTAATCTCTATACAAGCTTAGGAAATGTCTATGAACTTATCCTCAACAGCGACTGACTTGGATCTCCCTTTACATGAAGCTGCTAAAGATCCTAAAGTCTGGAGTCACCTCAAACAAGCGATCGCAACCAGTTCAGGATTTGACAAATGGCAGCGTTCTCGAAACGGTGACCCCAAAGGCGATCCCAAAGATGTTGTCGCAGTACAAGAAAGCGTTCTTGATGATCTCGTACGAAGCTACTTACGTGAGACACTAGAAACGTTAGCGTATTAATTGCGAGATTTTCTTGTGAGCGAAACATCAGAAATTCAGTTTGAAACCTTGAGAGAGCAACTAGCTATAGATGATATGGGTATTCGGATGAAAGCCCTCCATGCTAGTCGCTCTCTTCCCGTATCTGAAAGATTTGATTTACTTACAATCGCGG
>JBIKYZ010000103.1:0-16327 GCA_044354985.1 Pseudanabaena sp. | reverse complement strand
CCAGCATCGGCTGAAAATAGGACTGATGCCAACCAATCAAATAGCTTTGCCACTCCAACTTACCCACCGAGATTTCATCTAAAGTCGTCTCCATCCCTGCGGTAAAATCGGCTCTGAGCAGATCGGGGAAAGTTTTATGCAACACATCATCCGTAGACATTCCCAAAGCCGAAGGTTCGAGAACCTTACCCTTGAGCAACACATAGTTCCGATCCTTAAGCGTCTTGACGATCGCTGCAAACGTACTCGGTCTACCAACACCCTGACGCTCTAGTACCTGTACCAACTTCGCCTCGCTATACCTAGCAGGAGGTTGAGTTTGTTTCTGCGTGAAACCCGCATTCGCCAAAGCCAAGGTCTGACCGCTTGTTAAAGCAGGAATATGTTTATCCTTACTCAGATCATTCCAATAGCGCGTATAACCCGCAAAGGTGAGAATACTACCCCTAGTCTGCCAGAGCGTCGAACCAGCCTGAATAATCACCCGACTTTTCTGAATCAAAGCATTCGCACATTGAGAAGCAACGGCTCTACGCCAGATTAACTCATAGAGTTGATGCTGTTTCGCACTGAGGTGGTCTCTAACGGTTTTCGGGGTAATACTCAAATAGGTAGGACGAATCGCTTCATGGGCGGATTGAGCATTCGCCTGTTCGCGATGACGAGTAGTTTTCTTAGGGACGTTATCAGGATCATGTTTCGATAGCCATTCCTTCACCTCAGCACAAAACTCAGGCGCTAAGCTAGTGCTATCAGTGCGGTGATAGGTAATCAAACCCTTACGTCCGTTCGGCAAATCGACACCCTCAAACAATTCTTGAGCTACCTTCATCGTCTCTTCAGGCGATAGCCCTAATCTCACTGAGGCAGCTTGCTGGAGCGAACTGGTGATGAAAGGCGGCAATGGCGATTTTTGAGCAGTGACACCCGTAGCTTCGCGAACGACATGGGGATGATTACGGGCTAATTGAATAATTCTTGTAGCTTCCGCTTCCGACAATACTCGTTTTGACTCCACCGTAGATTCTGCATTCACTTCCGCCGCATCATCGGTGACATCCTGATCGTCAAGCACAGGCTCAATCTCACTACTACCCGCATAGAAAGCCGTGAAGCCTTCCGCATATTCCGTCCATACCGACCAGTAAGTAATCGGAACAAAAGCAGTAATCTCCCGTTCACGCTGACAGACAATATGCAAAGCTACCGACTGCACCCGACCAGCCGAGCTACCGCCACTTGTACGACGCACAAGCGGCGAAACCTTGAACCCAATCAACCGATCCAAACATTGTCTCGCTCGCTGTGCGGAAATCAAGTTCAAATCTAACTGATGAGCATTAGCGATCGCCGCTTTAACTGCCGTGGGCGTAATCTGGTTATAGACAGCACGTTTGGGATTACGGAGATGGAGTTGCTGTTGTAAATGCCAAGCAATCCCCTCACCCTCGCGATCGCCATCGGTAGCCAGCACCACTTCTGAAGCATTCTTTACAGCAGCCCGTAATTTGGTGACTACCTGTTGACCCTTACCTTCGGTCAATTGGTAACGACATTCAATTTTGTTGGTATCTGAATGCATCGTAAAGCCCAAGCTATCTTCACCATCTTTAGCTAGTTCCGTAAAGTGACCAAAGGAAGCTTCTACTTGCCATTCACTACCAAGGATTGCTTGGATAGTTTTGCACTTGGATGGAGATTCAACGAGTAATAGCTTTTTCATATTTTTGTACCTGTGTAAACTTTATCGCTAAATGGAACTATTTCTGATTTTCAATAGGTTTGGTTTGCTGTGCATTCAACATGGCTACAGCCCTACTGATATTGGCAGCATCTCTGTCAGTGACATTAGATTCAATGATTTTCCCCTGCGACTCCACTAGAATCGGATTAACAGGGCGATCTTTTGCCTTTAAAGTCATCGTATCCGAGTCCTTTTCGAGACTGAACTTGTAATTCCCCTTACCATCAGGACGCTCAAAGATAAGATTATTGCCATCTTCTTTACCTTGAACTTGCAGCAATTCTCGACAATCACGCGCCAGCTTGAGGTCACGCTCATCATTAGTTGCTTTATCAGTGGAAGTTTGCGAAATTTCCTGTTCAGCACCATCGCGTTTATTTTCGGTTTTGTCTTTACCCAGTTTAGCTAATCCATCAAACATCGACAGAGCGATCGATTGAATCTGGGCTGCATAATTAATCTGATTCTGCTCTTGAATAGCAACACTCACCAATTGAGCTTCATTACTATCGGAATCGGGATTACTGCTTGGTGCATAAGCCAGATCCCATTCTTCATCGAATACATCGTCTTTATCTTCCGTCATAAAATCTGTCAAAGTAATTGGATAGTTCTCTCGTTCAGCGATCGCTAAAATGTTGACCATGTGAATATCGACAAGCTGATTAAAAGCCGTCACAAACTGGGCGATATTAACATCAGGATTAGCGGTAATCATCGTGTTTTCCTAGCGCTCTAGCTGGGGTTTAATAGGCTCTACTTTCAAGCGCGGCAATTTATCGGCAACCGAGGCAGGTTGCCCCATGCGTTGAAAAATCTGCTTGAAACTAGCCAAATCCTCTGGAGTCATTGACTGAGCAGTGATTTGCCCTTTGTCAGTCCGCAGAATGTTTTCCCCCCTATCGTTTGCGATCGCAATGTCGCCGTCTTCATTCC
The DNA here is from genome assembly GCA_044354985.1 of Pseudanabaena sp. Taxonomy (GTDB): domain Bacteria; phylum Cyanobacteriota; class Cyanobacteriia; order Pseudanabaenales; family Pseudanabaenaceae; genus Pseudanabaena. The sequence continues at coordinate 13,647 of JBIKYZ010000103.1, read as the reverse complement.
TTTGCAAGATATAGTTCTCACCCTTAAAAGTCTCTCTTCCCGTCTGGCTGAGAAAATTATCGACAACGACAACTGCTCTAGAGCCAGCAGGAGACAGATCTCCCATCTTGGCGATCGCGGTGGGATAACCCTGCTTTTGGGTTAAGTCAGCCAGATCGATATTGGTGGTCTGCACAGCAGTCTGTGTAAAGTCGATTTGCTGGTCGAGCGTGGTGTAGTCTGCACTGAAAACAGCGCGATTGTTGGCTAACTCAAACTTAGCGATTTCACTGCCACCTTGATCGGCGATCGCATAGACATTATCTTGAGACTGAATCCTATAGGCTTCAGCTTCATACTTACCATCAACCCCCAACTTGCTAACTAGAGCCACCGAGACAGCCGCCATTACCTGTTGCCGAAAATCATCAAACAATAAAGGATTTGAACGCCCCAACTCATCAAGATCGCTTACACCATCGCCATCCGTATCCCTACTTCGAGGGTTTAACCCCATGCGGATCTCATCTACATCTTTTATGCCATCACCATCGGTATCGCGACTGAGCGAGTCTGATTGTTCCTGTTTAGTAGTAATCTCGCGTGACTCAACATCGATGTAGTTTTTCTTAGCCAAAATTGGCATCGGTGGCTGTGATGATTGCGGAAGAGGATGGCGATCGCTACCAGATAAAGGCGATGGCTTAATTGGCGAGTTCGGCAACATCGCAAAATCAGGTTCATCTTTATCGCGATTGCGTGGATTGGCGATGACAATACTAGCGTCTGTCTCAGGGTTAGGAGTATTGGAAAGATCGGGTGCAGCCTGATATCTGCGCCACCAATCATCCATGATGTCCTGATCCCATTCCTTAGCAACCTTGTCCCACTCCGCATCACTGAAGCCATCTGGTTTTGCCTCAGCTTCTTGTTTACCCCCTTCTCCTTTTTGCTGTTCATCCTCTTTCTTGGCTAGCAACAGTTTCAGCAACTCCGCTAAAGCCTCAATCGTAGTTTGAGCGATCGCTAGTTGTTGGGAATTTGCTTGTGATGCTTCTGATGATTGAATAAAGACCATGATTTACTCCTATAAACCTTCAGCCCAAGCAGGAACAGACTTGGGTGTTGCAGGAGCATCTTTCGCAGGTAAAGGAAAATTATCTAGAAAGTAATCCTTACGAGCCAAGATCGCCGCGTCGGTAATCGGGATTTGATGTCCTTCCTGTTCTAGTTCGACTTTCAGAGCCTCCCATCTGGATTTACTGTTTTCCGCCCGATCCGCATCAACTTTAGGAATCTTGATATTGCAGCGACGGGGGACATTCGCTTCTTTATTGGAGCTATAACCAGGGGAAATGAGAATACAGTTACCTTGCGGTAGTTTGAGAAAATCCTCTGGTGCAAATAGTTTACGAGTTCTTTCCTGATCCGATGTACTGGTGCTAGTCTTACCACCGCCTGAACTCCGCGATTTTGACTTGTATTTAAGATGTTCATCGCCGAGATAGTCCGAAAAAATCTTTGCTGATTCAGGTTCGAGGGGATTGAAAATTGCTTTAGTGGCACAACCACCGAAAATTGCCCTAGACACCTCTTTGCCATAGGTTTCTTCTAACTGGACAAGGTTTTGGAAACCCAACATACAGGAAAGTCCATCTTCACGGTGAACATTCAGCCATTGGACAAGGCTCGGTAAATAGAGTGTCGGCAACTCATCGATCGCCACAAGGAGAGGATCTTCGCGTTTGCTGGTGACATTGCGAGTGACGATCATGTGTAGGACAGTCGCTAAGAGCGGGGCAACCACATCTTGCTTTTCGCGCTTCATGCCGATTACCAGCAGGTGTTTACCTTTCAAGTTCATCGGAATCGTGGTCTTGCCACAAAATACGCTGAGAATATCGGGAGACATGAAACGACTGAAGAGAATGCTCGCTGTCGAGATTACCGAGGCGACCGTTTTCTCAGAGTCAGCCATCGAAATCAACTGTCCAAAACTGGTTTCTACCCAAGTCGGTAGATTCGCATTTTGGACTCTGGCAGGAAGATTATTCGCGCCTAATGCTTTGGCACAGAAAATAATATCGGGATAAGGCGTTGTCTTGGCTAGTAACAGCACGGCTTGAATCAGTTGATCGCCACTATTGGTAAAGAAAGGATCTTCATTACCTTTGCCTCCTGATTTAAAGTTGCGATTGAGGACGATCGCCACCTGTCTTGCCATATCCACATCCGTCGCATCGCGAATAAAGTCAAGGGGATTACAGATCCCGCTCTCAGGAAAACTAGGGGCAAAGATGCTGACCTTGTATCCCGCATCCGCCGCAATTCCCGCAATCCGCGAGGACTGCTCCGCATATTTGTAGTCGTAGAGAATAATCGGAAATCCTTGATCGATCGCACTCCGAATCGCAGGATCGATCACTCCATAGGTTTTACCAGAACCAGTGCCACCTAGCACGGCAATGCCGCGATTAGCATCGGGTAGCCAAATTGTCCGATCTGTTTTTGACACCTGAATGACTTTAGGCTTTTCGCCCTCAATTGGCTTTTCGTGATTGGGTGTCGCCACGCCTGGGCTGGAGATTAGTTCAGCAGGAAAAACTAATTTAGGCTTAACCACAAACAAAGTTAGCTTATTGCGTTCGCGACGGTTAATTTGCTCCTTCGCTTTTTTTCGCGCCGCCGCGATCTCTGTTCCACCAACCCAATGAGCGTGAGCCAATTTATTTTTGCTACTACCGCCTGTCCGACCCAGTAAAACCATGCCGACAATACAAGCCGCAATAATTCCACCCGTAGGCGTAAATAGCTGACTGGTAATGAAAGCAATTTCGGGTGGTAATCCTGTGGAGTTAGACTTTTTCTGCTCTACAGGAGCAGCGCTATCAACAGTTGATGATTGAGCAAAAACGGATGGACTGACACAGGTTGCTAAGATCGCGATCGCCAATAACAACAGATGCTTTTGCCAATTTAATAATTTCAAAATATGCATGACTATTTGCTTTTGTTTTTAGTAGTCGAGAGCGACAGGTTGGCAGTGGCGTTACTGGGAACGACGTAAGGAATCGTATTCTTTTCGCGTAGCACTAGAAATGGCAAGGGCGGCGTAATGTAGGGAGTACAACCTAAGTCCACAAACCAGCCGCGTTGACACCAACGAAACCGTAATCCAAGCGTGACCGTGCCTGAAGCTTCATCCAAGGACTCAATCGTTACCCGAAATGCATCACCAAACGGATGATTGCCAGCCGGTCCGCGATTGCCAAACAGACCACCTAAAAATCCATAACCATCAGGAACTTGCTGAGCTGCCGTCATCCATTGTTTGCCCGTATAGTAACCACCTAAAAAGTCGGTCACTTCTATATGCGGACATTCTGCATAGGAATCATCACAGGCTACTGCTTGAAACCCTGATGCAGTCATCCCACCACTGATTGGATTGACTCGATTTTTCTCTTTAGTGCCAAGGGCAATATCGACAATGCCAAAATGGACATTGGGTAACAATGTGGGTGCATTGGGAAATTGCGAAAGGCTGAGTTTGCCCAAACCCACAGCATTCAAATTCGATAGGAGTACACTCGAAGCGCCCTCAATATTGGCAAGGGGCAATTGGGCAAAGCCTGGAATTGTATCAAGGCTGTAGGTATTAAGCTGCGAACCAAGACTGCTCAAGGAGCTATTGCCAAATTCGGGAAAAGCATTGACTAACTGCCCGACCGTAAGTTCAGGGCCCAGACTTGCAAGGTTGGCAACTCCAGTCTGTTGTAGAGCCAGATCGAGAATTGGTTTGACTTGGCTCAAGGGTTGGTTACTGAGTTCAGGCAGCGATCTCAACAAACTAGTAATCGTCAGTTGTGAAGCGAGATCGCCGAGTTGTCCAAGACTGACATTACTGATCGCCACACCCGATTTATCAGCGATCGCCTGCAAACTCATCTGCTCTAAACCCATCGACTGAAACGAACCCACAGTCAGATATCGATCTGGACTAACCAGACTCCCAACTGTGAGATTATTCAGAGCCGATGGTGAAAGTAGCTGCGATAGTTGTTGACGGAGCTGAGGGGTGACTTGAATCTGTGGCAAGTTTTCTAAACTAATTTTCGTGAAATCTGGAATCTGTGGAGATTGCACATTCCCAGTGTTTTGAGCGACCTTGGGCAAAGATTGCGCGTAAGTGATATGGGGATTAAGAACAGCGATCTCCACAAGGGGAATTGCTAAAGCTGTCAGTGACAAGATATGTCGAAACATATTAAAAATCCAAGGAGGTTTTGTTAGATCGATTTAGGAGCGCGGGTTTAAGCGGTGTAAGGCGAGGGATTTGGGCATCAGGCACAACTTCTAAAATGCTGTAGGCGGGTGTCGGTTCGTTCAGCACTAATTGAAATTGGTATAGATTTCTTCCCCCACCTGCGCCTGTGGTAATCACGGTTAGGGATGTGAGATTTCCCCTTGCGGCACTTGGTAAGTTCATCTCCAAATCAATTGGCTGGGCAAGTTGCCGCAGATTAATTACGGTTGCGCCGCAATTGCTATCCTTTGCACCGTCTCTACAGAGAGGACTGTCATAGTCCATCACCACTTTAGAAGGGTTACCCAGCCAGACTTTTTTGATAATCTCGCCCGTTTTGATGAAGCTGATATTCAAAGACTGCATCGGCGATAGACTGACTACTGAGGTCACACCACTCACACCCATCGCTTGACTGACTCCGACCTGACGCTTAGCAGGAAATATCGGATTTGCCTGAGCGATTGCGGGCAATGACAAGACTAGAAAAGCGATTAATCCTGCGATGGAATATTTCTGACATGGTAAAAAACTCATAACCATAGAACTCAACAACTGATAGAAGTTAATTAGAAAGTCACAGACTGATTCACAAATACCTGTAGTTCTTTACCTGCGGGGATAAAGAAGACGTTAGGACGGGTTTTGATTTCTTCGAGCGCCTGTTGACTACGACGATTCAAAGTTTCCGAGAGAATGCCAAAGCCACCACTGAGCGCCGCCCCAATATAATTCGGTGGTGGTGCAGTATTAACCGTAGAACTACCGCCAAGCGTAGATATGCTGCTGGTACTAGTCGGACTGTTGGTGAGTTTGCCGACTTCAGCAAGGGCGGAGGTCAGAAAAGTGCCTACGTCCATACCGCTAATCTCCGAACCACGATCGAAATACTTGTCCGCAATCAACGGCGCACCCTCCGCACCACGAATCGTAATCGAATTGGCAGGCGGCGTAAGCTCTCGACCATTGATCACAATTCCAACCACATCCAATTCCGATAATCCTGATTTAGCATCTAAGGGACGCGCAACCACAATGAGAGAAGCATTTGCAGGAATGGCAACTTTCCCATCCGCCGTTGAAATCGCTTCTTGGAGCGTGACAATAAATTTCGGTATTAGTCCAGGGGCAGAGCCAATCACGCGACTACCATCGGTGGAGAATACCAAAGCTGTTTTCAATGATGCTCTTGCCGTAGTCCCCACTAGCAAAGTATTGGCACTGGTAGCCTGAAGTGACTTTTCGGATTGGGCGAGATAACTGGTTAAGGAATCTGAGCGCGGTTTCTCAATCACAAGACTTTGGGTACTGACATTACTAGCGATCACAGGATTAGGCACGATCGCTTTCGGCATTTCGCTGGGAGCCGCCAGATTGCCGTAACTACCAATGCTTGCCAATCTCTGCCATTCTTTGGCAGGATTTTTGACTTCCGCAGGTGGACTGGCTGCAAAAATGCGCGAGGGCATCATCATCGGTTCGACTGGCGACATGATTTGTCGTACAGGATAGATGGGCGCACTTGCCAATGGCGGCGCTGAGAGGTTACTGACTACTACAGGTGACTCAAGAGTGCGATCGCTAGATTTTGTCGTATTTGTTTCTGGCTTGTCTTTATCTTTGGCATCGAGTTTAGAGTCTGACTTCGGTAAAACCGCTGGACGCAATGTTTTCGATTTACCTGTGGAAAGCTGACTGCCCAAAGCCAAATCGGTCTTGAACTTCGCGATTTCTGCATCTTTAGGATCGAGGGTGGAGGCGACAACAGCATTCGCATCTTTGCCACCAGATTTTGCATCTAAGGGCTTGGCATTGGATGACATGACACTATTCATGAATAGCCCAACTAGCAAAAAGCCAAATAAGCCCGCGCCGCCGACTAAAGCAATTTTAGAAAAAGGACTACTAATCAGTCCCCGTATAGTGCGATGCTCCTCTGGATCGAGATCGTCATCTTCATCAACATCGTTGGTTTCACCACCAGTATCAGGCGGTAGATCAGGCTGAAAACCTGTTAAATAGGCAAAGTCAATTTCATCAGCTTTTACATTAGCTTTTTCAGTGGCTAATGGCTGTTCGGCAATTTCCGTAATCATGGCAACTCCTGTCACATATTTAATCCAATATCGAGAAAACGAGAGAGCCTTATTTCAGATCGGTTCTGGCAAGGTCACGCATGGCATAGATTTCTAAACCAGAGGCTCTAACTTTGAAAATGGCTTGCTCCAAGGGCGAAGCATCAGCTTTGAGATTCGGGACATCGATCGCCTGAATGAAGATTTCTTTGTTAAAGGGAACCGATTCACCAACTTGATTGCTGGGACTAAAAGTAACCAGATTTGCCACGAGGTTGACTTTCCATTTCCCCTTTTCAATCTCTTCAGGTGCGGTAATGCTCTGAGGCACTAAAATCACTTTGCTCCCACCTGAAAATACTTCTGTCGGTGTTAGTTCCGCGATCGATGAGAGTAAACCTTTGCGGAAGTCTTCGGAAAAGCCGAAACTTGCTTGCCAAGCAATTGTGGTGATTTTCTTTTTCAGCCCTTGGGCAGAGGTAACTTCCACACCAGGATCGAGAACGGGTTTACCATTCTGAGCATCTGAGGGCAATTCACCTGTCCATGTCATCAGGGAAAGCAATTGCTGAGTCACAAACTGCTTCACAATTTCAGGAGATCTCGCTTTGTTTTCCATCGCGATCGCTGTAATCGCTTTACCGCCAACTAGCTGCACTAATGTTGGTGGTTTCTGGGAGGCAAGGGAAAGATATGCCCCCGTCAGGGCGATTAGTCCCAAGCTATTGAGTGCCGATAAGCCCAATATGCCAAACAAGATGGAGACGACCAGTACATCTTTAGGAGTTTTGGTTTTACTGGGAGAGGATGGCGCAGGAATAAAACTATGCAAAGCAGCAGTTTCATCTGTTTTGTTTTCTGTATATGAATTCATTTTGATTACCTACTTAGAAATTCGTAGCCCGATATTTAAACCAGCCGAAGCCGCCGCACTTGCTGCCGAAAGAATGGCGCTAAAGATCGCCATACCGCCACCAGCCGATAGGGCTAAGGCAAGAATTGGTGCAAGCAGTCCAAGGGTAATCGCGATCGAGAGCGTATCCAGTTGCGCGGAAGCAGCGATCGCTGTGGCGGCAAGTCCTGTAATGATGTTCAAACTTAGCTTTGCCATGCCCAATGACCAGAATCCTGTCATCCATGCATAGAGTGGCTTTGCGCCAATCGGTAGTAATGAAGCACCGACAGCAAGGGGACCGAGTAAACCTGTGAGCAGAAACCCGACTTCAATCAGCGCCTGAAAAGCGGACTGCATCGCGATCATAAAAGTCTCGATCGCTGCCAACATAATCGAGCGGGCAATGATCGTGCCGGGGAACAGATTCGTAACTGCTTCCAGTGGGTTTTCGCTTGCCTTGTCGATTTGTTTTTTTAACTTGCCAATCAAAGCCGCAGCCACCGCCCCGTAGTTTGTCTCATATCCGCTCAGCAATGCTTGAGCTTTGGTATTCACCTCTTGCAAGCAAGCTTGCATTTCCGTATTTTTAGTGATGCTATTGCATTGCTGGCGATAGGCAATTATTTGCTCTTGGGCGACAGAGAAATCGGCTAGGGCGGATAGGGTCTTCTCTAATTTGGCAGTTGAGGTAATCGCACCCAACACCGAGTTATTGGCATTGTTGATTACTGTCCGCATCCCATTGGTTAGCCCAATCAGGTTTTGACCACCATTGGTGAGCAGCACAATTACGATGATCGGCCAGATTAATTCACCGAATTGTCGATAACTCTGGTCATCAATCAGGTTCTTGGTAAATTGGATCGTCCATAGCAGCAAAGAGGCTACGGCAATAATGAGTCCGAGATTGGTAAGAGCTTTGTAGAGAGTGCCATTGAAAGCCAGTTCCCACGTATCTTGCCATGCTCCCTGCACGGCTAGTGATACCTCCTCTGAATTGTTGACAATAACTTGAGCAATCAGCATGGTTAATCTCTTTAGCGTAGGAAGGTATAGGGCATCCGTTGTTGAATCGTAGAGTTGCGTTCCATCACCCGCTCTTGGCGATCTCCTTTGAGGGCGGTATTAATCTGGTCAAGATTGAGCAGGGAGGTTGCACCCTGCTGAGTTTGTTGTACTTGCAAAGCAAGTTGCTGCGCCTCGATCTGCGTGCGTTGGCTATTTTGTTCAGCGACTTGAGCATTCTGGTCGGATAGCACGCCAATTTGATTGGCAACATTACCAAGCTGATTGGCATTGTTGCCAAACTGGGAAGCAATATTCGAGAGAATTGCCGAATTGCCCGAATTTTGTTGCGCCACAATTTTCAGTACATCCTGTGTGGCTACGGCTCCTTGTGCTTGCTGTGATAGTAGATCTACCTGTTGAGCGCTAGAAAATGCACTCTGAGCAAAGCTGACTGAGTTGGCGGCGATTTGTTGGGCAGTACTAGCGATCGCGGCATTGGTTTGAGCGCCTGTAGTTGTATTTAGCGATAGCTGTCCGACATTCTGAGCGTTGAGCATCATCTCTTCGAGGGTTTTCTTCAGCCTTGCTTGCCCGTCTTCTCCTAAGACATTTTGGACAGAAGTATTGGTAACTGAAGCAGTAACCATCCCTTGATTTGTAAATGTGCCATTTAACCCAGCACTGTTAAATGCGCCTTTAATCGAGGCAAGTACCGCCGCTTCAGCTTTGCTAGGGTCTGGAATTCCCAATTGTCCGATTGATTGGGTAATTGCGGCTTGGACTTGGGGTAGGTATTGACCGAGCGCCTTGTCTAGTTGTGCTTTTAGGAAGTCACCAGAGCTAATCGAGGTAATCAGTTGATTAACCTGTGCGATTAATCCTGAAAGTTCGGCAGGGACTGGTACTTGTATGGCACTTGCTGCGCGGGGACTCGTCAGAATTAGCGAACAAGTAACTAAACTGATGGCGATCGCTTTGGAGGTTTGACGATTGATTTTCATAGTTTTGTAGGAAAGTTACTCAGGATTGGAAATCAAAGGACGGCTTCAGGTAATTTGAGCTTGCGCCCATCTCGCAAAGCACTAGCCATCTCTCGCGAAAAAGCAGCTAATCCTTTGTATGGATCTTTCAGAGAATCCATGTAAGCGGTACGTGCTTCCTGCTCGTCGGGGTTATTTGCCACAACTCCAAGCTGGATATAGCTGGGGAAGAAGCGCACGAAGGTATAAATCCCACCATCATCTAGCAGCCATTGCGAGTAAATCGATTCCCGTTTGGGGTAGAAACGCTCCTCGGCATTCTGAGCAATCACGGCTCTGGGATATTTGAGGATGCTGACAAAGCTATCTACTGCCGAGGGTTGAATTCTGCCAATCAATCTCGTTGATAGATTTTGGAGAATCTTGGAGGCTGATGGCGATCTGGCGATCGTGTCAGGGTCTTGGGCGGAAATAATTACTTTGATACCTGCCTTGGCTCCATTGGCACAGAGCCGCGCCACCATTTCCGAGATCGTCGGATATTCAAAGAGAATTGGGGCTTCATCAATAAACAAAATACTTGCTGGTGATGATAAAGCGCGTCTGAGTGCTGCTGAGTATGCAGATAGGGCAAGTATGGCAGCATCTTCCGCTTCTGATAAGTTTCGCAGCGCGAATACCAACAGTCGCGCATCACTGCGAAAAGTTGATGGACGTGAAATCGCTTGACCAATGCGAGAGTTCAGCCAAAACCGTAGTTGAATTGTGATTTGATTGGTAGCCTGATCGATCTGTTCGCTGCTTGCCACATCCGCCTCAATCTCTGATTTTCCTTGATGCAGAAAATAATCCAAGAAATCTGACAGGGTGGGCATCTGACTCCATGCTTCTGTCCCAAACCCATCGGCGATCGCCCGATCGTATCTGGATTTAATTTGCTCGTCATCAAAAAAGGCATTGACCACTGGCACTAGCAAAGCTCGAATCAATTGCCGCAGTTGTCTTTCCGAGGATGACAGGTCATGCTGACTTGCTCCGAATACCATTGTCATCAGCGCTGATTCCACAAAGGATTTGAAATCTCGCAAACGCTCTTCCGCTTGCTCAGGGGCGAATGCTCTTAAATCTGGCAATTCCAGTAGGTTTGATGATTCTTTACTGATATCAAAATAAGCACCTATATCGCCAATAAAACGGGTGTAGTCCGTAAACGTACTCGTACCATCAGGTTTCGGGAAATCAAGCGCAACAATTTGCTGATTGTTGCACAGGGCTTGCGATATAAAGGCTGATACCAATACCGACTTACCCGCACGAGTTGTCGCAAAAATACCAATATTCCGATGCTTGCGTACATCCAGATATAGCGGCATACCGCCTTCTTCGGTAATCAATTCAAACCCAGTCTCATCGACGGATCTGGGCATGACACAACCCGTAAAGGCAACTGCTTCATCAGACAGGTAAACATGACGGCGGGGAAAGGGTTGAGCTAGCAAATTACCAACCGTAATTGGTAGGGTTTGCTTCCACATCAACCACGCATATTCAGTTTCCCGTTCTACCCAAGCAGGACGCTGAAAGCAACTGCAAAAATAGCGGCAAGCATCATCAAGGGCATTGGGACTAGGACGGCGAATTAATATCGCTACCGCCACGTTGATCGGAATTGCGCCCTCATAGAGTGCTTCCTGTGCTTTGACCGCTCTTTGCTGTTTTAACGAAGCATTGACATTGATGTTATTCAAGGAAGCGGATTGCTCCTGCGAGACAATGCTCTGCTTGGTAACGCGCTGCATATTCGCTTTGACAATCGTTTCATTTGCCCTCGTGAACTGACAAAAAACTTCAGTGTTTGATATCGCATCACGGGCGATCGCTTCCCAGAGATAGCGCATCTGTTTCCCCTTTGATACCCAACCGCCTGGCTTATCCATGAAGGTGAGTACGCCAATGTATTCACCCTTTAGATGCACGAAACCATTGTCAGCAAAGGGAATTGAATCAGGACGCTCTAGCAATAATGTTTTCATATGCACTTGCGTAGTCACCTGTTCCTGTACACCACGATCTGACATCACCAGCAATTGCGGAATCGGTGGTGCTTCACTGCTGTTAAATTGCCGCCAGAGATGTTCCCATAGTTCGAGATCTGTTAGAGGGCGTAAGTCTAATCCCATCCGATTAGAGAGAATCTGTTCCCAGTTCAAGAACCCATCGGTAAAAGCTTTAGCAAAAGCAATCTCATGGCGCTCCTGCTCTGCTTCTTTTTCTTGTCCCACCAATTGCTGATACAGTTTCTGCACCCAAGCTAGTACTTTTTCTAGGGCATCATTGCCCTCAGCAGTCGAGCCGCGAATCGTATAGGTTGCATAGAGGCGTAGGAATTTAGGTTTGCGTAGTCCTGCTTTGGATAGCTCCTGTACCCTTTGCTTCTCACCCATCACCAGAAACTTTAACTGCGGCGTATCCGCTTGTTCGTAGAGTTCTTGGAGTTGATTTTGGCGATCGCGATCTGAACTAACTGAACCAAAATGCACCGTCAGTTTTTCACCATCAGGGATATCTTTCAAGCCCGATTGGATCGCGTCAAACATCGATGTTTCTTGTTCGGTAGACAGGGTGGTATGAATACCTTTAGATTCCCAACCAAACACGAACTGCAATGATTCTAGGGATGAGTTACCTTGTTTAAGGACAAAACAACTCACTGTCCGATCTCGTAGCTGAAACTTGAGGATGCATTCGACGGCAAGCTCTTTTTCAAAGTGCTTATAGCCCTTATGATTAACTTTTGGATTAGCGACGGACATATTTTTTTGGCTCCTGTTTGCTCATGTCCCTGTACCGATACGCTCCTCGCGTCCATCTTGGTACAGGGATAAATTTTGATAGAAACCGATAGGGCTTAGAACCCGTTAAAATCCACCATGTCGTATCTCCCCAAGCCACGATTATTGATACCCATAGCCATGACATATTCAGAAACACGTAGCAAATCATAAACAGCGTAAAGCTAATGATTGCCCAAGGAATAATCAGTTCCGTGGGAAACGGACCAATCTTCGGGCTTGCGCCCAGAATGGCATTGACCTTACGGAATTTGTACTCATCTGACATGGTTCCTAAACCCCAGTAATAACTGCGGCTAGGATGTCTCCCATAGTCACTGTCACTACTAGAATCAACGGAGTACGCGCTAATTGCTGCCAATCATCATCGTTTCTAGCCGATTGGATCACTTTCACCAATCCAATCCCTAGATAAATCACAAATAATGCTCGCAGCACGTTAAAGATTAGAGCAACTAAAGATGCATCTATCCCAGGAATTGCACCACCTAGCCATGTCTGAGTTTTGTTGAAAAACTGGGCTTGGGCTGGCTCAATTGTAAAAATCAACAGTAAACCAATCAGAAAGCCGATTCCCGTACCTAGCAGTAAGACGGGACTGTACTTGCGATTTCGCAGATGCTGCTCAACTTTGCCATACAGCATCAGTAAAGTTTTTGGAAAAGCTAACAGTAAGCCAATCAAGGCTAGTAATGCAGTCAGGTACATGCTTCTAGAACAGGCGAAAGCAATAACGATTCCGACTACCGTGGCAGTCAAGACTGCTACCTGCGGGTCTTGAATTCTGTTGAAGAATTTAGAACCATTGTGATGAGGAGTATAGATAACTCTCATCCCATCGTTTGGGGATGTTTTCATTTTTTCAATTTGGGAGAGATTGGGCTTCTTTGCTTGACTGCATCTTGCACCATAGACCCGTTTTGGTCAATCACCGAAGTTCAACACAGTGCTGATTTAGGCTGTATTTGCAACATCACGCTTACGGCGATGATCTGCTAAAGCGTCATTTAAACCAGATCGAAGATATTGCGATCTCAGTCGCCATAATCCTGTCCTTTCAATCCCTAGAACCTTAATTATTTCTGGGATAGCGGCTCCATTGTGCATAGCTAGCAACACTTGAGCGCGATTGAGCATCGAGATGTGGCTAGTCCCCTTGCGACAAAGCTTTAGGCATTGCTGATAATCAGCATTTGAGAGTGTTAGTTTTAGTCTTTCCATGTTGCATATGACGTTTTGTTAAGTTGTTTGTAAAGTAAAGCCAAATGCACATTTTTCGTTAGTTTTTTAGTCGTTTAGATCACTATTCATTTAGTTGTCGGACAATTAGTAGGTAATTTATTTGGCTTGAATGTTTAATATGATACTGCACATTCTCTTTTTCATTCACATAAATATTCTATTTAAAAGAAACTTGATGGAGTGTTGCATGTTTAGCAATATTTCCATTGTCTATTAGTTCAGAATTTACTAGATTTGTTTGAGATAGAATCTTGCTCCTTGATTACAGATTAGTCACGGAATGGAAAATCTATACACTTCCCCATCAGAT
>JBIKYZ010000336.1:0-5003 GCA_044354985.1 Pseudanabaena sp. | reverse complement strand
TCTGTTGAGCATTTGAGTCGGAAAATTATCGCTTTTATCAACTATTTTAATGAACTTTTATCCAAACCTTTTAAATGGAAGTTCCGTGGTTAGTGTCTTGTTACTTCAGCCAGCCTGTACTAGTTCAAATACAAATACCTGTCGCGCTGGCGCATCTACGGCGTTGATGATGCCTTGAAAGAGGCTTAAAGCAAAGACATGCCAAATTTGGATCGCGCCTGATAAGGCTAAGGTGGCTAGGGCTAGAGATTGCCCCATGGCAAGAATTTGCGTACCGATTAAGATTTGATGGCGAGAGAAGCGATCGACAAATGCACCACCAAAAGGAGCAAGAACAAAACTAGGGATTTGACTCGTAAATCCTACGATTCCCAACATAAAAGCTGATTGAGTGAGGTCATAAACCAGCCATACAGTTGCGATTTGGGTCATCCATGTACCAATCAAAGACACACCTTGTCCCGCAAAAAACAAGCGATAGTTTCGCGATCGCAATGCAGGGAATAAGGATTTGTTCTCAGTTGTTTGCATACAAAATTATTTGATTTCGACCGTAACTTCCGCAGACATGCCTGCGGTAATTCGTGATTCGTAACCTTTGACACTTTGTGGATCTAAGGTGATTTTTACGGAAATACGTTGAACAACTTTAGTGAAGTTGCCTGTCGCGTTGTCTGGTGGTAATAATGAGAATTGAGAACCAGAGGCTGGAGAAATGCTATCTACTCGACCAATGAAAGTGCGATCGGGAAAAGCATCTAGTTTGACTTCTACGAGCTGTCCTGTTTTTATGCGGTTTAGCTGAGTCTCTTTGAAATTAGCTACAATCCAATAATTATTCTCGACAACAGCCATGAGTGGTGCTCCCACTTGGATACGATTACCTACTTCCACAGTTTTCTTGCCAATTCGCCCCGCATTTGTGGCGAAGACATCAATGTACGAAAGTTGTGATTGAGCATCCTTGAGAGTAGCAACTGAAAGCGCGATCGCAGATTGGGCGGCTTCATACTCGCTACGATTTACTGTTGTTTGCTGTCCGCTAGCAGCAGCTTGTTCCAATTCACCACCAGATGCAGCAAGTCGAGCTTGAGCACTGGCAATTCCCTCTTGTGCTTGAGCAACTCTTGCTTTAGCTTGTTGCACTGTTTGAAAAGCCGAATTTTTCTGAGCCTTAGCAATATCCAAGGTGGCTTTAGCTGCATCCAATTGCTGACCAGCGATCGCACCCTGCTTGAACAGAGCATCATAGCGATTGTAATCAATCTGAGCATTTTCCAAACTGGCATTGACTTGTTCTACCTGTGCTTGTGCAAGGGGAACTCCCGCTTCTGCCTCTTGCATAATGGCTTGAGCGTTGGCAATTGCAGCATAGGCGGTGCTAACATTTCCTTGCGCTTGAGTGGTCTTGCCGCTGGTAGTTTGAGATGCTAAGTCAATATTCGCTTGAGCGGCGTTTGCAGTTCGTTTCGACGCTTCTAGTTTGGCTTGAGCCTGCTGGACTTTGTTCTCATAGTCTGTAGGATCGAGCTTTACTAATAATTGCCCAACTTGCACTTGCTGATTGTCACTCACAAGAACATGGGTGACAGTTCCTGCGATTTTGCTACTAACTTGGTGAATATGCCCAACTACTGTGGCATTATCCGTTGATTGGTGGGTGGAGGCATATTGCCAATAACGATAGCCAAATATACCCGCCACGACTGCGCCAACGCCTAATCCTGTTAAGACAAATGCGATCGGTTTAATGCGTTTTGGTGCTGGCTTTTCTGGTTGCTCCGACAAAATTACTATTGCTTCTTTTTTCCCATCTGGTGCTGGATGTGATGTGTTCGATAGATTGTTAATATGCTCTTCAAATTTATCCTTGTCCGTAATCACATCTACACTCCATAAGCACGTAATGAGTAAGCCCTAATTATTTGTAAGATGTGTTAGTGCAATGTAACGCATCTATTCGGCAAATTTAGGCTTCCAACATTAATCTGACAGGTAGTTGTCTTGTTTCCTGCATGAATTGATTGAATACGATACAAATTGCAATTTTCGATTGAAAATCAAGATTTAAGTTTAGGTTAGCGAATAGTGGCGATCGCATTAACAATCTATCTTCTAAAGGCGATCGCTATTATTATGAGTCGTGATTTCTAGGCGATCGCTAGTGTTTTAGGCGATCGCTAGTGCTGTTAGTTAAAACATAATCAACTTCAAATGATTTGTTGTATGGGCGATCGGTAACTGCCCATACGGGAAAGTAGGCTCATAACTCCACTTCTCTTAACGTTAACTCAATCTCTCGGCATAACTCCTCACGATTCGGCAAATAAAGCTGATATTTCTGTACAAACAACTGACTATTCATTTGATAAGTCGCATATTCTACCAATAGTTCATCCTTTTGCCGACTGAGAATAATTCCGATTGGTGGATTGTCTCCTTCGATATTTTCCTCATTAGCAAAATATCCCAAATACATATTCATCTGTCCAATATCGTAATGTTGTACCTCATTAATCTTGAGATCGATCAACACAAAACAGCGCAAAATTCGGTGGTAAAAAACCAGATCTACTTTGTAATGCTTATTATTGAGCATTACGCGGTATTGCCTTCCTACAAAAGTAAATCCCTTGCCTAGTTCCAATAGAAATTGCTGAAGGTGATTACACAGAAGCGTTTCAAGTTGATTTTCTGATACTTGCCAAGGTTCAGGGATTTTTAGAAACTCAAACACATAAGGCTCACGCAATAGATCGGCTGGCTGCTCAACAATTTGCCCTTGCTGAGAAAGTTGTAAAATACCTTCCTTGTCTTTGCTAGCCGCCAAGCGTAGGTATAGCGCACTTTCCTTTTGGCGGATTAGCTCACGGACTGACCAGCGTTCTAGCAGAGTTTGCTGTTCGTAAAAATTGCGCTCTAGCGGATCTTCAATTTTTAGTAATTCCACCACATGAGACCAGCTTAATTGCTGCGACACTGTCGCACTTTTTGGATAGGTTAGGTAAAACTGACGACAACGGATCAGGTTACTACGACTAAATCCTTTGCCATGCCGAAGATTCAAGTCTTTAGACAAGCTACTGATGAGTCCTTTGCCGTAGTCCGCTCGAATTTTACCGTTTTGCTCAAACTCGACAATGTGCCGCCCTACCTGCCAGTATGTTTCAACGAGATGAATGTTTACAGCCTGAACTGCTTGGATACGTCCCTCTGTGTAAGTTTGGGAAATCCTTTCTAGTAGATCGCTGTAACCGACAATCGGGGTCAATTCCATAGGTATGACTTAACGATATTTTTTTAGTCCAGACAAATTATCCTCCACCTTGCGCTTCTGGATTTAAAAATGTTTGTTCTGTTTTTTACACGGCGATCGCATTAACATTCAACTACATAAAGGCGATCGCTATTACTGTGAGTCGTAATTTCTAGGCGATCGCATCAACAATCTATCTCCTAAAGCCGATCGCTATTACTGTGAGTCGTAATTTCTAGGAGATCGCTGAATAATTAAGGAATCTCTTCTGCATTACACCGTCCAATCTTCGGTTATTAAATTCGGAACTTTACTGAAGTCACCAGTATTTCGGGTAAGTAATACCAAGTTGTTAGAAATGGCGATCGCTGCAATTCTCAAGTCCATTGTAGATACACGAACTTTCTGACTTCTCATCTCATCAAATATTGCGATCGCTTTAGCATCAAATGGTAAAACTGGAGCCTTTGCAAAACTGTTGAGAGTTTCTAACAACAGCGTATATCCACGAGCCATATCTGTGTTTGTTTGGGCGCGATTGATGAAGGTGTGAGCGCCAATTACTTGCTCATGAAAACTAATAACTGATAAAGCAAAGTCAGAGAGCGAATGTTGTGACATCCGCAAGGTTAATTGACTAAACTCGGAACTGGAACGGCGCTGTAGAAAACTGATGTGGTCGGTATCGAGCAAATATTTCACGATTATTTGTCAGCTTCATCAATAGGTTTGTCAGACTGCCGAAATGCACGTCCATATTCTAGAGCTTCAAGAAAAGCTGAGTCGTCAGAGATTGAACCTATGAGGTTTTCGAGCCAATTGTCGGAGCTAGGCTTACTTTCAAATTTGTGTTGAAGATCAAAAACTACTTGTTCAAGGGTTATCAAGCGTTGCTCAAGTGTTGCTGTGTCTAGCATGGCTGCTCCTAGATAGAAAGTTGTTACTCAGTAGTCTAACTAAAAAATTGTAACTGTGTTCAAGGCTGTGTCAATACAAACAAAAATAAGGTGCGTTGCACTTCATTAACGCACCCTACAAGATCGGCGATCGCTCTGCAATGCGGCGTTATGTACTTGTTGCAGCATACTCCGTTTTTACGATTTCTTGTGCTAGGGATGTCGCTTCTTCGGCAGTTGCGAACTCTTGCTTGTAGAAATAGAAAAATGCGATATTATACCGCGCTAGCTCTATAAAAATATAATTGTTAGTCGAGTGAAAAAAATGAAAATCAGGGGTTGTGCGCAAAACACACAACGAATTATGTTTTGGGGTCTTCGATTTTATGGCAAGTGTTTTTAGGGCGTTTCGTAAGTTAGAAAATACTTTTGATGGACTTTGATTCATCGGACTTTGAAACATTGCGATAGGCATTTTACCGATATACGGAATATAGTCTGCGCCTTGAACTTTATTTAAATTTCTACGCAGATCGAGCACATGAAACTTGTACTCAATAATTTCAAGCCATAAAATTATTTTATTTAGCTCGTCATCGGTGAAGTATTCATTACGCAGGTCAATATCATTAAATTTATGAGTGAGGTATCTTTCCAACTCACCGAGAATACTATTGTTGCAATCCCGACATGCGGGAATTGCTGTCTTGTTATAAGTCTGAGCGCTAAGTACAGGACAAAAATTTAATGGAGTTGAAGAAAGCCTCGGAATTGAGATGAAGGTCAAAGATGAAGTGACGCAGGAAATCAAAGCCACGACGAAAAATGCTTTTAGGTAAGCGACCGTGCTT
>JBIKYZ010000335.1:0-5008 GCA_044354985.1 Pseudanabaena sp. | reverse complement strand
CTTTTCTAGTCGTCTTAATCGCAAAATCCTTGCTCACACTCTTTGTTTTTGGCTCAACCGACACTCTCTTCATCCTTTACAGTTTGAAGAATTGGTTGTTTCATAATTCTTTGTTGCACATCGCGTAAATTAGTTAGCTTAGATATTTCTACAGGAAGTGAAGTTAAATGATTGCCGATATGTATTCTTAGTGATTTGTCCCACTTACCTAGAATTAATTTCTTAATACTTTTTAGCTGTTCAATTGAAGGTGGTAATTCTGTTAGGTATTTACCAGAAAGATCGAGTTCTTCCCACTCTTCCCGCGCCGCCTGTTCAATAAGTTCTTCTAATTTCGATGGCAACATGATTTCAAGGAAAAAGTAAAAAGGTAAAAGGGAAAATTGGGTTTTTAGAGCTATTAGGCATAACTAATCTCAAGAAAGCTCTAATTCACCCAGTTTGTAATTAGATAGACTTGCATTAATTTCAGCCAAGTCAAAAGCCTCAGCATCAATGCCACCCTCGTGATATTCCATCATTTCGGCATAATCTGGATGACTAGGATCTGACAAAATCTCTAATAAATCCATATAACCCCATGCTCCACCGCAATCTTCAGGCGGACAAGCTCGTTTCCCCTTAATGCAAATAGGATACTTGAGTTTGGGATCGGGAGCTAAGATTTTCTCTAAAACAATTTTATGTTGCCAACCATCACCCATGTCATAGATATACCTGATCCAACTTTTCTCATCGGTTAACACCTGACTAATTTTAAATTTTGCCTCATCTTTGGAAGGTGTTCCAAAATCAAACAAAGCGTCATCGGGCATTAATGGCATATAACTAGCTTCACTACTTTCAAAACTGTGTAGGTGGTAATTTTGCCAAGGCATGATTGCTTGAATCACCAGATGTAGCTCATCTAACTTCATCGTACTTTCTACTAACACCCTGCGCCAAATCGGAGGGCGAATATCTTCTAAAGTAATTTTTAGTTGAAATATTGATCGGGGCATTAGTTACTTAAAGACTAAAGGATTTCTTGTAGGTAATTATCTATGATTTATTTGTAATTAGCAAAATCTTCGGCTATTTCCTCGCCAAAAGGCGATCGCAAACAAGTAAAAAGGGGAAAGAATTTAATTCTTCCCCCTTTTTAGGGAGATTGAGGAGGATCTTTTAGGGCTTTTGAACGCAAGAAGTAATTCTTAAGTGGTTTCTAAGCCCTAGCGCTAACGATCGCTTGCAATTGTGCACAAGCCTTAGCGATCGCATCAATACTTCCAGGGTTGACTAAACCATAGTAACCAAGCGTATAGACACGATTGCTAGTTACAGCATCGAGCTTATTCCAGAATGGAGCTTCTTTGAGCTTATTGATCTCACCATCACCAAAATCAACCAAAATCAACACCTTGGGATTTGTCTCTAAGATTTTCTCAGCAGAAAGAGTGATATAGCCTTTTTGCAAGCTTTGACCTTGCAATTCAGCCGCCGCATTTTCTATTTGGAACTTGGTTAGTAAGTCTCCTGCCCAACTGTTCTTATTCGGTGCAAGGATTGGTTGAGAACTTACTAAAACTAGAGTTGATTCTGGTTTAGTGGCTTTGGTCGAGATGAAAGCTTGATAGGACTGAATTAGCGCCGTGGGATCGGCTTGAATTTCCGTAGCGATCTCCTTGGTTAATTCCTCTAATGACTGCCAACTGGTAATGCGAGAGGTCATTGTCCTAATCCCTAGCTCCTTCAGCTTAGCAAGAATCTGATCATGAAAACCCGTTGCACCGATTACCAAATCAGGCTTGAGGGCAATGATTTTCTCTAAATTTGGAGGCGTTTGTCCTTCACTAACTTGGGGTAGCTTAGACATTTCCGCATTCTCTCTCAGCAACCGACTCCCTGGAATCCCCACTAGTTTGTTTTTATCTAATCGATAGATGATATCAGCTGAAAGTGAAGTCAAAGCAACTACCTTAGAAGCATTAGCGGGTTTAACTTCGGGAGATTTAGCTTGTGAGCTATTGACAGCAGGTGGAACTGGGGATTGAGAAGGAATGGCAGGTGTACAGGAAACAATAAATGTGGCGACTATAAGGATAATCAACCAATTTCTTAGCGATCGCATAAATTTGCATACTTGATAAATCATCTTTGTTTAATATAAAGCTTGTTAACTTCAGAGCGTAAATTAAATAACTCGCACGATTAAAACTGCGTTGTTATTGTGATGTATTTAACTTGTGATAGTTAGGACATTAGCGATCGCTTGTTTTTGCTCAGCATCATATCCCCATTTCTCAAGAAAAGCACTGTAATCGCCAGTATTAAAAATTGCAGAGTTCTGCATTTGAACTGCAATTGCACGAACTTCTGGCAGATCTACTTTCTCAATCAAGAGTGCTGTACGTTTAGCCACGCGCTCAGAACCACGAGCTTGTTCGAGGTTGCCATTACGTTGATGGGTAATTGCCATAGCCGTTGACATCGCCAGATTTTTGACTAGCAATTCAGCGATCGCATTAGGCTCAGCTTGCAAAGCTTGAATGATTGCTTCGCTAGGACTATCCGCTAATTCCCATTCTCCTGTCAAAAAGCTTACAAAAAATCCTCTCGCTCCATTTGAGGTCTTAATAAGCGCTTCAATTTCTGATTTTAGTTGTGAGGCTTCTAGATCTTTTCGTACTCGTAAAGTTTCGGTGTAGGCGATCGCGGCTTCAAAAGTCATATTTGTCATAGGTTTATTACTTTTAATGTTGTTGCCATCAGTTATCCAAATATTCAAAATGGCAGCGCCATTTTGTGCTTTTGAAATCCTTACAGGGTTTTAAAAGCACAAAATGGCAACGCCATTTTGTGCTTTGGTATTATTTATCTGTTGCAGGTTGCAATAAACTTAGTAAATGACCTTCGGGACTACGAACGGCGGCAACTTTGCCAAAGGAAGGTTCGCGAATACGTCCCTCTAGCTGACCACCGAGTGATTCTAATTTAGCAATTGTCTCAACTAGATTATCCACATGAAAGCTCAGAATTGGAGAGCCTCCAGTTTTTGGAGACTCTTCCACTCCATGCATAATAATCTTCGTGCCATTGGCATCAAGTTCTGCCATGTTAGGACTCAGTTTAATAATTTCTAAACCTAAACCTGAACTATAGAAATTCGCAGCAGCAGGAACATCTTTTATCATCAGCATGATATGTCGAAATTGCACGGTCATTTTGAGATTCTCCTAATCAATATAATAAAGTGGTACTTGTGCCTTTTACCCCAATCATCAAAATGGCATTGCCGTTTTGATGATTGGAAAACTTTTAAAAAACAAATGTCAGCCCAGCCCTGAGACTAATTCCTGATTGAGCAAATCTAGCGAGATCTGTTGGGGCAGGAGCCGTAACCAGTGGGCGAACGTCAGAATAAAGGAAATATTGGCTATTAAATAAGTTGAAAATTCCCATATTCAGAGTTAGCTGCGGAGTGATTTTGTAAAATCCTGTCAGGTCAACGACTGTATAACCTTGCGGTGTATAAGCATTGGCTGGTCGATTGTTTGCAAGTCGGGGTTGACCTGCAAAAGTGGCAATCAAATCGGCTCCCCAAATATTCTCAGGGGCACGATAGCGCAAGCCTGTCACCAACTTAATCGGATCAACGGTTTCCAACGGTTGATTGGTAGTTTGATTTTCACCAACCGTTAGCCCCAGAGCTGCAATCAGGCTGAATCCATCATTAGTAGGACTAAAGCGATACTCACTACCCAATTCAATTCCATAGGTGCTTGCTTTCGCCACATTCTGAGTTTGGAATAGACTCACATTTGGAATCCCGTTAACTGTTGCAACTCCCGCACTCGCAAAGGATTCAATGAAGTTACTATAGCTATTGTAAAAACCTGTGAGATTGAAGTTGAACTGGGGATAGTTAGCTCTAACTCCAATCTCAAAAGTATCACTGGTCTCAGGTCTAAGGTTAGGATTCGATAGGGTTTGGTAACGGAAAGTAGGACTGGTGAGATTGGTGAAGCCAGAGTTAATTTCACTATATAAGGGTGTGCGAAATCCTTTAGCATAGCGTCCTGTCAATGTCCATTCTGGCGAAGCTTGCCAAACCAATCCAAGGCTGGGTGAGATTGCCGATTCACTAAAGTCAGCGGCTGTTGCAACAGGAGAATTTCGCAGATAGATTTCATCGATTTTAGTTTTGAGCTGATAGGAATCGAATCTAAGTCCTGCAATCAATGTGAAGGTATCGCTAAAATCAATTGCATTTTGGACATAGACACCCAAACGGAAAGTGTCTGAATCAGGAAAGTCCTTAACTGGGAAATTATCCGCGCCAACCATATTAGTAGTGAGAATATTTGTTCCTATGGCATTAAAGCGATTTTCAGTACCGTTACGAACACGCTCATTACGAGTAGTAGAAATATCAATTCCATAGGTCAGAGTATTAAGAATCTCATTGATCTTAAAACGACTTTGAAATTCTACTTCACCACCAAGAATGCGATCGCTAAAGGTATTGGTGAGATTACGAAGGCGACGACGGTCAACACCAGCACCAGTCCTCACAAAATCCTGAGTCCGAATTTCTTCAACATTGGAGTTTTGATAATACAACTGAGCTTTGGCTGCGGTCAAAAAGCTGGTGCTATTGGGATCGTTAAAAACATAGGAGATACTAAAGCGATCGCGGGAGACATTATTATCTAAAGTCTCATCCTGTCCTCGAAATCCTGTCGGTGATTGCAACCCAGCTATAGTAATTGGCGCAACTCTAAAGTTGTCGCGATTACGGAAGATCTCCGCAGCGAAACCAATTTTGCTAGTTTCATCAATACGATAGACCAATTTGCCGAGCCAGTTGTTACGCCCATTGCTACGACTATCAACAAACTCGTTACTCACCTTACGCAGATAGAAAATCCAGAGATTTGATTTAGATAAAAGAGTCTGAGAATGTATACTGAAACAAAGTTTGAACGTAATTGCTTCATCGAAACTAAACCAAGAGTAGCACATAGGA
>JBIKYZ010000334.1:0-5009 GCA_044354985.1 Pseudanabaena sp. | reverse complement strand
TCAAACTTAATTCTAAGCTCAATCACTTCGCTCTCAAATCCAAATTATATATCAAGGCTTTGCAGCAATCTCACTTGGAATGGCAGTCTCTGAAACCTTTTTAGGCTTCTGCGTAACATGAGTTCCTGATACTCGATCGCATTGTCTCGTCTTTGTTTGATGAGAGCATCGAGCAGCTCAGACATTTTTTCGTAATACTTGGGGTTGATCGGTTTCTCATCGACAATGAGGCGACGGACGTTATTCTCGATAGTCTCGGCAACGGCTTCTTTGTTATTGCGGATGCTTTTAGGTAGCTCATCAACGGCTTTGACTCCTCGATTAACGATAAGTTGAATTAGCGAAAAATCATCAAAGGTCGATATTTTTTCGCTTTCTTCGGCGCGGATATACCTGTCGATGAGGTAGCGCATATCTGGCTCATAGCTTTTGAGATCGATGTAGTCACCACTGTGGAGTTTGATGGCATCGCGCAGCTTTGTGTAGCGATCAACCTCATCCTTGAGCTTGACAATTTCGGTGGGACTATAGCCTGCTTTGGGTAATTCGTTGGCGATGTTGGCATAGGAGCGAATTAGCGAGGCGATGAGTTTATAGAGGGTTAGGCGCTTGGGTTCGTTGGCTTTGAGTTCATCGGTATTGCCTGAGTCCTTGGCACAAAAATAATGGAAGTAATCAGATTCATTTTTGGGCTTGGGGACGGGTTCGCAGAGAGCGGCGATCGCTTCGCGGATCGAGTCGAGTCTTTCAGTGGCTTTTTCGAGACGATCTTCTAAGAGTCCTGCCACATCGGCTTGGTCATAACCATCAAGTGCGCCAGAGGTATAGTCGCTAACTGCTCCTTCGAGGCTTTTGAATAGATCTTTGTAATCAACAATGTAACCATATTCTTTATCTTCACCATCGAGGCGATTGACGCGACAGATGGCTTGGAATAGTCCATGATCGCGCATTTGCTTGTCGATATAGAGATACGTTGCAGATGGGGCATCGAATCCTGTGAGTAGCTTATCGACTACGATCAGCAGCTTCATCTGCCCAGGTTCTTCGATAAATTTTTTCTTGACGGCAATTTCAAATTGTTCGGCTTTATTAATGGCAGTTTCAGGGGCTTCGTTAAACCAGTCGGCTAACATTTTTTTGTAAATCTCGTACTGGTTCAGCTTTTCGGTGTAGCCTTCGCCAGTGGTTTCGCCTTTGAGGTCGCTGGGGGAGGGTTTGTAACTGGTGACGATCGCACATTTACCAGCGAGAGATGTCTTAGAAAAAATCTCATATGTTTTACAGGCTTGATAGATGCTGCTACAAACGAGCATGGCGTTACCACGTCCATCCATGAGGCGCGGCTTCGTACTCATATCCATGAGAATGTCATCAACGATTTGCTCTAGGCGTGATTGACTGGAGAGAACTGACTGCATGGTTCCCCAGCGTTGTTTGAGTTTTGCCTTAGCCAGATCGTTTAATCCTTGCGTTTTGGCTTCAAACCATTGATCGATTTTTTGCTGGGAGGTGATGATTTGGTCGATGTCGCGGGCTTCGTAGCGGAGGTCAAGGACTACACCATCGCTGACGGCTTCGTTAAATTTGTAGGTGTGGATATAGCGCCCGAAGACTTCGATACTTTTTTGTTTGTCGGCTTTGAGTAGGGGTGTGCCTGTGAAGCCGATAAAGATGGCATCGGGAAGAATGTCTTTCATGGCATTGTGGAGTTCGCCCGATTGGGTGCGATGGCATTCATCGACAAAGACAAATAGATTGCCTTTGGGTTTGAAGTTGGGCGGCAATGCTTTTTTGAGTTCGGCAATGTAGCCGCTAATGTCGGCTTCGCTGTCCTGTTTACTGCCGAATTTATGGATGAGGGAGCAGATTAGCCAAGGGTTAGGGGCGTTGATGGTGGCGATGAGGTCGGAGCCGCTTTTGGTGCGGTAAATGTCTTCATTGACTCCTTTAAAGACTTTTTCGATTTGTTCATCGAGTTCGGTGCGATCGGTGACGATCAGGACACGGGCATCGGTGACGTTTTCGCGTATCCATTTGGTGAGCCAGACCATTGTGAGGCTTTTGCCACTGCCTTGGGTATGCCAAATGATGCCTCCTTCTCGGCGTTGAATGAAGTCTTGGGAGGCGTTTACACCGAAGTATTGGTTAGGGCGGCATAGTTTCTTTGTACCTGCATCGAAGACGATAAAGTTATGAATCAGGTCAAGGAATCTTGCTTTGCTGCATATCTGGCAGAGATGGCGATCGAGGAGGTTGTCGATGGAGTCATCTCGGTGAATCGGTAAGGTTGTGCGAGTCTGAACGAGAGGATCTTCTTTCCAAGTTAGGTAATATTTAGCGGAGGTTTCAATGGTTCCGTAGCGGATGCCTTCGGAGTTGTTACCAGCCATGAGGTGCTGCATGGTGCTAAAGAAGGGCTGGATAAATTCTTTTTTCTGGTTATCGAGGTTTTGACGGATGCCTTCGTTGACGGAGGTACTCGATCGCTTTAATTCGATGACACCCAAGGCGATACCGTTGATGTAAAGCACGATGTCAGGACGCTTGGTACTTGCTTTTGCGTCTGCACCTTTGACGGTGACTTCTTCAGCGATCGCAAAGTGATTATTTTCAGGATGTTCCCAATCAATGAGCCAGATAGTTTGGATTTTGTCGCTTTCGCCTTGTTCGGGTTTGACTTTTACGCCATAGCGCAGGAGTTCATAAACGGCTCTGTTGCGATCGTAGAGGCTTTTGCTGAGGTCGTTGGCGACTTTATCGAGTTGGAAGTGAGCACGATCGCTTATTTTGAGGTCATGTCCTTGTTGTTGTAGCCAAGTTAGGAGTAGTTCTTTCTCAATGTTGCGATTATTGGGGCGATCTTGCCAGTTGCCGAGATAGTCATAGCCCAAGGTGTTGCGAAATAGGTTAACAACTCGGTTTTGGGTATGGCGTTCTTTTTGTCCAATGTCGCTCATGGTTTTCTGTGCTACTTGCTAATTTGGGTTAATGCTCGAACTTAGTTAAATAAGCGTAAATATTCATTAAATACATACATTTTGCCTCTTTTACTGCCTGTTACTTCTTTGAGGATTGCAAATTTTTCTAAATCAGCAATTAATTTGTAAGCAGAGGATGGTGATAAGGAAGTTAATTCCACAATTTCAGAAACATCGATCACGGGTCTTTGATATAGGTAATTCAATACTTTTTGAGCATTGGCAGTACGGCTGCGGAGGGTCTGAATTTTTTGATCGACTTGCTTTTGTAACTTTAAGATATTGTCAAAAGTCGTAACGCTATTTTTGGCTGTTTCGATCACTCCGACTAAGAAGAATTTGAACCAGTGCGATAAATCGTTGTTTTCTCTAACTCGCATCAGATTGTCGTAGTAAAGCGATCGGTTACGTTCAAAGAAATCCGATAAGTACAATATCGGCTTTTTGAGAATACCTTGGCTAACTAAGTACAGGGTAATCATTAATCTACCGACTCGGCCGTTTCCGTCTAAAAATGGGTGAATTGTCTCAAATTGGTAATGGACTAAGGCAATTTTTAGTAACTCAGGGAAATATTGCTCTTCGTTGTGGACAAAGAGTTCAAGGTCGCTCATTAATTCGTCTATGGAGGTATGCACTGGCGGCACAAACCGAGCATCGTCAATGCTGGCTCCGCCGATCCAGTTTTGGCTTTTTCTAAATTCTCCTGGTTGTTTGTGTTTGCCTCTAACGCCTTGGAGCAATATTTGATGGGTTTCTCGGATTAGTCGCGATGAGAAGGGCAAGTCATGCAATTTGGCGATCGCTTGGTTCATGGCTTGCACATAGTTTTGGACTTCTTCCCAGTCGTTTCTTTTGTCAAGGGGTACATCTTCAATATTGAGCAGGGCTTCTTCGATGTTGGTTTGTGTGCCTTCAATTTTGCTAGATTGAGTGGCTTCTTTGAGGACGTGCATACTAATAAACAGGTCAACATTGGGGATGTACTCAGAGTACATATCCAGCCTGCCGATTTCTCGATTAGCTTGCTCTAGTAGTTTCTGGATTTCCATGTTTTCCAGTGTCCAGAGTCGATTGATTGGGTTGGGTTGAAAGCTTTTGTAATAGCCTTGTTGTATATATGTGCCTGCTGTAAAATTTTTCACGATTTCAAAAAACTAAAATAGCTACAGTGCTTATTTTAGATTTTAGCAGAAAACTAAAATAGTGTCTATCCTTATTCTAGATTTTGCTCAAAAAACAAAATAGTGAAATACTTATTTTAATTTTTAATACTTTGATTTTCTCTCATAGCAGCCGAATCCTCCCTGTGAGCAGTTCTTGCATCATGGCTTGCTTGAGGGCTTTGGTCTTGTCGCGGCGTTGTTCTAGGGCTGAGATTTCGCTATCCATATCTGAGAGAACTTTAGCGATCTCGTCTTGTTCTGCCAACATAGGAGGAAAATATATTTGAATTAGATTTAATTTTTGTCTTTGAATACCTTGAGCAGTAGAACCACTAGCATTTTTCAGTAACTCTTTTTGAAAGTATGTACTTCTCAAAAAATTAGTCAAATAGTCTCTATTAATGAAATTGTTTGGTTTTATTAGCAAGACTCTTTGACTGAGAATATACTTTTTATCGTCAGGTATTTGTGCAACATTTCCTAAAGGTGCTTCCATAGTTATCAAGACATCACCTTTTTCACAATCTCCTTGCGTCATCCATTTTTTGTAAAGTTCGGCACTCCCAAAATAAGCTTCTTTTTCAATATCAATTTTTCCCATCTGCACATTATTAGCTGATAGAGCCAGTATATTTCCGTTACCCCAATTCATGCCCAACTTTTTTGGGGTTCTTCCTCGATAGTCAATATATCTTTCCACAGCATCTACAAACTGAAGTAAAATCCAATCTTCAGGAATTACAGCAAATACCGATCAAACGCGCCACAAGTCTAGTAATCTAAAGCATCACTAAAATTAAACAAAATATGTCAGCATATTCGCTTGATTTACGGCACAAGATATTAAGTGCATGGCAAAACA
>JBIKYZ010000102.1:0-16439 GCA_044354985.1 Pseudanabaena sp. | reverse complement strand
GTCGCACTAAAATCTCTGGTGCTCAGTGGAACAAAGAAAATGTCCCTCAGGTGCTTGCCCATCGTTGTGCTTATCTCAATGGTTTATTGGCTTTCTAGACTATCCCAAAAAAGTGACATGCTCCCAACAACATCACTCTCTTATTACAGAAACATCTGAATTTGAAATTAAACTACTTGCTTCTGAGAACAAAAGAAGATCGCTTTTGGAATCCATTGTTTTATGTGTTGCTGAAAAAGAAAATTTAAATCCTTATGACTTCTCCTACTTGGTACGACCTGTTAGAGGAATAAATCTTCTCACTGATGATTTTATTTGGTTAGTTGAAAAGGCAAAGGCAGAAAATTGTGGCAAACGCAAAACTATTTGGATACATCTAGTTGATTGGAGTTTAAATCGTCTGAATGTCATTCAAATAGATGCTTTGTTCTTAGCGACTAGAGAAGATTTAATGTTTCAGACTCGTTTTGGAGGATGGTTTACAGCAATAGATCTCGATTCATCTGAAGCTAAAATAGAACAGGAGCGCTATCAAGAAATACAAGAATCTGTAGGTGAGCAAAACAAAAAAGAGGGATTTTCCGATCAAGATATTAAAGAAAGAATAAACTACCGCTTAAATGAATTTGAAAATGGCAACATAGATGCTTGGTGGCGGCTAAATAGAGATCTGACACTTGAACCCGACTCTTATTGTTATGAGAATGAACTAAATATAGATATAACAGACTTTTACGGGTGGAAATTATCAGAACCGATTATAAGGAAAAGGATACTCAACGCAGCGAAAGAGTATGTTAACAACCAAAGTAATTTTTCAGAAGATTGGATTGGTACAAATAAATATAGTCTTACTGCTTTTCCTTCCTTTGCAGGATGTAGAGCGTTGTATCTTCTTTTAAAAGAAAATTCGATTGCTTTAACACAAATTTCTACTGATATGTGGGTCAAATGGACACCCACAATTTTAGATTTTCCAAATAGTGGCTATGCAGGAGAAGATATCAATACTGAGTTAATAAACCGAGCCTATTCCAATGCTCCAGTTGAGTTTATTGATACCTTGTTAAGGTTGATCGATTCTGAAAGCAAGCGAAGCAACTATATTTTTATAATTAGGAAGCTAGAAAAATGTTGGGATGATCGCTTAAAAAATAAGTTGCTCGACAAAATTAAGTTACTCGATTTGCCTCCTAAGTGTGTTGGTCAATTACTAGAAGAACTTCTAAAATGCAATCATAAACCGTCAAGAGATTTTGCTATGTCTTTGTTAGTTTCTAATGATGAAGAACGTCAAAGAGTAGTGTACATATTCATAATATTATTCAAAATCAGCAATCCTTCTAATTCAAACATTTCCTCTAATATTAATCTTTTTTGGAGGCGATTCTTCATCCATTGCTCCTTGCTGATGAGGAATATATGGGAGAGAGCTATTTTTGCGAGTGAGTCCTTAATCAATTATGCACAAATATCTGACTGGGATATAATTTGGCATAACATTATTAAAAATCCAGATTTTGCAAAAGAGACTCTAGAAAGAGCCAGTCATAGTCTATGCAATATAAATCTAAACTTAAATGAGAAACAGCTTGCAAACTTATATATTTGGCTTGAATGCAATTATCCACATACGGAAGATCCAGTTTACGATACTGTTCATTCTGTAGAAAACCGTGAAAGTCTGGCTCGCTTTAGAGACGGTGTACTTGCCCAACTCAGAGAAACTGGCACCCTGAAAGCTTGCCAAGAAATTCAACGAATTATTGAATATTTTCCTAATTACGATTTAAAGTGGCATTTGATAAAGGCTAAAAATGCTTTGAGGAAAAAGAGTTGGAAACCACCAGAGCCAAAAGAACTGATGCTGTTATTGAACAACAGCAATAAACGTCTCATACAAGATGGTAATCAACTTCTTGATGTAATTATTGAGGCTTTAAACTCTTTAGACAAAAAATTTCAGGATCAGACTTCTAGCGCTATAGATTTATGGAATGAAGTTAAGTGGGGGCAGATTAGACATCTTGCAGATTCTCTATCAAAACACTTGAAGAGTGCTTCTAGCTTTAGTGATTTATTTAAAGTTGACTGGCGTAAAGTTTCTAAGACTAAAGATAATACATATCTACCTAAAGAAGAAGAAAGAGTCTCCGATTACATTGCGAGGTATTTGCGAGATTTTCTTTGTGATAGAGCTATTTTGTCCAATCGAGAAGTTGTTATTCGTGATCAAGATAGAGTAGATATTCTTGTTGAGATTGCTGTAAAAAATGAAAAACTAGAAGTCTACGATCGAATAGCTGTAATAATTGAGGCTAAAGGCTGCTGGAATAGTGGTCTAAATAATGCTATGCAAACTCAGTTGGTAGATCGTTACCTGAAAGAAAATAGTTGTCAGTTTGGTCTTTATCTAATTGCGTGGTTTAACTGTAATAAGTGGGATGAGAGTGATACTCGTAAAGCCACATCGCCAAAAATCAGTCTTGGACAAGCAAGAGAACAATTTGCAAAACAGGCTGAAAGTTTATCTCAAGGCGATGTAAATGTTAAGTCATTTGTACTTAATGCCTCATTGCGATAATGCTTTAGATTCACCTTGAAATGAATGATTTTGAATTGTTGGTTATGTGTGATCGCCACTTCCTACATTACCTAACTTTTGATATTTTAGGCGATTATTTTTGGTTACAAGGCTCTGGTCGCAATCTCTCTTGATGATGACAAAAGGCGATCACCTATTTCTCCCTTACTCAACTTTTGATGCTTGAGGCGATCTCTGCTAACAATTAGTCATATATCGATATATGACCAATGCACATAAACCAAACTTAGACAACTAGGAAATCAAAGACTCAATTTCTGTCATCTTTTGCTTTAGCAAATCATAGACATCTCTTAAACTTGTAGGATCGGCAGATCGTAGTAAATCTGAAGAAATTAGATCAACATTTTGTTTGATTTTAACCAATTGTTTATTGGCATCTATCGCACTCTCTTTGCTAGGACTATGCTTTGCGATCGACTCATTGACCAGCTTGCGAGTTTGTAAAACTGACAAATTCTCTTGGACAACCTTTTTAGTTAAATCCTCTCTTAGTCGTTTTGCCTTAGCTTGTGACAAATTTAGATTCTTTGCCGAAAGTTTTTGCAAAGCGATCGCATGGACTCCCTTTAGCCCCAGATTGCGAATCGCATCTTTTAGATCATCTGCTAAGCCCAACATTGGTAGCAAGTTAGCATCAACAGAAGCAGGATTGAGTTGTAACTCCAGTAGGATTCTTAAAACATTGTGTTCAGTTTCATTGACATAGTTAGGATCTACTTCCACCATTTGGCTAGAGTCATTAGATGCTAAATTAGCCATGACTTCAGATAGTCTCTTTTGCTTATTCAATCTCCGAATGACCGTAGATAAAACTCTGGGGATGTCATCAGCATTTAACCCCACGTTTAGCGAAATTTCTTTAATGATTGCTTCAGCCTTATCAAGAGGGTTAAGATCTTCACGATGCAATGATGTTAATAAAGCCTTACGGTGTAGTTCCTGCGGCGCATCCATCGTCACTGCTTTGATAGTTGACCATCCTAGCTCCCTCGCCGCACGCCAACGACGCTCACCGTCAAAAAGTAAATAGCTCTCATCTTCTTGGGCAATGACAATAATTGGCGAAAGCTGACCATCTGATGCTAAGGACTGAGACATTGCCCCAATACTTTCATTCAGAAAGGTACGACGGGGTTGATCGGGGTTCTGAATGATTTTGGTAATTTCTAAATCTACTACTCCAGATTGAGACTTCAGTTGTTCCTTTAATGTGGATAGCTGAGTTTCGACTTCCTCGGAGCCAGATGCTCTTAATCTCTCAATTTCTGTTTTGAGTTGAGCGATTTCTTCCTCAGCGTTGGACAATTGTTGAGTTTGTTTTGCTCCTGAGAAGTAGTCAGCGATATTGGGGGCTTTACGAGCTGCCATGATTATTTTTTCCTTTTCACTTTCTTACCGATTAATTGCACAACATGTTCAGAAACTTCTTTGAAGTCAGCTTGGGCGGGATGTTGATGGCGATAAAGATGTAATGGTAAACCTTGCCCACTGGCATTGATAAACTCCGCCGAGTCTCTGATAGGAGGGAAACAGTGAATCCCTAATTGGTCAAGTTGGGTTGGGAGATCTTCTAATATTTGGCGGTGGGTTGCGCGTCTGGCATCGTATTGATTAGGTACAAATCCCATGACTTGTGGCTGGGGATCGAGCCTTAATTGTTTGCTGTTGTGATATACCCATTCAATTAATTTGGCAGAACCTTGGATTGACTTTGGCTCAAGTTGGACTGGAACTAAAACATGCGTACAAGCTGATAATGCTAATAAAGTTAGAGGTCCAAGGGTTGCAGGGCAGTCAAAGATAATTAGATCGTGGGAAATGGGATGGTCTTTTAGGCAATCGCCAAGTAAATAGGCTCCTCGGCGATGTAATACCATCTCATCGGCGACTCTTGTTAAGATCATCCCTCCTTGGACTACATCTACCTTATTAGTGTTTTCTGTCCAACACTTTTCTAATGGCCATTGTCCAGAAAAATCATTGTTTAATACTGATGCTAGGGTTTGTTCAGGTTCGGGTTGTGGCAAACCGCAAAATAGGCTCAAGGAGCCTTGTGGATCGAGATCCATTAAGGCAACTGACAATCCGTAAAGGCTCATTTCATAAGCAATATGCACAGATAATGTGGTTTTACCACTTCCGCCAGCATTACTGAGAACGGCAATTCGGCTTTGCATTTGTTGATATGTCTAAACAATCAAGGACATCATATATCAATATATGACTTTAATTTTATAGCTGCATCAAATTAATATAAGATACTTAGAGTAAGTAGTGCGAAACGCCGCCCACTGTCAAAAAATTAAAAGGAAGATAAGGTACTTGAATGAGTGTTCTTGCAGTCGATCTAGATTTGTTAGATCTGATCTTGGATTGGCAAATGACGATCGCATGGGCAGGAGAAGCAAACTGTGAGCCATCACGGTTAGGTTGGTGGCGCACTGATTTAATTGGGAAAGTACTAGCCGTTTCTTAAACCACTTCACCAACTACCCGTAATCCAAATCCCGCTTGAGTCATAAAATCCTCCCCGTTGCTCAAGGTTGAAATCACCTAATAGTAAACCCAGCCAAGTTTCGATGATTGGCAGTTGTACAGCCTTTTGCAAATCCATTAAACGTATAGGGTAAGAATTATCCGTAATACATTGCGCGATCACTTCAACCCAAGCCGATATATCTTCAGCATGAGCAGTACTAATCGCCCGTTCAAATTCCTCCTCCAAACTAAGCAAACTTTCCTTTTCTAAAGCTTGAATCAAAACCTCCTTATCAATTTCGCCAACAATCGAATTACCACTTTTCCTTTGTTCAGGAATCTTCCTAGGTAAACTTTGCAAAGGCTCAATAAACTGCTCAAAATCGACCACTATAGACTGACGCACATAACGATCAAAAACATCATCAGCCATGATCGGCTCGCCCTTTACTACACGAGAATGTAACTCCTCAAATAAAAAATTGGAGCGATCGCAAAACAAATCTGCAATCTGACATACCGCCTCTCCTGCTATTCGCAACTGCGATCGCGTATCAAGATCAACCAGAGTCAGATCTAAAAGCTTAAATACCATTGGTAAATTTGCATCTTCAGGAGTCTGTCTCGCAGTCGAAAGGACATCCCATAAATCCAACTCAAGCTGTTTAACTTTCATTGTCACACCGAAAATTAATTTGAATGACAAGGGCAAGGACGCAAAGGACAAAGCCAAGGATCGAGGCGTTCTTGACTGGCAAATTTCTTAATCCCATAATTAGACTCTAGTAAAACCAACACTTTCTGCATATAAGTATGCACTTGTGTCGCCACCATTCCAGCACAATGAATTGGTGGAATCGCTGCGAACTTTTCTTGTCCTTGCCATACTTGAGCCGCGATCGCATGAATTGGCGTATCAGTTCCCGACTGCCGATAAACTACTAACACCGCCCAAAATACTGACGCGAATTCATCAGTAATAACAACTAATTTTTCATCGGAATCACCACGTTGACGAGAACGAATTAGATTACGGCGATCGCGATGACGGGCATAGGAACGGCGACTATAGCAAACCTCAGGATTCCAACAGCGATCGCCATCATTGCCATGAAGTTCCTGAGCCTGAGCTGCCGAAAGCATCGCGCACTTTTTACATTTCTCTGGAATACTTTTAGTCATATTTTGGGACAGAAATAATCTAATTGAAATCGCTAAGGTTTCTTCAAATTTGAGGTTTAATCACTGGTAGCGTATGCTAGGAATCAAATGTGTTATGAATACACACCAATCATTAGGTATACAGCAAAAATATGGCAATACAAGGAAAACTGGAATTAACCATCAAAATTAATGAACTCCCTGATGATGTGTCCGTTGATAAAAACGGTTGGAAGTCATTTGATTTAGATTGTGACGGTCAAATCTTTAGTGTTACGGTGAAGCCCAAAGTATTTAAGAAGTTGGAAGATGCACAGGCTAATTATCCGCAGTGGGTAGCGGCGA
This sequence comes from Pseudanabaena sp., assembly GCA_044354985.1. GTDB lineage: Bacteria > Cyanobacteriota > Cyanobacteriia > Pseudanabaenales > Pseudanabaenaceae > Pseudanabaena. The sequence goes on along the minus strand of JBIKYZ010000102.1, from coordinate 9,847 downwards.
TCGCAGGCAAGATGGGTGAAGCTACTGAGACAGGATTTGTTTTGCTTGAGCCAAATATCCAAGTATTTGAGAAAAAGCCCAAAGAATCCAAACCTGCTGAAGAAGCAAGCCCCAACTAAATCTCAAGCTCTTTAAAAGTTTTCTAATTTTGGGATTTTTCAAATATGCCTAGTTATAACATTGGTTCTGTAGTTACTTGTCGCGATCGCCAATGGGTAGTTTTGCCCTCATATAATTCTGATGTGATTAGGCTACGACCTTTAAGTGGGAACGAGGATGAGGTTTGCGGTGTTTTTAAGAAACTGGGATTAGAAGTAATCGAATCAGCGGAATTCCCTGCGCCACAACCTGAGTCAATTCAAGACCGCCAAGCGGCTTTGTTATTGATGGATGCAGCAAGGCTAAGTTTACGGAATGGGGCGGGACCTTTTCGGAGTTTGGGGAGATTGTCGGTTTATCCTCGTCCCTATCAGATGGTTCCTTTGCTGATGGCTTTGCGATTAGAGACAGTGCGGTTACTGATTGCTGATGATGTAGGGATTGGCAAGACGATTGAGGCGGGATTGATTGCAAGAGAAATGCTCGATCGCCATGAAATTAAACGAATTGCCGTTTTATGTCCGCCGCACCTATGCGATCAGTGGCAAAGGGAATTGCGGGAGAAGTTTCATATTGAGGCAGTGGTGATTCGTTCGGGGACAGTGGGCAAATTAGAGCGATCGCTACCTGCGGGAGATCATCATGTATTTGGCTACTATCCCTATATCATCGTTAGTTTGGACTATGCTAAATCCGATAAACGCCGAGCTAGTTTCTTAGCCCATTGTCCTGATCTGGTCATTGTTGATGAGGCGCATACCTGTTCGCGTCCCAGTGGTCAAAGTGCTTCGCAACAGCAACGCCATCAGTTAGTGAATGAGATTGCGGCAAAGCTAGATCGTCATTTAATACTGCTATCGGCAACGCCCCATAGCGGTATTGAAGAATCTTTCTTGTCAATTTTGGGCTTGGTTAAACCAGAATTTGCGGCTATGAATTTAGAACATCTCTCAGAGCAAGAGCGCAGTAAATTAGCCAATCATTTTATTCAACGTCGTCGCGCTGATGTGAAGCAATGGCTAGGCAATGAAACCCCGTTTCCTGAAAGATTATCCACTGAGCTTAGTTACAAGCTGACGCGAGAATATCGCGAATTATTTAATGAGGTTTATGATTTTGCGCGAGGCTTGGTTAAGGGTGTCACCGATGATATGTCCTATGCCCAAAAGCGGGGACGTTATTGGGCGGCGTTGGCGCTGATTCGTTGTGTGATGTCATCACCTGCGGCGGCGGTGGCAACCTTGAGTAAACAGGTGGAAAAACGTGAGGTTTCGGAGCGCTTAGAGGAAGAAACGATCGATGAAGACTTGATGGCATCCTATGTTTACGATCCGACCGAACAGGAGCAGTCTGCCGATGCTCAGCCCACATTAGCGATCGAGCAAGGACAGCAACAATATCGAGATAGCGATCGCCGTAAGCTCAAATCCTTTGTTCAATCTGCCGAAAAACTCTACGGCGCAAAGGATGCCAAACTGCAACAGGCGATCGCTACAGTGATCACGTTGCTCAATGAAGGACATCATCCGATTATCTGGTGTCGCTATATTGCCACGGCGCAATATGTCGCCAAGCATTTGGGGGATGTTCTGAAGCAAAGATTAGACAAAAAAGGCGATCGCTTGCGGGTGTTGGCAATTACGGGTGAGCAGTCGGAAGATGAACGGGAGATCTTTTTAAAGGAACTAGCCAGCTATGAACAAAGGGTATTAGTGGCGACCGACTGCCTTAGTGAAGGGGTGAACCTGCAAGAGCATTTCTCGGCAGTGCTGCACTATGACTTACCTTGGAATCCTAACCGACTAGAACAGCGTGAGGGTAGGGTTGATCGCTATGGTCAAAAAGCATCGGAAGTCAAATGTGCTTTACTCTGTGGACAGGACAACCCCATTGATGATGTGGTGTTAAAAGTATTGATTCGCAAAGCGGTTAAAATCCATCGCTCCTTGGGAATTACAGTGCCTGTGCCGATGGACAATGCGAATATTACCGAACGAATTTTTAACTCTTTATTCGAGTACGAAGCGGCAGGCGTACAGCTTTCTATTTTTGATGCTGGCTCACAGTTGGCGCTACTGGATGTGGAAATGACTCGAATTTGGGAACAAGCCGAAGAAAAAGTTAGCCGTACAAGGTTTGCTCAGAGGGCGATTACTTCGGAAGATGTGCAGCAGGAATTAATTGAGTCCGATCGCGTGTTGGGTAGTGCTAAAGAAATCGAGCGCTTTGTTCGATCGGCTTGTGGGCGGATGAATGCCACGCTCATTCCAAAAACGATCCAAAAACATCCTTGCTATGTATTGCCCAATATCCCATCCCAGATTGCCTCCAGCCTGTCCGCATTCTTAGGCGATCGCCAAAAGTTAACTCTTTCCTTTGTCAGTCCTACGCCCGAAGGTGTGGAATTTATTGGGCGCAATCATCCCCTAGTCGAAAGTTTGGCAAGATATTTATTAGAAAATGTTTTGACTAATACCACTAATCCTGTGGCGGCGCGTTGTGGTTTTACGGTGACAGATGCGGTGACTAGGCGCACAACTCTATTATTATTGCGCCTACGACATTTGATCGACAGCCCCAAACAAGGACTTAAAGAGGATAAAAGTCTATTAGCTGAAGAGTGCTTAGTGGTTGGGTTTACAGGAACTTCAGAAAATCCGATCTGGTTAGAACCAAGTGAGGCTTTACGATTAATTGAAACGGCTGAACCTGTTGCTAATCCGCCTAGTTTGGGCATAGTGCAGTCCGACCTGCGCGATCTGTTAGAAAGTATGGAGGATTTGCAGGAGGAATTGGAATTAATTGCCAAGTCGCGATCGCAAGATTTAGCGCAATCTCACCGTAGAGTTAGAGCAATTACCAAAGAGGGGCAAGTCAAAGTGAAGGCACAGTTACCGATGGATCTTCTCGGTGTCTATGTTTTGAAACCAAAGTAATTCCAAGTAGTGAAGGCTTTAGCCTTTTACACCTTCATATTCAGAGGCTAAAGCCTTACTACGGTTAATCTTCATCAATTTAATTAAGCATCATGACCACTACTCCAATCATCAAAAACAGCACAGGTTTACATATTGAAGGTAATTTGATTGCGGGGGACTTTCTTGCGGATCTGGTTACGGGTAATATTAAGGGACAAGCGCCCGAAGACTTTGCCCTAGCGAAAGTGGATAAGCTGGCGGACGAGATTGCGACGGTGTGGGGTGAGGCGAAAAAGTTTTGGGCAGGATTTAAAAAATCCCGTGAAGAATCGGGCTTTTCGGAGTCGGGGACTACGGAAACACGCAAGGCTTGGGTTGTGCCTTTGCTTTACAACTTGGGATATTTGCCAACTTTTAGGGGTGAGGCGGAAGTTATTGATGGACAGAGTTTTGCGATTTCGCATCGGGCGGGGGATTGGGGTGGGGAGGTTGCTAAAGCAACTACTACGGTAACTCCTCCGATTCACATTACTGGATGCAGAATAAGACTTGACCATAAGCCGCCGAGTGGAAATCCGAGGCTGTCGGCTCATGGGTTGATGCAGGAATATCTCAATCGGACTGAGCATCTATGGGGGATTACTACCAATGGTTTGCAGTGGCGGTTGTTGCGCGACTCCTCTTTGATGACGAGGCTTACTTATATTGAGTTTGATCTTGAGCAAATTCTCGAAGGGGAAAACTTTGCTGAATTTGGGTTGTTTTATCGTCTGTTTCACCGATCGCGTTTACCGATAGGAATGGACGATGCCCATGAGTGCCTATTGGAGTTTTATCATCAAGAAACTTTGCAGCAGGGCGGCAGGGTACGCGATCGCCTAAGAGATGGTGTTGAAAGAGCGATCGCGCAATTAGGCAATGGTTTCTTGCAACATCCCAAAAATCAAGCATTGAGGGATGCTCTTACTCCCCCTTCGCCCTCATTGGGAGAAGGGGGCAGGGGGGATGAGGGCAAAATTAGCGATCGCGATTTTTATCGACAAATTCTGTTACTGATCTATCGTCTTTTATTCTTGATGGTGGCGGAGTCGCGTAATTTGTTGCTGACGGGGGAAGATCCTGAAAAGGTGCGGATTTATGAGGAGTATTACAGCATTGAGCGTTTACGCGCTCTAGCAGAAAAGGCGATCGTTCCTCGCCGCGAAGGATTTCAAGACCTATGGCAAGGTTTGCGGGTGACGTTTTGCCTTTTTGATGAAAATTGGCGCGGTGAGTTGTTGGGGCTATCGCCGCTAAATGGTGATTTGTTCGGCTCAACGACTTTGCCAGAGCTAAATGTCAGTGCGTTAGATAATTACGATCTCATGGTCGTCATTCGCAATCTATCGCTCTATGCACCGACCGATAAGGCGCAACTGCGGCGGGTTAATTATGCGGCGCTGGATGTGGAGGAGTTAGGAAGTGTCTATGAGAGCCTGTTAGATTTTCATCCACAGGTGAGTTTGTCTCAGGGTAAGTATGAGTTTTTGTTAGTGGCAGGTAGCGATCGCAAAACGACAGGAGCTTATTACACGCCATCGGAGCTAGTGGCGCAGTTGGTGAAGAGTGCCTTGGAGCCTGTGATTGCAGAAAGGATGAAGGATGCCGATGATTTACAAAAAGCACTTCTGAGTATCAAAGTTTGCGATCCTGCCTGTGGCTCAGGACATTTTCTCTTAGCCGCCGCCAGACGGATTGGGAAGGAATTGGCTAAAGTGCGGACGGGTGAGGCTGCGCCTAGTCCTGAACCCTTGCGTGAGGCGACTCGTGATGTGATTCAGCATTGCATTTATGGTGTGGATATCAATCCCCTAGCGGTTGACCTTTGCAAAGTTGCGCTTTGGATTGAGGGCTTTGCGAAGGGGATGCCGCTTAATTTTCTTGACCATCGCATTAAGTGCGGTAACTCGTTGGTGGGTGTTTTAAATCTTGATGTATTAAAGGAAGGGATTCCTGATGAGGCGTTTAAGGCGGTGACGGGGGATGACAAGGCGTTGTCTAGTATCAAGAAGAAGGCGAATAAGCAGGAAAGGCTCAAGGATCTCAAGGGGCAACTCTCGACGGCGGGGCAGTTGGATGATGATTTGGCGGAAATTGCTTCAGCATGGCAGGAGTTAGATCGGATTCCTGAGAATACGCCTGAATTTGTGAAGCAAAAGAAGGAGCGCTATGAGGCGAATCAACGCGATCGCAAGTGGTGGCGCAGTCGTTCGGCTTGCAATTTGTGGACGGCGGCGTTTTTTATGCCTTTGACTGAGCAGAATTTGCAGTTATTGCCAACTACGGCGGCGTTAGTCAGGTTGTTGAATGAGGATTTTAATTCACCATCTGGTAGTGGGATTGGAGTAAGAGATATTGTTGATGCTGCGAATCAGTTAGCCTCTGAGAAGGGCTTTTTTCATTGGGCTTTAGAGTTTCCTGATGTGTTTGAGAATGATGGATTTGATTGCATTCTCGGTAATCCTCCTTGGGAGCAATTACAACTTGATCCAAGAGAATTTTTTGCTTCTCGAATCTCTGAAATTGCTGACTCTAAAAATATGTCTGCTCGCAATAAATTAATCGATAATCTGAAAAAAGATAATCCATCTGTTTATGATGAATATGAATTAGCTAAACATGATATTGATTGCCAACAAAAATTTATACACGATAGTAATCGCTTCCCTTTAACTAGCTATGGGCGTATTAACTTATATCCTCTATTTTGTGAACTAGGCAGAAATATAATTTCTCCAAATGGAATAGCAGGATTAATAGTTCCTACTGGAATAGCTACAGATTCCTTTAATCAATACTTTCTTGGTGATTTGGTAAATACGTCCAGATTGCAAGGTATCAAAGGATTTCAAAATGAAAGATTTATATTTTCTGGTATTCATCATTCAGTTTCTTTTTGCTTGATTTTTATAGCAGGTTTAGCAGTAAAGCCTCAATCAATGTGCTTCTCTTGGTGTTCTTGGAATATTTTAGAAGCTAATGATATAGCTAGACAAATAACGTTAACCAAAGATGATTTCATTGCAATTAATCCTAATACTTTGACTTGTCCAATCTTTAGGACAAAATATGATGCTGATTTGACAAAAAATATCTATCTAAATATTCCTGTTTTAGAAAATGAGAAAACTGGAGAGAATCCTTGGTCTATTTCTTTCGCTTTAATGTTTATGATGAACACAGATAGTAATTTATTTAAAGACAGTCCAGCAGAAAATTTATTACCATTGTACGAGGCTAAGATGTTTTATCTTTTTGATCATCGTTTAGCAACTTATGAAGGAGCAACTCAAGACCAATTAAATGTGGGTATTTTACCGAGAATTGAAGATTTACAAAAGTCTAATCCATTCTGTGTCTCTACTCCACATTATTGGATTGATCGTAATGAAGTAGAGAGTAAACTTGATGGTAAGTGGAAAAGAAATTGGCTAATTACTTTTAGAGATATTACTCGTTCAAACAATGAAAGAACAGCAATTTTTACAATCTTACCTAGAGTTGCAATTGGGAATAATGCCCCTCTTATAATGTTTAATGATAAGTATTTGAACTTGGCGGCTTGCTTACTTTCTAACTTTTGCTCTCTTGTATTTGACTTTGTAACTAGGCATAAAGTTGGCGGGACTCACATGAATTTCTTCATTGTCAAACAACTCCCAGTCCTACCCCCCGATCGCTACAGCCAAAACGACATCAACTACATCACCCCCCGCGTCCTCGAACTCACCTACACCGCATGGGACATAAAACCCTTCGCCGACGACCTTTGGAATCCCACACCCACCCGATCCCAGAGCGAAGTCGAAGGGAGCAAAGCCGAAACCGACTCTATCCTCACCCAAGCCAGCGACAAAAAACAACTCAAATTTGCCTTAGACATTGAAATCACAGGCAAAAAACAACTCGAACTCACCACCCCACCAGACCCCACCCACCAAACCCACCTCCGCCAACTCATCCTCGAACAATGGCAAGCCAACCGCGCCGCCTTCCCCGACACCATCCAGACCCCAGACGACAACCTAGAAGGCATACCCCTTCCCCCCTTCATCTGGCACGAAACCCGCCGCGCCCAAATCCGTGCCGAACTCGATGCCTACTACGCCAAACTCTACGGCTTAACCCGTGACGAACTACGCTACATCCTCGACCCCGCCGACATCTACGGCACAGACTTCCCCAGCGAGACATTTCGCGTCCTAAAAAACAACGAAATGAAGAAATATGGCGAATACCGCACCCAACGTCTAGTTCTAGAAGCATGGGATAAACTGGGATATTAGGAGGAAAATATCAATGAAACTACCTAATCCTCAGCAAACCTACATCGACGACAGCAAATTAGTCGGATATTGCCTTAATCCTAGTCATAGTGACGGACAACATAAAGCCCGCGTTTTTAAATCCGCCCTAAACATCACCGTAGATAACCTCCCAGAACTTCAAAGCGCACTTCTAAATGCTGTTAAAAACTATGAAGCAATTCCTGATAAATCAAATCAATACGGACAAAAATATATTATTGACTTCCTCATGACATACCAAGACAAAACCGCAACTATTCATAGCGTCTGGATAGTTCGTTACAACGAAAACTTTCCCCGTTTAGTCACTTGCTACATTATTTAAAAAAGGAGTAAACCCATGAAACTATTAGATGTCGTTGCCCTCTTACAAGATCTCCCAGAATTAGGACTACATCGAGGCAATGTCGGCACAATTGTAGAAGAATACGAGCCAAATGTTTTTGAAGTAGAGTTTAGCGATACCACAGGCAAAGCCTATGCTATTGAAACCCTAAACTCTTCACAACTAATGGTTTTATATCATTACCCCATCACACCTCAAAAAGTTGCAGTTTATGCCTAAACAGGAGAATACATACCATGTCCAACCTCAACACCATTCAACAAGACATCGTTGAACTTACCCCTGAAGCACAGCAAATTATCTTTAACTTAATCGATTTACTGAAAATCCACCCCAAACCAAACCAGCAGTCAAATTCAGTAATACCAAACCAAGACAAATCGGACTTTATTCCCATCCGTACTCAAGTCCATCAGCAACCTACCCCCCAAGCAAAAAGCACCTATCAGAAATTTGTTGAAAGTGGCTTAATTGGCTGTGTCGAAGTCGAAGAGGATTTGTCAACAACCTACAAACAAGTATTAGCCGAAGGATGGGCAAAAAAATATGATCATCGCTGATACAGGATTTTGGTTAGCCCTCCTCGACAAAAAAGATACCTATCATGATCAAGCCGAAAAAGCCCTGCAACAATATGACGAACCATTAATTACAACTTGGTGTGTTATCACTGAAACCTGCTACTTACTGCTAAACCGTAAAGGAGTCAAAGCTCAAATCAAATTTATTAATAACCTCAACCAAGGACTTTTCAGCATCTTTCCCCTTGACGATACTCACGGACTGAGAATTTCACAACTAATGACTCAATACGCAGATTTACCAATGGATCTAGCAGACGCTTCATTAGTAGTTCTTGCCGAACATATAGGACATGGACGTATTTTTTCAGTCGATCAAAGAGATTTCAATACCTATCGCTGGAAGCAAAACTACCCATTTGAAAATTTATTACTGAGTTAGACCCCATGACCTTTAGCCTCACCTTTACTCAAACCTTCTTTAATGAACTCATCGGCATCCCTCAAAATGTGTCCAAACGAGTTTCTAAAGCCACCAAATTATTAGAACGCGATCCCATCTCTGCCGAAGGGGATGCCAAAAAGCTCAAAGGTTATGAAAATGTCTATCGCATCCGTATTGGTGACTATCGCCTGTTTTATGCGATCGGTACTGGTTGGGTAAAGCTGCTGAGTGTCCGCAAGCGCAATGAGCGCACCTATGAAACCGAAATTCCTAATGTCGTAGCGCCAGAAACCACCCTCGATCGCCAGTCGGTAAAACCGAAGAAGGTGGCTGTATCTTCTTTCTCAACTTGGGAAAGTGGTGATGAGGCTAAAGCTTTGACTACTTTGCCGTTCGCACTTACAGAAGATATCTTGCAACAATGGCAGATTCCCGCACAATATTGGACAGCGATCGCTAAGGTGAATAGCGCTGAAGCATTGCTAGAGCTAGATATGCCCGATCGCTTGCTAAATGTGATTCTGGATAATCTTTATCCACGTTCCATTGAAGAAATAGATACACAGCCTGAATTTGTCCTCAGTCAAGCCGAAGACCTTGATCGCTATTTTGCTGGCGATCTCAGTGCTTTTTTACTCAAGCTCAGCGACGAACAAGAAAAATTAATTCAATTTGGCAGCAATGGCACAGTTCTGATCAAAGGCGGTGCAGGTACTGGTAAATCTACCCTTGCCCTCTATCGCATCAAAAAATTAGTAGAGCAGGGCTGCACTTCGATTTTATTTACCACCTATACCAATGCCCTCGTTTCCTATTCCGAGCAACTTCTAGAACAATTACTAGGCTGTCCTCCTGCGGATAAAGGCGTAGAAGTAACTACGATTGATGCGATCGCCCGCCGCTATTTCGTCACCACAGGCAAAACTACGCCATTCATTGATCGTGATAAATGTCTATCACTATTAGCTAATGCCCTAGAGCAAGCGAATATTCCTGCCCAAAATGTATTCGATCGTCAAGTCAAACTGCAAACATTACAAAAACTAGGTGGCTCATCTGGGTAAATAGGTGAAATGGCAAAATAGGAGTAAGTCGTTTTGAATTTTCAGAGATTAAGATGATCAAATTTCCCCTAACCCAATTGCTAGATGAGCAAGCGTGCTATGAATGGC
>JBIKYZ010000332.1:0-5027 GCA_044354985.1 Pseudanabaena sp. | reverse complement strand
CTCTTTGACGGTTGGCAACATCTAATCGAATTTATGCTTGGTGATGCTCCTGTGTTTCCAGATTCGTGTTAATTTTACACTAGTATTATGTATTGCTTGTTACCATTTTGAATTTGGAATTGCTGAACTGCACACCAGGGCAACCGTACACGTTCCTGAATATTTTGGCATAGTTCACTTTTAGGATCGAGATTGCTTGATCCTAGGATTCTGCGATCACAAGTTTCATAATAAATACACAATTGACGGTTTTTGAACAATACTTCGGACATAAAAAAAAGGAAGAAAAAAGCTATTCATCGGATAAGGTGCAAGTAATGAAAAAACGCACCAAATGAATAGCATTACAGACATAATACCGAAAGCAGCAAGCAAAGCACAACAGAAATTCCTAACAATACTGATTTCGACAATCATGGTGATATGCGGGAAAGTAAACTTCACAAATCTGAGTCGATATAGCGAAATCACAGAGCGCACCTATCGTCGTCAATTTTCGCGCTCATACAACTTCATCAAAGGGAACGCAGAGATCATCGCAAAAGTGATCACAGCAACAGCTCGCCAGATCATAGCGATAGACTGTTCATTTGTGTCAAAAAGTGGCAAAGCAACTTATGGAATCGAGTATTTCTACAATGGGAGTGCAAGCCGAGCCGAAAAAGGATTAGAGATATCGGTAATAGCAATTGTCGATGTTGATGCTAAACAAGGATATGCGGTATCAGTACAGCAAACACCACCCGCACAACCAGAATCAAAGAGAACAAGAATAGATTGGTATCTCGAACAACTAGCAGCGACCAAACCCTACTTACCAAAATCAGTACATCATGTCGTCAGTGATGGATTCTATAGCAAAATCAAGTGGGTTGATGGTGTCGTTGCACTAGGATTAGATGCCATTGGTAAGCTACGTTGTGATGCGGATATGCGCTATGTCTATACGGGTGAGCAGAAGCCTCTTGGTAGACCACGCAAGTATGATAGTAAGGTGGACTTGACCGATGTCAGTCGGATGACTTTAGTATCCGAAATTGAGCCACTGCTTTACCTTTATACGGTCGAAGTCTGGTTAATAAGCATGAAACGTAAAGTCCGTCTTGCTTTTCTACGAGATTGCCGTCAGCCAGATCGGGTCGGGCAAGTTCTGCTTTTCTCTACCGATATCATTCTTGATGCATCCGAGATTCTCTGTTTCTACAAATCTCGTTTTCAGATTGAATTCATCTTCCGTGACGCTAAGCAGTTTATGGGTTTAACCGATTGCCAAGCTCGTGACTTCAGGGCAACCGCACACGTTTCTAAATAATTTACGAATAAATCGCAAACGATTGCTAGATAATGGTTTCAATCAAAATGAATACAAAATAGGAAGTTCTTTCAAAAACCGTCAATTGTGTATTTATTATGAAACTTGTGATCACAGAATCCTAGGATCAAGCAATCTCGATCCTAAAAGTGAACTATGCCAAAATATTCAGAAACGTGTGCGGTTGCCCTGCTCGTGACTTGACGAAGCTTGACTTTCATTTTAACGCTAGTTTGATGGCTCTTAATCTTGCCAAGTTTGATGCTTGGCATCTTCATCTTTCATCTCATCCTCTCAAGCCTTTTGTTTTCTCTATGGCGAGCTACAAACGTCTGGCTCTCAATCGGCATCTCCTTGACCGCTTTATTTCCCTGTTAGATTTAGACCTCACTTTGATTAAATTACACCCTAATTTCCACAAGCTTTGTAACTACGGCTCTATTTCTGCCTACCCTTGTCCGTAGTATTGTGCTATATAAACACTGATTTTGTGGATGTAGACCATAAAGGTCATGGTCGTTTAGAAATTCGGCGTTGTTGGACTTTATCTAACTTGGATTACCTTACTCAATTGCCCTTATGGTCTGGTTTACAAACTATTGCCTTAGTTCAAAGTGAACGCAGAATTAATGGGGAAGTCTCCACTGAAAATCGCTACTACATTTCTAGATTGCCTTCCAATGCAACCGTTATTGCTGGGGCTGTTCATACTCATTGGTCGATTGAAAATTCATTGCATTGGGTTTTGGATGTCTCTTTTCACGAAGATACTTCCTGTATTCGCAAAGATAATTCTCCTGAAAATATGGCGATGCTGCGTCATTTTGCTCTTAATCTCTTAAGTCGCGATAAGCCTTCTAAATTCAGTATGCGAGCGAAACGTAATAAGACGGCTTGGGATCTGGCTTATCTAAATCATCACCTTAACCTTTGACTTTTTTTATGCGGTTGCCATGGGTTGTCCCCCACGGGATGCAACCTTACAAGCTTGATACTTTTGCGTTAATTTTACTTGGTTGCAAGTCGCGATAGAATAAAGAACAGCTGAATATTTGATTAGGAGTTGGTTTTGATTTCTTCAGCAGCACTTTCGGAGAGTATAAATTCTGATAACTTAGAGCGCGATCGCGAACTGGATTTATTCACGCATCGCTCGCATTTTCCTGCTTTAGAAAATCGCACTTACTTTAATTACGGTGGACAGGGGGTGATGTGTGGGGCATCTCTAGATGCGATCGCCAAAAATTTTCGACATATTGAGTCACTAGGATGTTTCTCCAATGCCGCAGGGGATTGGATGATGTCCGAATATGACGCGACTAAAGTCGCGATCGCTCAGGAATTTCAAGTCAGCCCAACGACAATAACACTTACCGAAAATACAACCGTTGGCTGCAATATTGCCCTATGGGCAGTAGATTGGCAACAGGGCGATCGCCTATTACTTTCAGACTGTGAGCACCCTGGGATCATTGCGGGGGCAATCCAAATTCAAAAACGCTTCGGCATCGAAATTGACTATTTTCCCTTGACCAATACCCGCAATAGTAGCTCTGAAGGTAAAGATAGTGAGGCAGTTGTTGATCTATTAGTGCAGCATTTGCAGCCTAAAACTCGGATGGTGATGCTGAGTCATATTTGCTGGAATACAGGACAAGTTTTGCCACTGAAGGCGATCGCGAAGGCTTGCCACGATCAGAATGTGTTAGTTGCCGTTGATGCTGCCCAGTCAGTGGGAGTGCTGCCGCTCAATCTCGCTGAGATTGAGGCGGATTTTTATGCATTTACTACCCATAAATGGTGGTGTGCGCCTCTAGGATTAGGAGCTTTGTATATTAGTCCTGAAATATTTGATGCGATCGAGCCAGTATTTGTCGGTTGGCGAGGACTAACAGGGAAATATCCAACTAGCCACAACCCAATTGTGCAATGGCGAAAAGATGGTGCAAAGTTTGAGGTTGCTAGCTCAACCTATGCTCTTTATGAAGCAATGCGAACTGCGATCGCTCATGCAAATAGTTGGGGGACGCAACTGCAACGATATCAGCGTATTTGTCAACTAAGCAAAATTTTATGGGAGCGATTAGATGCTTTACCCCATATTGATTGCATCAGGCAATTGCCACCAGAGTCGGGACTAATTTCTTTTAAAGTGAATCAAGAGTTAGCGCAAAGTGCGATCGCGAAAAAGCCTCATTCAATAATTGCTAAACAATTAGAATCTGAACATCAAATCTTAATCCGAGCGCTTCCCGATCCAGATTGCTTAAGAGCTTCCGTTCACTATCTGACTTCCATTGCTGATATTGATCGTCTCGTCTCAATTTTTGAAGCGATGAATTAAATCGACCCTTCCAATTCCTCCCATTAAGATGGTGAGGAATTCAGATTCTCAACTTTCAATTAAATCTATAAAACCTCTGCTATGTCCATATTCTCGCAAGCTCCTCAACAAAATCCCGATAAAAAAGATCAAACACTATCGCGATCACAGGTACTAATTGCGATGGCAGTGACTGCAATTATCTTTTTGGGAATCTCTAAAGGTTGGGTGTACTTAACGGGCATACCTATGGTTCCACTTCGTTGGCAGCCAGAACATGCAGCGATCGGTGTAGGTATAGGAATTGGAGTCGCTTTACTGAGCAGCTTCATTTATGAAGTTTGGGAAAGTTATCGCATCGCCGCGCAAGAATATCTAGAAATGGTACTTAAACCCTTAGAACCAGTTGATCTAATTTGGTTAGGTTTATTACCAGGACTAAGCGAAGAAATGTTGTTTCGTGGTGTGGCTTTACCAGCACTGGGGATGAATGGAATTGCTTTGGTAATTACCAGTGTTGTATTTGGGGCGCTACATATGGCAAGTGCTAAGCATTTGGCCTATACAGTTTGGGCGATCGCTGTCGGTATGATGCTTGGGGCGGTAACGATGTATACAGGCAATCTATTATCGGCAGTCATTGCTCATGTGCTTACCAATTCGCTCTCAGGTATCATCTGGAAATACAAACAATCAAAGAACTAGACCTCTTTTATTTTGTGATCTGCGACAATGGGGCGAGCACGGGGGCATCGCCCCTACCTGTTTTTGTTTTTAAATGGTGAATGGAATGGAACGGAAATAAATTTTATCATTGCACACGTAGGGGCTGCGGGTGGGTGTCAGAACTAAATCTATGCTGCTACTCTTCTTTTCCTTTTTCTGGGTAAAGCGGATCGGATTCCCATGATGACGGATTATTTGTTATGTACTGTCGTATGCGATCGCAGGATTTGCGTTCGCGGATAACGTGTTCATAATAGTTCCGTTGCCATAGTCTGCCAAAGGGCTGCCATTGTTCTTGATGAACGCCATGACGATATTTTGCGGTTGTAAAGGATTTGAATCGATGAATGAGTTCTCCTAATTTCATAATTGGTTCTGTTTGTAATGATTTCAGAACGATAATGCCGTGGCTATGGTTTGGCATCAGGACAAAGGCATCTAATTCTAGGTTTGGATAATGGAATGGTAGTTCTTCCCAAATTGTCTGTACCATTGTTCCCGCTGGATTTGGGTGCATGATACCATCTTACTTTTCACGACATCTTTGAAAGGTAAGCCAGAAGAGTTTTCCAGACAAAGGGTACGGATGGGGTTAAAGTATAAAAAATCAAGAAAAAGCAGGAAGAAAAATGATGAACTGGTGGGACAAAAACTTTGCGAGTTGTG
>JBIKYZ010000331.1:0-5039 GCA_044354985.1 Pseudanabaena sp. | reverse complement strand
CAAATACTACTATCTTAGTACTCCTAAATCATTAGTGCTTCGATTTCTCATGCCCAATATTTGGGCATCTCTTAATGTGCCGTTCATCCATTTTTTGCTTCAATTTTTTCCAAACTCCAATAATCGTATGGCAAGGTACATAATCATATTTACTGATTCCAGCTTTTTGATTCCCAAAAAGCTCTTTATTCCAATCCTCAAAAAACTTGCTAGGTTGATGAGGATTATGCTTTTCAAATAAAACTGCGATCGTTCCAATCTTCATCTTAAAACTAAGATCTCACCTCATCTCAAATCAAACAGAGATCGCCTATTTTCTCAGACACGCTAAATGTTCACAATATTTATTCGTAATGACTCCACATCCGATAGATTTTGATCAATTTTTCTGATTCAAAGATTTCGTAAACTATCCGATGCTGTTTGTTGATTCGGCGACTGATTAGCCCTTTCATGTCTCCTTTTAAAAATTCATAATCTGGCGGATATTGCAACGGATCTTCTTCAATGATCTTAATGAGTTGTAGAACTTTTGGTTTCAATCCACTGGAAGCAAGCTTTTTGGCATCTTTTTGAGCTTGCGTCATGAAAATTATTTTGTACATTACCAATCCAGCTTATCGAGAGTTACTCCTTGTTCAATGGTTTCAGTACGGGCTGAATTGATACTTTGAACCATTCCTTCAATTTCTCTCAGATATTCATCATCGCTGACATAATCGGATTGTTCTAAAATTTTAATTTCGTCTCTAGAGAAGCGATCGAGTAACCATAGAAATTTGTCGCTAACGCTATCATCAATTTGCAGGGTGATTGTTCGCATAAGTTAACTCCTAATTTCTCTATAAATCACTTGCACAATGAGGTTTATACTTTGACATCTTATCATCTCTACCCTGAATCGCGGTAACGGCGATCGCAACTTAATCCCAAATCAAATAGCGATCGCCTATCATTCCACAAACTAGCGACACAAAACAGCAATTACCCCTAACTCAATCTCAACAAAAAAGCGATCACCTCAGCTATGAAAAAACAGAAAAAACATTTAAACTCAGATCATGCTGTAACTAATTGAGATTTTGGATTAGGTAATGCTGGCTCGAAACGGAGGATCATAAATTCTTCTGGAGTTAATCCTAGAGATTCGTATGTGCGACCATTGCGATCGCTAAATTCGACTTCAAAGGCTTGACCATTGGCAAGTATCTCAACAACTGTACCTACCTGTCCGCGCCATAAATTATCTTGGGGAAGATCAATAGTTAGAGCTACGACATCTAGAAGTTTTACTGAACTTGTTAACATATTTATCATCTCCAATGACTATAGAGGGTAGCAAGTCGTTAGCTTTGGAATATTTGAACTATGTTCAATAATCCATCCACTCCGCAGGGTTGCATTTCTATTTTGCCATGTAATCTCAAAATCCACAGTGTATCGTTGTCCAAATCTATCAGATCTACCTAATTTAGCTTCATGGGTTTTGATATTCTCTAGCAAAATCAGCCTTAATTCTTCAGCATTTTCTGCTTTCATTCCAAGGATTGAGGAAAACAGTCTGGCTTTATGTTTACCGTCATCATGTTCTAGATTAAGACAGTAATCCCGTAATTTACGAATATCAACAATGGCGTTGTTGGCATTGGGAATTAGCATATCTAGCTATGACTGTAACAATCGTTTTTATTTTGCCATGTTTGATTGTTTTATAAAAGCGATCGCCACTTCACGCCATCAACTAATGATCGCTCTCTCATTCCACAAACCAACGATCGCAAATCACCTCAAATCAAACAACGATCGCCTATTTTCTCAGACACACTAAATGTTCAAAGCGATCGCCATCTCACTCGACTAACCAACAATCGCAACTCATCTCAAATCAAACTGCGATCGCATTCTCATCAGCATATTCTTAGTTCCCATAACGATTACATTACATTATCCTTTTGAGTTGTTTATAGACTTCATCATCGTTCCGTTTGTCAATTAGTAAGATTTCTAGCGTTTGTTCTTCAACACGATAAACTATCCGATATTCGCCAATATCTGCTCTATGATATGGATATCCTTTTAATTTTAGAGAATCTTGGGGATAAGGATTGGAAGTCAGTTCGGTGATTTTGGTGGCGACTTGTTTGGCGTGTTTGTCTGGTAGCTTTTTTAAGCGTTTGACTGCTTGTCGAGACAGGTTAATCTTAAGCATTTAAAATCTCTGATAGTAAAGCCTCACTTTCTGTAATTCCAACAAAACCTTCTTGTCTGGCTTGGTCAGCTTTTAAAGCCAAAAATTGATTTTCTAAATCCAAAAACCTTTCAAATTCTTCGATTGACATCATAATTGCAACACTACGTCCTTTTTTAGCTATTTGCACTGGCTCTCTACGAGCTAGGTCTAATAGTTCACCAAAGCGGTTTTTAGCTTCTGATGCGCCTAATGTTTTCATCTTTATTGCTCTGAATGATCTTGTTAGCTATTATAACTATTTTAGCTATTTTAGCCATGATCGCATCTCACCTAAAATCAATCAATGATCGCCTCTTTCCATCAGAAACACTAAATGCCTAAAGCGATCGCCCCTTCATTCCACAAACCAAAGATCGCAACACACTTCAAATCACACAACGATCGCCTATTTTGTCAGACACCCAAATGTTTAAAGCGATCGCCCTTCATTCCACAAACCAACGATCGCAACTCACCTCAACCCAAACAGC
This sequence comes from Pseudanabaena sp., assembly GCA_044354985.1. GTDB lineage: Bacteria > Cyanobacteriota > Cyanobacteriia > Pseudanabaenales > Pseudanabaenaceae > Pseudanabaena. The sequence continues at coordinate 2,318 of JBIKYZ010000331.1, read as the reverse complement.
GATCGCCTATTTCCTCAGACAATCTAAATGTTCAAAGAGATCGCTCCCTCATTCCACAAACCAACGATCGCAGCTCATCTCAAACCAAACAGCGATCGCCTATTTTCTCAGACCAACTAAATACTTAAAGCGATCGCCATCTCACTCGACTAACCAACAATCGCAACTCATCTCAAATCAAACTGCGATCGCCTATTTTCTCAGAAACACTAAATGCTTAAAGTGATCGCCATCTAATTCCACAAACCAACGATCGCAACTCACCTCAAATCAAACAGCGATCGCAAAGAAAAGTTGGGGATCTTAATCATTAACCTTCTAGAAAACCTTTAGTTGTAGCAATTACAAGTTTTGCAACTGGATGATTGATAGCTTCTTCTAGTGAAGTAACGCTACCTTCTTTAAGAGCATTAACTATTTTTTGTTGAAGTGTGGAATCATTTTTGATGACTTTGACAGCTTCATCTTTAATTAGATTTTGCCCCTTTTCGGTATTGGGATTGTATAGTTCAGAAAGTTGATCGAGTAGCTCTTTGATTTCTTTGGCGGATTGGGCAAGATTGGAAGAATTATTAATTTGTGTACCGATTTTGTCACGTCCAACTTTATCGCCCATAACTTTATCACCACGCACAACGTTGATAGAAAGTGGTTGATTTTTTTGTCTATCTCCATCTCTAGCGTACAGGTTTGAATTTTCGCCTACATAGTCAATCAGGCTGAGAATATTGACATTTTCATAGCTAATTTCGCATTGAACTGTGGATACACGATTTTCGTAACGGCGATTGAGGTCTGCTAGTTTATAAAAATGTGGGTCTTGACTTCCTTTACAGGTTTTGCAGATACAGGGGATTAGTTTTTGATATTTGTTGACGAGGCGTTTATAGGAATTATGGATTTTGTCGAGTACATGGGTTACTACTGTTAAGAGGTCGCGCTTATTTTTGCCAGAGACGCGGATTTTGATTTCGCGTTTGCCGTAATTTTCGATGATTTCGGCGCGGGTGTTGGCATATTCGCGCTTGTGGATGATTACGCCACTACGCCAGACATTTTGAACCTCGATGCTTTCGTGCATAGCGACGATAAACTGACACACAAGACTCTTGGGCATGAAATCGTAGAAATATCTCAGAATCAGATTTTCTGATTCATCCCAATCATATTCAGGGTGTTGTTCGGTGAGGAGTTGAGGGGCAATATAGATACCTTTAGATTGAGGAATTTCATAGCAAAGTTGAAACTTTTTCATTAGTTCCAGTAAGCTGCTATACATTCCTGTATATTCGTCGGCGCTCCAGATTTGGGCAAGTTCTTTGTTACTAAAGCGTCCAAAGTTGCGGATTACTTCGGGATTGTCGAGAACGGCATAGGCGGCATCGGTTCCCCATTTGGGCTTGAGGATCACGGTTTGATACAGGGGCGATATTTCATTGTTTTGGAAATGCAGACAGATACCAAGGTCATGGAGATAGTCGCTAAGTTGCAATGCATTTTCACGTTCTTTAATGCCGCTATCTTTGCAGATTTGCAAATATTCATCGAGGCTGATGTAGTTGCGTGGATCGTTTTCTAAGGCTTGTCGGACTTTGACCCATGTTTTGGGTAGGGTTTGACCGATGTGGGGGAGTTGGTTGAGTTGATGTTGGACTTCGATCAGGATTTTGTCTAAACCGCGATTGGTGGCAAGATTGGTGGCAATGACATCTTTAAGATTGCCAAATTCTCCGCGCAATTGATTGACATTAATTTCTTTTTGACGATCTTGTTTTTCGTTTTTGATAATTAGAATGGGGCTGTTGTCGCTGAGAAGTTCGACGACGTTGAGCCAGTAGTAAAAGTCGGTGTCTTCTTTGCGGGTATCGGCAACGAGGAGATAGATAGAGCGCTTGGTGAGGAAATATTGATGGGTGGAGTGATAGATTTCTTGTCCGCCAAAATCCCAGATATTGACATTGAATTGATTGCCATCGCTGCGAGGAAATGACCAATGTAAGACTTCAATGCCTTTGGTGCTGTCTTCTTCGCAGAGTTGGTAATCGGGATTAATGATTTTATTAGCAAGGGAGGTTTTGCCTGCGCCGCCTTCACCGATAATCATAAGTTTCGCTTCGTAAAGATAATCTACACCTTCATTTTCTATTTGCTGAAAATATGTGCGAATGGCTTCAATACCTTGCTCAACTACTTCTAATTGGAGTTTGGAAAAAATTGAAGCAAAAAATGGATGAACGGCACATTAAGAGATGCCCAAATATTGGGCATGAGAAATCGAAGCACTAATGATTTAGGAGTACTAAGATAGTAGTATTTGC
>JBIKYZ010000330.1:0-5045 GCA_044354985.1 Pseudanabaena sp. | reverse complement strand
TGACAATTATTGGCATAATGGGTTTAGGGATAATGATTTGTTTTCGGTTGAAAGTTGAAACTCTCATTATCCCTTTTCGCTTAATCCCGCTCTTTCTTTGCTTCAATCTTGTCCAAAGTCCAAACATAATCAACAGCAATCAACACCACTGTTTTACCACCAATTTCCCAAGCATCCTGATATTGATGGAGTGCACTGATGTCAATCCTTTGTTCATCCATCCATAACCTTGTTCCAACTTGGACTAGAGAATTTTCAACCTTGCCTTCGACTCCATTACCTGCGATCGCCTCAAAATCAGTCACTTTAGGTATATCAAGTCCTTGTTGTTTCGCATATTCTACGATCGCTTCCGCTAAAGGATGTTCAGAATTGCGTTCAATCGCTGCTACCATTTGTAATAATTCTCGATCATCGGGATTGAGGGTAAAGAAATCTGTGACAGTGGGCTTACCTTCCGTAACCGTTCCTGTTTTATCCAAGACAATTGTTTGAATCCTATGGGCTAGCTCCAAACTACCCGCATCTTTAATCAAAATCCCATTTTCTGCACCTTTGCCAGTTCCCACCATAATCGAAGTAGGAGCCGCTAAGCCCAACGCACAGGGACAGGCAATAATCAGCACCCCAACGGCGGAAATAGTCGCCAATGTCAAGTTGCCCATGACGTTGAACCAGATCAGAAATGTGGCGATCGCAATGGAAATAACTACAGGCACAAACCAACCTGTTACTTTATCCGCTAATCTCTGAATCGGTGCTTTCGAGCCTTGCGCCTGCTGCACAAGTTGGACAATTTGCGCTAGCACTGTATCTTTGCCCACATGACTAGCTTTAACCTGTAAGCTCCCAGTTTTATTCATGGTCGCCCCAATTACGCGATCGCCGATTTTCTTCTCGATGGGAATACTTTCGCCTGTCACCATTGATTCGTCTACGGTCGAGTTACCTGCGATCGCCTCGCCATCAACAGGAATTTTCTCCCCAGGTCGGACAAGTACGACATCTCCAATCTGTACATCTTCAATGGAAATGTCATATTCTTGCCCATCGCGTATAACTCGCGCCGTTTTTGGTTGCAATCCCATTAATTTACGGATTGCATCGGATGTTTCTCCCTTGGCGCGATTCTCAAAAAACTTGCCCAACAGGATCAGTGTAATTACCACCACTGAAACTTCGTAATACACTTCAGGTTGTAAACCCTGAGAAATAAAGAAGTTAGGATTTAAAGTAACCGTAATGGAATAGGAAAAAGCCGCTATTGTTCCTAATGCAATCAATGTATCCATCGTCGCTGTGTGATTTTTAAAAGCTTTCCACGCACCGATATAGAAAGAACTACCACACCAAATCTGTACGGGTAAAGCCAAACAAAGCTGGAGCCAAGAATTATGTAACCAATCAGGGATAAAGGGAATATTTAATCCCGTCATCATTGGCAGTGAACCGATGACTAAAATTGTGCTAATTGCGCCACCTAATCTAACTTTATTCGTTAAGTTTTGTGATTCAGTTAACCTTGCTTTCTGATCTACATCCTGCGCATCTGCTGACAGATCTGGTAAAAATGCTTCATACCCAAGGTTAGCGATCGCTTTTTGAATTACATCTGGACTAGTTTTTTGAGGGTTGTACTCGATGGCTATTTGCTCGATCGCAAAGTTGACATTACTACTAACCACACCTGCTAGCGATTGGGTCATTGATTCGATGCTACTGGCACAAGAGGCACAGTGCATTCCTCGAAGCTTGATCGTCATCTTTTCCATTGTTTTCTCTTTTCTCCCAATTTATAGAGTACTGGCGATTCAAGCCTTACAATCTTTATTTTCTCAAGCAGTTATGATTAGATATGTATCAAGAAACCTGGTTTCTCTTGTTAATATGCGGAAGTCTTATTTATTAACTTTTATGATGGCGATCGCGATCGCCATCACTCCATCGATTATCCATCTGGCTTTCCAAGAAATATCCCATGCCCAAAATCATGCTCAGAATAGCTCAGATGGGTGGTCAAATCTTCTGAGGCAAGCTGAAGATCTGGAAAGTGAGGATAAGTACTCAGAAGCAGAAACTATTTATCGGCAGATCCTATCCCAGCCCCGACCCGACTCTTTAAACGACTATATGTATTACTACATTCAGATTAGTTTTGGACAAATTCTCCAGACTCAAGGGAAATTTACTGAAGCGATCGCTGTTTTACAGAAGGTCATCAATAGCACTTCAACTAGCCCTGAGACACGGAATAGAACCAACCAGATTTTAACGAGCGTATTAGAAGGTCAAAAAAATGCTGCCCAACTAGTTGCCAAAGGATTACAAGAGATTCGATTTAATAACCATCGTGGTTACTTTGAGTTAGCGAAGGGATTAGCAGCCCAAGGGCAGTTAATAAATGGCTTTACTTTTCTAGAAACGCAATTAGGTCGTCCTCTGACTCTAGAAATTGCCATAAAACTAGCTAGAGCCGCTAAATCTCAAGGTGTTGCGGGAAGCATTAGTGGTTCTGGTTATCGTAGTAGGAGTTCTGTTCGTCAGGATGCAGTATCTTTATATCGGCAACTCGTGCGCCGCTATCCTGACAATCAGACTGCTAAGGCGGAATTTATAGATATCCTCAGTCTATCGGGACAGAAGGAGGAGTTGATCGCCTTCTATCGAGAAGAAATTCGACTCAATCCAAAAAACGAAAACCTCTATCAGCTATTGGCAAGGGAACTCCAAGAAAATAATCGACTTAATCAGGCGATCGCAGCCTATGATCAACTTTTAAGAGGGGAGGGACGTTTTACTAATCCTAGTATGTATATGCATTTTGGGGACTTACTCGTAGAAAACAAAAAGATCGAGCGTGCACTCCAGATATATCTTAAAGGAATTCAAGCATTTCCTAAAGATAGAACTGGCAATCCTCAATGCCGTGGACTCTATCGTACAACCTATGATCACCTAGTCGAAACCCTTGCCAGTCAAAATCGTCTCCACCAGATCCTATCTATTCTTGAGAAATCTTTTCCTAATCCTCCAGCTGAAGCTTACTCAAGTCTGGCGCTGAGTTTGGCGTATCAAGATCGATTTCCTCGAAGACAATCTGCCGTGAATCAACCCAAACAGCCCTATCGAGAACAAGCTGAGGCAGTAAATCAGCGCTTAAGAGAGCGTTACCCTGATGCAAAAAGTTGGACGGGGAGCGTAGAAACTTGGCAGGGCGGATGTGGAGGACATTACTAATACCACTGCGATCGCCTCAACAATAGGAACTTATCGTGCGCCGCTCCATCGATATATTGGTTCTGAAATTTCTACTCCCCAATATCCATTAAAACTAGAAAAATCTTCAGAAAATGTAACTTCAAGCTCCCCAGTCCCATATTTGTCATTCCAGATACAACGCATTACCTGAATCTTTATCGCTCGACATTTAGACAACTTGCCTTGTACTATTTCTCCTTCCTCATTCATAGTGTAAATACCGACTAAAGAGCCGTTACTATTTTTTCTGAATTCTGTTTTTCCAGAAGCGAGAATACCTGCGTTCAAAATTTGACTTTGATAGCTTCCTAAAGCTTGCTCTACCCAATTATTTGAGGACTGAGCATTTGCACTTAGATTGGAAGTACTAGTTAGGAGCGAAACAACTAGAGAGGTAATAACTAATCTTGAACTTTTCACGAATTTCTCCCAATGAACTTTAATATTAAAATAGGAAAGTATTATGTCAAGTTTAACTGCGATCGCAATAAACACCATGACTCAAAATATTAAAGAACACAAGACTTAATGCAAGAATGGGGTGAGTCATGCTTAAAAAAGTTTTTCTTTTTCCTTTCATGAGTTGACCCTACATTTTTTTGGTCACGCTTAACTGAAAATGGCTATATCTCAGGAGTTCTATCTGCCTAAGGTAAGTTAGGACAAGTAGATTTAAGCTGTAAGTGGAAGTTCTAAATTAGCGATCGCATTACGTGCAGTATCTAAATCATAGGGAAAAGGATGACGACGGGGTTGGTAATCTTTGGGATAGGGCGCACCATGACGTAAGACAGCATTCACCATTACACAAGGTTGAGCGCTGAGATTAATCGCAGCATGGGGCACATTGGGCGGAATTGTCACCACCGCAGGACGATATTCGCTTAAGGGAATATATTGATATTGGCGATCGCTTAGCACCACCAACACAAAGCTGCCGCGCACCACCAAAAGTTGATCGGTTTGGAAATGATGCACAAACAAATTATCGATTGCCCCTGATGCTAACTGAATAAGCATATTTTTAATTTTTGTTACAAAGAGAACGAATGTGTTTTTTTATGCATATAGGAATAGACGTATTTTGAGATCGCATTGTATGGAAAGAGATGCGTAGATACTCTCGGCTAACTTTGTGCGATAAAATCCCAAGTTAATTTACTATCTGCGCGATCGCAAAACATGATGTTTAGCTTTCTAAAAAGACAACGTGGTTTGCTAACGCCTGAATATCAACTATGGCGACAGCAGTTTATGCAAAAGAGGCTGAGTTTAGGAATGCGAATAGCCTTCTTTTACTTTGTCACATTACTGGGGGAGCAACTTGTCTATTTGTTATTTAGATCCACGCAATTTTCTCAAATTTGGTTGATTACCATTCTCGTGATTTTGGCGGGACTGGTATATGGACTAAATTATCTAAAAAAAATACGTCCACCTATACAAATTTCACTGGTTTTCTTGATCCTTTCTTGGACGATCACGATCTTAATTCAACTAGTTGATACAATCGGCAAGCAAGTTAAACCAGACATGATTTTAATTTGGTGGATGGTGACATTCTTCTCACAAGCAACTCTAGTTCCAGTACGTTGGCGATTTCATCTCATTTCTCAATTAGGTGGATTAGCATATTATTTTTCTGTGAACAGTGCTTTGGGTCTTAGTACAGGACAAAAAGTTGCAAAAGTAGACAGGAAGGGGTTTTATAAAAGATAACCACATCGCAAATAAAACCCCTATGAAAGAGATTAACCTATTTCGCGAAAAGTTGCATGAACATCTGC
>JBIKYZ010000101.1:0-16584 GCA_044354985.1 Pseudanabaena sp. | reverse complement strand
GCTTAGCGAAATATAAAACTTCACCATCTCTGATTCAATCTCTTCGCAATAGTACATAATTAAGCCTTCTTTTCTTATTTATTCTATCCTCATTTGCACAAGTTATTTAATTCTCATTCCTAACTGGAGAAAACCCGATGATAAAACTCTATGGTGGTGCAAGAAGTCGCGCCTCAATCGTCAAATGGTATCTAGAAGAATTGCAAGCTCCTTATGAGCTTCAACTACTTGACATGAAAGTTGGAGAACATTTGCAGCCCGAATTCTTGGCAATTAATCCCTTTGGTAAAGTACCCGCGATCGCAGATGGTGATTTTCTACTATGGGAGTCAGGCGCAATTTTGCTGTACCTTGCCGATAAATATGCAGAGGTAAAAACTTTAGAAGAAAGAGCGATCGCCTCTCAATGGGTCTTATTTGCAAATGCTACGCTTGGACCTGGATTGTTTGGAGAAGAGAATCGCGAAAAAGAAACACCAAGATTGCTCGGCGGTATCAACAAGATTGTCGAAAGTCAATCTTATATCGCAGGCGACAAATTCACAGTCTCAGATGTGGCAGTTGCTGCGATTCTTGGTTATGCGATTTTGTTTATCAAAATATCCTACGCTGACTATCCTGCGATCGATGCTTACATGAAACGAATTAGTGATCGCCCTGCGTACAAAAAAGCAATTTTAGGGATTGCTATAAAAAAGGGGGAGCGCAATGCGCTCCCCCTTTTTTATAGCAATTTAGCTAGCTGAGTCAATTTTGTTAGTCAATCAGGCTTAGATCTGATGAATTTTGCGATCGCTCCCACAAGTTTTCTATCAGTATCATTTTTTGCGATCGCTCCACAACCAAACACATAAACTATTCCTGATTTTCAAAAACCAGCTAAAGACATTAATCGGAAAAACAGCTAAAACCTATAATTCCTAAAATAATACCAGCGATCCAACCGATAGGTGGAACGAAACAGCAAATTACACCAACACTTAAAAGAAGTCCACCAATTATCTTTTTCGTTTTTGGATCAGGTGTTGGTGGCTGAGGTGCTGGTGGCGCGACTGGTGCTGGCGGCGCGAATGTTGGAGTTCCTCCTATAGTTGGAGGTAATGTTGTTGGTCTAAATGTAGGTTTTCCTTTATTTGTTTTTAGCTTTGGCATTGGAATTATAACTTTGGGTGCTTCGCCATGAAAAATATCCATGTTTAAAGCTGCTTTTCTTTCACACCAGTAGCATTTCCCGTAATTGTTACTATATTTATGGTTGTCAACTTTGCCGCAAGATGTAAGGTCATCGATCGCTAATCTTAGTGCTTCACTCCATTCTTCTGCCGATGGTCTTTTGATTGCATCTTTGTGACCATCATTAAAGCATTTTTTAAATAATTCTTGAAGTTTCGGATGTATAACTTGTAATGGAATTGTAACTTTATGAGATTGTAATAGACCTTGTGGATTATATAACCATACGCCTTTTTGCATTAGTTCTACTTGTGATGGCGAGTCTCCAGATATCCATGTTCCTTCATCAAAAGGATGTCTTGTGAATAATAGGTGATAGATAATTAACGCGATGCGATAGCGATCGTGATAAACAGTTTGCGTAACGGTTGATGTATCAACACCGAGTAATTCTGGCGGCGTAAATCCTTCACTAGCTACAGGGCATCGATAAACTTTGGCTCCATCTCTCACTTGAAATGAATCGGTATCAACTATAGACACAAGAGCGCTAGCGTCAACTAAAATATTCTGCGGTTTAATATCACCGATCACATAGTCTTTTTTATGCAATGAGTCAACTATTCTGGCAAAAGTGCGTGCCGCAGTATGAAGGAATAACCAATCAAACTTAGGCAATACTTGTTTGCGTCGTTTGGGATTATAGACTTCAATAAGCTGTACATTTCTTCCTATTTGCGGCATTAAAAACCCAATGCATTTATTACTATTATCAAAAATTAAGCTGGTCGGCCATGCGATCGCCACATGATTGCCATGAGTGGGAGGACTTTGAGGAGGATTAGCAATCATTTTTCTTAGTTTATTAATCTGCTCTGGAGTTGGCAGTTTGTCATAGACCTTCGCAACAAATCCTGATTGACTTGTCTTATAAATTTTGCCTTCTCCCCCACTATTAATAGGATCTCCTTGAAAATTAACTAGATTGCCTTTATCATCTTTCATATTATGGTGAATTAGGTGAAGAAGAAGTATCTAAAGTTTTAGACTGTGCTTTTAGCTTATTCATTGAGGGAAATTTTATCTCTATTTTAGAAGGGAATTTTACTTCTATTTTTTTAGGAGGATTTGGGAAAGTATTATTTAAATAAAATGCTGTCAAAAAAGCAAGCATAATAGCAGCAAATGGTGAACACAAAGTAAACACTTCACCAATGTTTGGCTTAAATAGAACAACTAAATTTAAAAGTCTTTTTGGGCTTGAACCTCTATTATTTTTATTGTTATCCGTCTCATTGGAACCGTCAGCAGCGACCATTCCAAAGGATACACTGTATAAACATAATAAGATAACACAAACCCAAATGCTCCAAGTAGGAAGAGAACCTAAAGACAGTTGATTATTAATTATCCATTCTAAATCAGGACGATTTTGACGAATCCTTTCAGTGATGTATATTGCGCCAACTGTTGCAAAATACATACATAAAAAATTGGAAAATAGAAACAGTCCAACTAGAATACGTGTTTTTTTCTTTTTTCTCTTTTTGCCTGATTTAGTTGTGTCAGAGAGTGATTCATCCATCTCTGTCTCAGATTTAGACTCTAATTGAGATGGATTTCTATCTACTAGAATTGATGGATCTGACTTTTGTTGAGGTTTAACATTTGGCGGTGGAGTTGATGGAGCGAATTTTGGCTTGACAGATGGTGGTGGAGTTGTTGTCGGCGGAAGTGGGGCTGGAGGCTGAGATTTTGGTGTAGCTTCAGATATTTGAGGAGCAGGATCTGCCTCTATATCTACACAGAGCAGAATTGTTTTGTCGTCATCAGTTCTTTTGTTAACAGAATCACGATTTAAAAATTCTTCGATATCACGATCTTTTTCTGGATTTACGGATTTCTGAATGTATTGTTCTAAAGGAATAAAAAATCTTGTATAAACCTGATCGTTTTCTAAGGCTAATTTCTCTAATCCATCCGTTGACGCACAAACAAAACTAACTCGGCGTAGTTGATGAATTACTTGTAAATCCCTTTTGAGATGTTCAGGGGGTGAAGTAACAAAAGTCGTTACATTTACATACTCACCTTTATTGGGTTGAAACAATAAATCGTAATCCAGTTTTTTGTAACCACGAATAACGATAAAGCCATCTCCCAATTGCATTGCTGCGATACCATTTGGAAAGACCACAAAAGCAAGGAGCGTACAAGCAAAGTCACCTGCACTGACTTGTCGATTATAGTCACGCGACCAATCAGATGCTTTTTGACTTATTGCTTCTCTAACTCTATCAATTAAGTCACGAAAAATATCCTCAGCACCACTCTGTGACGCAAAGGGATTAGTACGGCGCGAATTTTCTAATATATCTGTCAAATATTTTAGAGTGACTTCAACTGCAAGCTCTGAGCCATGTTCAGATAAACTACGGCTACCAGCACCATCGGACACGGCTCCAATCAAGTACTCTCGGCATGGCTTGTAGTCTCCATGATCTTGACATGGCGTGTTCTTTTCCAGATGGCTCGTACCAGCTACGGAACGGGCGATCGCTTTCCATTTATCTGACATGACTGATCCCTAATAAACTTTCTGTGGCTATGAATCTTAGGGAGTTCCCCAACCAACAGCAGGTAATTTTGTCAGTTTTTCGTCACCAACCTTGCTGACAGAAACCGCGCTAAGAGACTGACTCATCCACTTAAACATACTTTTAAAATCCAATCCGCTCAACTTCATGGGAGGGCGATCAGGTGGAGCGACAGATGATAGAAAACTCATGTCTGCACCTTCAACACCAACCGCCCAAAAAGAAAGCTTGCCATCTTTATGAGCTTGATGTATCTTCTTTGCAGTCTCTTGCATAGAGTTGCGATCATTTGGTGCGCCATCGGTCATCAACCACACCCAAGGTTGATAATATTTCAAGTTGTTATTTTTGTACTGTTCCTTGCGCTCAGCTACCAGTTGTAACGCATATTCAACCCCCTCAGTCATTGGAGTACCACCTGTTGCTTGGAGTGTAGGCGTGTTGAATGCATCCATTGTCGCAAAATCATGCGCTAAGCTTATTGAGCCACCAAATGTAACGATCGCTACTTCCACTCGCAAACTCGCCGTTACATCTTTTTGTAATTCGTCTTTTAAAACCTTTAACCCCGCATTTAATTCGGTAATTGGATTTCCACCCATCGAGCCTGATACATCCAGCACAAGCACCACTGGGCATCTTGGCTCAAGATTGCCATCGGCAAAGCTAGAAGAATCATTAATTGCCATAGATTTTTTACCAATGCACTTTAAATTATTTTAAACTTCGTCTAACAATAACCTACTTTTCTGATAAACTTTACCTAGCATATACTATAAATATTGCTAGCCATTAACTAGCACTTTGCTTAAATTTATGATTAATGAAGAAAAAATGTTTCCTGAAGCACAATATTATTGGGATCTAGAAAAGATTTATGATCGCTTCAGTCAGGTAAAGCAAGAAATAGCGCCCAACTCTCGTAAAGGCTTAAATCCAACCGAAAGACTTTATTTACGCGGTCTGCTTTGTGGATATACACCGACAGAAATTGCCAGAAACTTAGTCAAAAGTCCCAAGGGAGTAGAAGTTTATTTATGCAAAACTTTATATAGATATTTTAAAAAAATTACGAATGTATCGGATAGCCCAGAACAAAATACAGGGCATCGCCATAGCATTCCACATTGGAGTGAAACAGAAGGATATCGCTTAAGGTCTTTCTCTCAATCACCTAATTCAGGAGAGAAAGATTTAGAACACCTAATAAAGTTGAACGTTATGAGTTACAGTCAAAATTCGGGGACAATAGATATCAAGATAAGTATTGAATTACCGCCAGATTGGAAACCTAAATCTAAAAACGATTCTCCTCCAGAAGCCGTGTAATAATTTTTGACAAGATTCATTATTCATTAAAATCATATTTTACCTATGCCAGCAAAAGATCTGTATCATGACAACGTCAAAAATGCACTTGTCAAGGATGATTGGAAAATCACCCATGATCCTTTGCGGATTCGTCTAACCAGAGGGAAAAATCTATTTGTTGACTTAGGAGCAGAAAGGCTTTTAGCCGCAGAACGTGGAATAGAAAAAATTGCTGTTGAAGTAAAAAGCTTTACTCGCCCCTCTGATATGAAAGACCTTGAAGAAGCAGTTGGTCAATTTGTTTTGTACGCACACTTATTAGTGCGTTATTATCCTGAATATAAATTATTTTTAGCTGTCACTGAAAATGTTTGTAAAACAGTTTTTGAAGAAGAAGCTGGTCAAACCTTAATTGAAGATGGCATTATTCGCTTATTTAGCTTTGATCCTAATCAGGAGGTAATTGTGCGATGGATACCTTAATTCATGAATATCGTCAGGTTATTGAAAAAACTCTCCAAGAATATGCTGACTTTCTCGATAATGATCGCCAAGTTCAAGTTGAGCTGATATTAGACGAGAAACGCGATCGCTATTTGCTGGTCGAGACAGGTTGGCAAAACGGTTATCGTATATATGGAACACTATTGCATATCGATCTAATCGACAATAAGCTCTGGATTCAACATGATGGAACAGAAGATGGTGTTGCTGATGAGTTGGTGTCAGCGGGAATCCCGAAAAATCATATTGTATTGGCGTTTAAAGCTCCAGATGTTCGGCAATATACTGAGTTTGCGATCGCCTAACATATGCCAGCCAAAGATGTTTTTCATAGTACAGTCAAAAAAAGAGGGAGCGCAATGCGCTCCCTCTTTTTTTTATGCAAATTTAGCTAGCAGAGCCAAGCCCTACGTAGGAACCATAAAAGAATAGACCGACAACAACCAGTACGCCAGTACCAGCAACTGTGGCAACTACCCAAAGCGGAATACGTCCATTTTGAAGCATGAATTAAACCTCCAAATAAAATGATTTTATGAAATGAATTGCAAAACTAGTTGAAGAAATAACTGGAAAAAAGAAGCACAGTCACGAAAATCAGCAGTAGTCCCAAGAAGAGAGAAGTACGGTTCAACTCTACAGGTTGGCTGTTAGGGTTTTTAGGAGCCATAGGAGGGTAAGAAGGTAAAAGGAAAAAGGAAAAAGTTTAGTTTAAGCAAAAGCAAAACTGAAATGAGTTTCAATTAGCGGCTGATGAATTGCATAGCTGCGATCGCACCAATGAAGAACACGGTAGGAACGCCTAAACCGTGAACTGCTAGCCAACGGAAAGTGAATACAGGATATTGAACAGGTTGATTAGGATTATTGCTTGCCATAGTTATTAATTATTGGATGCGTTGATTTTGGTCGTTGATTTTGGTCGTTAAGTTTATAGCTACAAACTTAACGAAATGCTTTGAGCCAAGCGCTATTTACCCATTTGGATATCTTTGGCGGGATTGTAGCGATCAGTTACAAGAGGTGCGGTCTGACGATCTTGACTGTAATACTCGTTGGGGCGTGGTGTGCCAAATACGTCATAAGCTAAGCCTGTGCTTACAAATAGCCAACCTGCCAAAAACAACGCAGGGATGGTAAGGCTGTGGATTAGCCAATAACGAACGCTAGTAATAATGTCGGAAAATGGGCGTTCTCCAGTAGTACCTGCCATAACAGTCCTCTAAATGTGTGATGTTTAAAATCTTTATCTTAAATAATAATTTACTATTGTACATACTTGCCATCGCATAGATAAAACAATAACCCTTCCACTGATGTATTGTGTAAATAATTCAGGATTGTTAATTATAAATAGACACACTTAATTAATTACACACCCAAGCCTGTAAGGTTGCGCCCCTAAGAGGCGCAACCTTACAGGTATTCTGCAAAGTGCTGTCGCTGTCGCTAGTTTTGTTAGGACTTAAAACCAGAAGACGAGTAGCGCCGCTACTCGTCTTCTGAGGTTTTGATTGAGCCTAAAATTAGGAACTGGACTAGATCCTCCATGCCCCACTTTTTAAAGAATTGAGTGGGATCTCTTAAAGCTTTAGACCTCAGCAAGTAATTCTTACATGGTTTCTAAAAGTAAAGGTATAAACTCCCTTGATCCAGACGACCAAGCCATAAAAGTATTTAAATTAATATTAATAGTAATTTGAATACTTTTATACATTTTAACTTTATTTAATTCAACTTTAGCATCATTAAAAATACTGGCATTAAGAGCACCACTTATCTCTTTTTGTAGTCGTCCTGTTTGAGAGAAAACAACATTATCTTTATCAATTAACATCTTTATAAGCTGTAATAAAATGCTTTTCCCTGTAGCTTAAGCCACAACAAAAAAGTTGGATCTTCACAATCTATATTTACTCTTTTAATTTGATCTAGATTTTTAATATTAAGCTGTGTCATAAGAATTAGCTAATAGGTCAATTAGAAAATGCTAATAAAAAATGCTAAAAAATGGATAAAAGATCAATTAGAGCTTCATTTTGCTCGTCAGTACCAACAGTAATGCGTAATTTATCAGCTAGCCCTACTTGATTGAAATAGCGAACTAAAATCCCAGCCTCTTTGAGTTTTAAATAAATCTCTTCTGCATTGCTTTTAGGGGGTGTTGCCAATATAAAATTACCATGAGATTCCAGCACTTTAAAATCAAGGTTTTTGAGATCTAGAGTAAGTTTGGTGCGCGATCGCTTAACTTTTTCAGCACAGGTCTTTTTATATTCTTGATCGTACATGGCGGCTGTCCCCATAGCGATCGCAACGGCATCAATGTTGTAGCTATCTTTAACTTTAAATAGTCCCGATAAAAGCTGAGGATTCGCAATTCCAAAACCTAGCCGTAATCCTGCCAATGAGTAACCCTTAGACAAGGTTCGTAACACAATTACGTTGTCGAATTCTTGTACTAATGACAAAGCGGAATATTCAGCAAAATCGACATAGGCCTCATCGATCGCCAAAATACCTGAAACTTGTTGGGCTAGTTTGCGTAAATCGTCCAAAGCTACTGAATGCCCCGATGGGCTGTTTGGTGAAGCAATAAAGGTCACTGCCCCATTTGCCGCTACGAGTTCTTCAATTGGCAACTGAAAATCTTCACCATAGGGAACTTCGACTATTTCTGCAGGTTGCATTGCTGACAAAGTGCGGTAAAGCACGTAGGTTGGCATCGGGTAAACAACTTTGCGATCGCAACCTTCCGCACAAGCCCGAATCAAAATATTTAAAATATCATCACTACCATTGCCAACAATTACCCAATCAGAAGGCACATCTAACACGTCACTTACGGCTCGGCAAAATTCATGGGCAAAGGGGTCAGGATAGCGTCGCAGAGAATCACTATCAATATTTTGTAAAGCAGCGATCGCCTTTGGCGAGGGTGGATAGGGATTTTCGTTAGTATTTAGCTTGATAACTTTGATGCCAGACTTTGGCTGCTCACCTGGAACATAACCAGTCATAGCATCAATGGCGGGGCGAAAGTAGCTCATGGGGAGAAGTAACAAGTAAAAGGTAAAAAGTAAAAATTTAGGTCAGGTCTTTTATTGTATCGCGATCATAATAATGCTTTTGTCTAACGTCAAAAAGTAGTGGCAGTTCATGAACTGCCACTACTTTTTGACGTTAGATGGCTTTATCACGAAATACTGGCAAAACTTCATTACAAAAAGCCTCAGTTGCCTTAGAGCGATAACGATTAGGATTACGAATTTGCAATAACATCCGTTTAATAACTACTCCATCAATACGGACTTGTTGTAAAGCCCCCATTTGCAATTCTTTTTCGATCGCTGTTATCGACAAAAATGCCGCCCCTAATCCCGCCTGTACAGCATTTTTGATTGCCTCAATCGAGTTTAATTCCATCGCGATCGACAACTGACGCGGATCAACGCCACTATCGAGCAGCACGCGATCGATCGCCTTACGAATCGTTGATTGAGAGTCGAGAGTAATAAATTGCAACTTGTACAACTCCTCAATTGGTAAAGCCCCCACCTGAGCTAGCGGATGAGAAGTTGGTAGAATTAGCGCTAGTTCATCCTCAGCATAGGGTGTAATCTCTAAGGAGTCCAGTAAATCCGCAGGAATTTCTCCCCCAATAATCGCCAAGTCCACTTGTCCATTAGCAACACTCCATGCAGTTCGCCTTGTAGAATGAACATGGAGTTGAACCGAGACTTCTGGATATTTCTTGCGAAATAAGCCGATCATTTGTGGCATGAGGTAGGTTCCTGTCGTTTGACTAGCACCTATAATTAGAGTCCCACCATTTAAATTTTGTAAATCGTCAATGGCGCGACAAGTTTCTTGGCAAAGGCTTAAAATGCGATCGCCATAGGAAAGTAATAACTGTCCTGCCTCCGTCAACTGTGCTCTTCTGCCCCCGCGATCAAACAAAGGCACATCTAGCTGTCGCTCTAGGTGTTGGACTTGCAAACTAACGGCGGGTTGAGACACATATAGACTATCGGCGGCGCGTTTGAAGCTACCCTCAGCAGCGATCGCCTTGAGAATGCGTAATTGGTCTAGGGTGAACGGTATGTCGATCATAGAAGCAGCGTGAGAAAATATGAGTCGGGAGGTTATTCAAGATTTTTTGAATTCAGCAGGAGTTGTGGGGATCTCCCTCACAAACCGCCGTATGCGTCCTTATTTCTACGGATTAGATGCCGTATTAGATCGGACAAAGCAAGCATTAGGTCAGGGAGTACTGCAAGTTATTGAGAATGTCCCCGAAGGGTTTGAATCTTTTGAGTTTTACTTTGCAGGTCATATTGTTTTTATTTACAAGTTGACACATGGATTAGTACTACTAGTACTTACAGACAGCGACCTGAAGCTGGTTGACTACAGTCGGGGCATTACCAAAATCAAGTATCTGATCGAGACAGATACATACAACACAGTCGCACACTTTAAGCTCTTATTAGGTTCGATACCTCAGCAATCCTTGTCAAATTCAAATTGGAAGATAACTGCGCCAGAGGCAAATGTCCAAGAACCATCGACGATACAGAGATTAACTAGTTCTATTAATCTTCCCAATCCAGAGGCGATCGCAGATAAGACATCTCTTGGCTCAGTTAATGCAAGAGTCCAAATTGACAAACAAACAAATGCCATAGCTAGCCCAAGAGCAAGTGCAACTGCAAGTAATACAAATACACAGATACAGTCAAACAAAAATAAACCTCAAACACCTCCGACAGATGCTGCCACAGCTTCCTCAAATACGCCTATAGCTACCAATAACCCTACACAAATCACCGATAGTTCTACTAAGTTAGTATCAGCGAAAACTGCGCCGCAAGAGTATAAGTTAGATGAACTTTTAGTCGCTTTGAACAAACTAAGTCACTTTACGACTCAATATCTGGGGAAGGTCGTAGTTACAAATTATTGGAAATCTAGTCGTCCCGCCTCAACGTGGTTATCTGAGTTTGAAATCGATCGCAGTGGTCAAATATCACACCCAAAACAAGCAGCTATCTCCTGCGATACTGAGCAAATCCAGCAAATTCAATCATGGGTAGTTGCATACATAAAACGTTGCAAGCAAGTAATTCGTAATTTCGATCAAATGCTAGAACAAGATTGTCTTGATAGTCGCCAAAGGCAAATATTACTCTAGAACTAAAACTGATGTGGCGGGCTTCGCCCACCACATCAGTTTTGGGTTCTACTTGGATTTTATACCAAAACACAAAATGTCGTAGCCATTTTGTGTTTTTAAAACCCTTACAGGGTTTGGTTTTTAATTCACAGAAGTGATGTCACACTTTTGTGAATTGGTATTATTTAATTTGTGTTTCTAACAAAATGCGCCGCGAAGTATTTCATCTTGTTAAAGTAAGCAATTTGGCGGGAACTACTCTATGCATACACCTTAAATGAGCTAAACTAATCTTTAATATTAAGGGGAACAATTATAGAGGCAAGCTAATAATGGCTAAGCGTGTAAGAATTGAGCCTATTGCCCAAGTAGCGGATATTGCAACAAACGGTGCATTACTGTCTGGCTTAATGGGAGACGAGCTGAATATTTTAAAAGAATGTGGTGGTCGCGGAATGTGTGCGACCTGTCATGTTTATATTCAAGATGGTATGTCTTCGCTTAGTCCAATGGGTAAGCGAGAACAGCGCACTTTAGAAGTCATTACTACTTGCAAACCAAACTCTAGACTTGCTTGTCAAGCCAAAGTGATGGGCGAAGGCATCGTGGTTGAACTCCCTGTTGGGATGTACGTTCAATCAATCCAAGACATCGAAGCTTTAATTGGACGACGTTGTGAAAAACCATTACTTAGCCCAATTACTGGTCAGACATTAGTCGAAGTTGGTCAGTTAATTTCGAGATCGGTTGTTCGTCAACTAGAAAACACCAATTTCAGTGTCGGTGAACAATTGGCTAACACTAAAAGAGCTGATATTTTTGAGTAAAAAGAAGTGGGTTAATAGCTGAGCTAAAGCAAGTTTTTCATCTGCTTATTCTCAATTGCCTATTATCAATTGCTGATTCTCAAGACTGGCTTTGCTTTAAATAATTTTTTGGATAGGAGTATTTACTTATGACTGTTGCTGTAGATCGTCCAAATAGCGCAACTAGAGCGAAAAGAAAAAATAATCACTATAGTCTGCAAGATTTTTTGCAGCCTGATCTTGAGAAAGGCATCATCGAAGACTGGAATGGCTCAAGAAATATTCTGACCAGTGAAGATTTTATTATTGGGCTTCAGGAAGGATTAGAAGATGAAGTTGGCGACGCTTCGGCTGCTGTCATGTACTCAATTGGATGTGAGTGGGGGCTACAAGACGCATTGTTTTTCACAAAATGGTTTGAACGCGATTTTGGACGCAGTATTCGTCAGACTAATCTGCCTTTCTTGCTAGAAACTTGGTGGTGGCCATTTACCTCACAGGGCTGGGGGCGTTGGCAAGTAGATATGAGCGATCGCAAACAAGGTTTTATGTTTATCAGCGTTTTTGACTCTGCCGTAGCTCGTAGCCTTGGCGATGTTGGTAAACCCGTTTGCCACTTATATGCGGGTTTATTCTCAGGATTCTTTACGCATCTAGTGAATAAAGAGCTGGAATGTATTGAGATTCAGTGCTACTCAATGGGTGAAAACTATTGTAAATTCTTGCTCGGTGGCAAAAATCGTATTGATGCAGCCTCGTTCTGGCTCAATGAAGGGGCGACGACACGAGACATCGAAGGTCGCTTGCGCAATGGAGAATTTCTAAAATGAGCAGCTCAGACTGGCGTTTACAGCCATTACGCAGTTTTTGGCAAGGTGTAAATTGGGAAAATCGCGCGATCGCTCCAATAACAAGCAACAACGGCAAAGGTGCTCAGACGTTAAGCTTGTTAATGTCGGTAAGTCAATATTTTCGGGCAATTTCTTGGACAGGAATTCCTGAGATTGCCGCTACCACACCAGAGCCGAAGCTGAGTAGTAACTCTATTGACGCAAGTAATGAAACTCTTGAAGACTTCCTTGACGATATTTCCCAATTCTTCTAAGCCTATTAGGGCAAGCACTCTAGACCCTTCTTACTAAACCCATTAACTCTCATGACACTAGAACTATGATGCCGAAGATTCAGGAACTAATTAACCAAGCGCAAGATCGCTATCTTGTAACCGATGAACTGGGACTAATGGAAAGTTACATTAGTTCATTGCCCGATCGCTTAAAGCTTTATAAACTAATCCGCGATCGCGAAATTGATATTTTGCAGGCAGTAGCTAACCAAGTCCCAGCAGAACTGCCCAATGTAACAGATGAAGAGCTAGAATCTGGGATTAAAAATTTAATCCTTGTTTTACGCTATAGCTCCATGGCAATGTTACTGAATGATGAAAATTTTTTAAAGCAAAGATTGCTGAATTGGTTAGAAGGGATTATGTCCATGCGTGATATGCGCCGACTCAATGAAACCCTCTACAAATTGCTTAATCAAGAACTAAAAAAACAGTTTAGTTCTACTCAGCTTTTGCTAATCCAGCCTTTGATTACCGCCGCCCAAGTCACGCTAATCTATTAGAGACAAACTGTTATGATTTCTGTCGCTGATCTCATCAAGGAAAACCGCGTCCCTTCTAACTTCTTTGACTATAATGCCTATGTCAAAGGGGATCTAGAAATTGGGTTGCTAGAAAATCGACGAGGCGATCGCCTTATTGCAGTTCCTAACACATTAATATCGTCACTTTATGCAGGTTTAGCTAAGGAAACAGGTCAAGCTTCGAGACTAGTTTTGTTTAACTGCGGCAAGTGGTGGGGGAAAAACTTTTATACGCGCTTTACTGAATCTCTTGAGGAATATTACTCACAATCACTTGCTGAGATGGATATGATCACGTTTATTCAAAGCTTGAAGGAATGTTGGTTGACCCATGGCTGGGGTAAGTTTGAGTTCGATCCTCAACACCAAGCTCAAGGATTCATTTTGGTTAAAACTTATAACTCTCCCTATGTGCAGGTGATCGCTGGCAACACTTTGCCAACAGGCTATTTAGAGGCAGGTATTCTTACGTCTTTCTTCACGAGACTAACAGGGCGTGAATTATTGGCAGTACAGACAACCTGTGAATCTCTAGGCGCTAGTTATAATACTTATATCATCGGCTTACCTGAAAGACTGCAAATCGTTGATTCATTTCTTGCTGAAGGTTTAGCGCATGAGACAATTTTGCAACGAGTGCTTAAATAAAAAAGAGACTCGCTAAGCGAGTCTCTTTTTTATTTTTTGGTATTGGTTTTTGTAGATTCTTGATTAGCTTTGACTAGTTGCTGCTGTGATTTCCAAGCGCCCCTTAAATGTCCAAAGTTG
This sequence comes from Pseudanabaena sp., assembly GCA_044354985.1. Classification (GTDB taxonomy): domain Bacteria; phylum Cyanobacteriota; class Cyanobacteriia; order Pseudanabaenales; family Pseudanabaenaceae; genus Pseudanabaena. Next base: position 2,599 of record JBIKYZ010000101.1, on the reverse strand, counting down.
GTCTTAAACTCTTCAGTTCCCCACCAGCTACCCACTCGACCCTCATCCCAAGATGCAGAAATAGCTCCATAGCTAAGCCCTACAACTCCTATTCCTAGAAACAACATACTCAATAGAACAACTGCTGAAGTTGGTAAATCGACTATATGTTTGCTTACAAGAAAATAGCTAACAATAAATGTTGTTAATCCCAATCCTGTAGGAATACCACAGAATAAGGCTGCACGCCGCACAATGCGACGATTGACCTCTTCAGGTATCCCTAGAGAATCACTACGCTTTGAATTTGAGTTGGTATTGATAGTACTTTTCTGAGCAGTTTTTAACGTATTAACAGTAGCAGAAGGGGGAGAAGGGGGCTTCTTGGATTCCTTAGACTCTTTTGTTTTTTTACTACGATTATTTGGCTCGAAGGGAATACGTTCTGGGGTTGGTTTACTCACTTTTACTCCTTACTTTGGCTATAAAACCCCAAGACATGTACCGCCTGCGTAGCAGGCGGTACATGTCTTGGCTCTGGGTTTTTAATTATGCCGAGGTACTTACGGTGTGAAGCGATCGCATCTAGACTCTTAAGCCTAGACTCTTCCGTCTAGCCTCTTACGCCGAGACTTTGGATCAGCTGTTTGTAATGAGCGCGATCTTGGTTGCGGACGTAGGCAAGTAAGCGCTTACGTTGACCAATGATTTTCAGCAAACTACGACGAGATGAAAAATCTTTAGGATGTAACTTCAGATGAGTAGTCAACTGGGTGACACGCTCAGTTAATAATGCAACTTGAACATCTGAAGAGCCAGTGTCTGTGGGGTGCTTTTGATATTCGGAAAAGATTTCGAGCTTGCGTTCTTGCAACAGTGCCATGATAAAAACTTTAAACGTGTTTTGAGGTGTACGTGACATAAACTCGACACTAAATGCGAAATTCAATGAATTTAGGCGTTTCGGTGCGAGCTTCCCAACCTCACGATTGGGCATTCCTAGTTACTCCCAGTTCTGGGATTTTGCCACTTATCCAGAGAAATATATTTACTTACTCTTGGACAGTTCGACTGCATAGGCGGTTTCCTTTTCTCAGTAGTCTCTGAGTACATTAGTATGGCGATCGCCATGTTTTCTGAAGGCGTGAGCTTTTAGACAGACTAGCTTAACATGTTGACCGCATATTTTTGTATACAAAAGGATAAGTTTTGAAAGCGCTGCTTCGCAACACTTTCAAAACTTATCCTAGTTTGGGTTTGAGCATAAAGCGCTCTAATAAATAAGGCAATGCAATGCATCAACTTATTTTATTAATGGGCTGAGCCATTACCATGATATTTATCGGTGTCGTAGAAACCATTACGAGTGCCAAAAAACAAACAGCTAACGGTAAACACAATGGTCATGATCGGCAGAATTACTTTAAGATCGAGCATGTTTTGAGATGTTTAGATAAAGTGACACAGATTTTCATATCTTAAACCAAAAAAATATTTAGAAGGTAACCTGTATTAGCTTTCTTAATGTTTATAAATAGACACGCTTAATTAATTACACACCCAAACCCTGTAAGGGCTTTATATCAATGAAAGTTTTGCCTTAGGACATAAACCCCAAATAAATGAAGGCGGCTCTTCGCGCCGCCTTCATTTATTTGGGGTTTGATTTGTCCTATCTATCTCTTTCTTTGCTATAAAAACACAAAATGGCATAGCCATTTTGTGTTTTGGGATTATCTATGGCTGTCGCCATGAGTAATTGGACAAAAAGCCCAAAACAGAGATGTGGCGCTTCGCGCCACATCTCTGTTTTGGGCTTTTGACTAATTCTAGTTATTACTACCGTCAGTGTTATCAGTACTATCACTATTGGTAGGACGATAACTTTGTTCAAAGGCGTAACGTACAATCTGCGAACGATTCTCCAGATTCAGCTTAGTCATAATGCTACTAAGGTGAGTTTGTACAGTCCTCGGACTGATCTGCAACCGTTTGCCAATTTCTTTGTTTGTAAAGCCTTGGACAACTTGCCAAAAAACTCTCTCTTCAGAAGGGGTAAGCGTAGTGCGAGAAACAGGAGCCGTGGGCTGCTGAAATAAGCGCATATGCTCAGTAGTAGGGCGATGAGGTTCGCGTTTATGTGGTGAGAAGAAATCTATATCAGTTTTGCCAATGGTCATGCGATCGCCACTTTTTAACAAAATGGGAAAGGTAATTCTCTGTCCACGCATAAAGGAACCATTGCGGCTACCAAAATCGACAAGGTAGAAGCTGCCAGACTCATTATTATTGCTGCGATTCTTGGGATCTCCTTTCATAGAAGACTCGAAGCCTTCATTTTTAGACGCTCCCACGATTTGCAATGTGGCGTGGTAGCGTGAGACCCATTTATCTGTCAATACAATCGAATTGTCATAGCCTCTGCCAATTGTCCAGAAATCTGCATTTATAAGTGGAATCATCTGCTGCCCCTCATCTGCATGAACGATCAGATAGGGGTGTGGGTGTAGAAGTGTCACTGAACTATTAGACAACTTTGTTGTGTGCATCTCAATCAATTGCCAATATAACTTATTTATATATTGTGAGACGAGTTTAATAAATTTTGAGTTCCTTTTTT
>JBIKYZ010000100.1:0-16605 GCA_044354985.1 Pseudanabaena sp. | reverse complement strand
GACAAGGGTAGAAAGGTTATGGATGGTTTCAAAGAAAATCTACCTATTGTTTTTGATGAATATCTTCCTAAATGGAACTATAGAGCCATTCCTCAAAATGCATAAGTTATTTATTTTTCATTCCTAGGAAATAAAGTTGTTAACTCATCATGAGAATTCTCTGCAACATCTTGAAACAATTTATTAGAATCCAAATCATCATCTTCTAGATCTAACTGAATCATGAGAAATCCTTCTGAATTGTCTAAGTCTTCTACGGGTGCTAAATAGGAGTCTTCTAACTTTGCTGTCTCAAAATTTATGTCAAAAAGATGTAGAGCCTCTGGTGTATCTTCTAAGTTAAAAGGTTCATTTGCAATATCATATGTAATATCATCGAGCTCAATTTTTTTTTGAGCTATAGTTTTATTAGTTGCACATTGTAAATGTGCGTTTATTTGCGCAAATACATTACGCTGTAATTCTATCCAGTCTTTAGCCAAATCCATTCCCAAACAATATTCATTAATTATTTGATTAGACATATTGATCACTTCAATCAGCAATTCCTTGGCAACCCAATCAAGATCGGCACGGCAATCATGCAATAAATTGATTGAAGATTCAAGATTATGAATTATTTCTACAAATGGGCTGTTGGGTATATAAAAATCAGCTTTAATAGCAGCTTCCTGAACTAACTTAATCGTTAAAAATATCGCGTCACGTTGCTGGTGAAAATTTGGCAACCTAACATCTAACTCTAAAATTTTATTTTTTAACTCATGCATCAAAGCTTGAGCTTCCTTAGAAAAAATTTTTTTGGTTTGTGGCTCTATCTCAATCATGGGAGAATCCATTACATATATATGGTCAACTTCTATCTTGAAATTAGCAAAATGAAGGATTGCTAATCTTTGCGAATGCTCAACCGAATTTTAGCGAGTTTTGAAATGAGACAAGGATTGTTGAAGTTCTCCAGAATAGACTCTGGTAGCTTTAATTAACTTAGAGGCTTCTGAAGAAGATGCAAGCGTCCTTCTTGCCATATGCGAAATATCATTCATCAAGTTAGCAACGCCCTCGGTTGTCTGGGCTTGTGAAGTTGTTGCCTCGGAGATAGTGATCATTAATCCATCAATTTGTTGTGAGATTTGGGCGATTTGTTGCAGGCTATCTTTAGCAGCGATCGCTAAGGTGTTACTCTCCGATAGTTGATTACTGCCAGACTCAACCGATGACATCACTGCTTTAGTTTCAATTTGAATATTTCTGAGTAGGACTTCTACTTCTTTGGTCGCTGTAACTGAACGAGCGGCTAGTTCTCCTACCTCTTCTGCAATCATGACAAATCCACTACTTGCATCGTTCGACCGAGATGCTTCAAGCGAGGCATTGATTGCTAGAAAATTGGTTTTAATCGCAATTTCATTAATTGAAGAAATTGCCTTAGCAATTTTTTGGGAGACAATACCTAAATTCTTGACCCTCTTGGCAGTTGTGGCAACTACATTTTGTAATTCTCCAACCTTGGACATCACTGCGTCAATAGAGCGATCGCTATCGGATAGTTTTTCGACTACTCGTTGCGATGATTGCAATACTTGCTGACTATTATTGACAATTTTTGTTGCAGACAGCTTAGACATCTGCATTGTGTTAAGCGATCGCGTAACTATATCTACTTGTCTTTGAGAGACATTGGCAAGATTAGCGATCGCCTGTTCGTTTTGCCCAAGTGAGAAATTAACTTGGTTTGCCGAAGATTTAACTTGCCCGACAATATTTTGTAACCCCCGAATGACATCATCAAAAAATATAGCGACATTGGGTAGACTCCCATCAACTGATTGAGTGGAAACCGTAAGGTCACCATCAGCTAAAGCTTGGACATCTTTGAGCATTTGCATCAAATGATCCTGAAGATCTTCCTTTTGTTGGCGATAGCTCTCAACTTCGGCATGGCGCTGTACTATCTCTGAGCGCACTTTTTTACCTAGACGCAAAATATTTTCATCAGAAAAATCTGTATCTTTTGCTTCATGCTTTTCTTCTCTAGCAAGTTTTGCTAAGACGTTAAATAACTTTACTACCTGCAACTGTAAGTTTTGTTTTTCCTGCTCTTGCTTTTGCATCATCGTCTGGAATTGTTCAGACATTTTATTAATACTTAAGGAAATATCTGATAGTTCATCATTTCCCTCTACACTCAAACTCCCAAGACTGAGAGTAGCAGTTCCTTGTCTAATATCTCTCAAAGCAGCGCGAATATCTTTAAGTCTTGAACTAAGTTTACGGGATAGGGCATAGGCGATTGTTGCTACTAGCAATGGTGTAGCTGCGATGCCAATTCCAATCACCAGCAGTAGACTTTGATTGCCTGTAATCGCTTTAGTTTTATCTATGGTCGTTAATACATCCCATGTCAACATGTCATAAGTCTTCATGTCAGGCACGGTGGCATAGGCAACCAATTTCCCACTGCGATCGAGCCTGACCGTATCGCCTATGCCAGAAGATTTTGAAGTTCGCAAATCTTGGAGTCCTGCAAAACTTGTTGACGCATCCTCTCCAACTTTGACAATCTGTGAACTAGTAATATATTTGTTAGAGCTATCAATTACATAAAAATCTTTATTTCCATTGGCATCTTTATTGGCAATAGTTAAATCATTCTCTAAATTTTTTACAGGAATTTCAACCTGTAAAATCATGTTGACTTTTTGTGAAACAGAACTCTTGATAGACCTAGCTACGTAGAGATATACGCCATCTTTCTCAACAACAGGGTTACCAAAGAAAACTGTATCCGCAGCAAGGGCTTTGCTAAGGATATTAGGGTTAAGAGTTTGTAAGGTTTTTGATGTGCTTGACTGAGCAATTAGCTCACCATTAGTAGAAAACAGCGCAATACTATTGTAATTTGGATAAGCTTGACTATAGAGATTTAACCGATTTGTCAACTGTTGCTTGTATTGACGCTGTTGAGCAATTGGCAATGAACTGAGAGGATTAGCTGCTTTATCGTTTGGTGATGTAGTTGGGAGCTTAAGCAGTGTGTTCTGCCCAATCTCATTTGAGACTAATAATTTTTGCAACACTTCCACATCATTAAGCTGCTGCTTTAAAAAATTTCTAGTCACGTTAGCTAAAGCGATCGCCTCCGATTGCTGTGCTTGTTTGACCTTGCTTAACAGCAACCCATCCCCTACTTGGTATGCTACGACACCCAAGGCGATCGCAGGAATAGTCGCTACTAAAGCACCCCATAAAGTAATTTTTTGGCCAACACTAGAGAACTTAAACACATCCTCTAATGCGATCGCTGAAACATCATTTCCTGCAAAAGCTTTGCCCTGAGCTAAAACATCGTTTCTCGCAGAAGCTTTACCCTGAGAAGTGCTAAGCTCTTGGTTGAAATCATTATCCTGAGAATCTATCCCCCATCCAAAAAATACAGATTCTGGAGGTGGAAATTCTATTCTTTGTTTATTACTTTCGCTTGCTTCTTGAATGTTGGCGATCGTATCGCTAAAAATTGATGTTGGAGCCTTATCTGTTATATCTTCTAGGTCTCCAATCATTATCCCCGCATCTTCAACCATCATGGTTTCATCATCTGCAAATGATGTTTCTAATGTGAATAACGGTTCTTGCAAAGCAGTTATTTCTTCCTGCGCCTGTTCCACTTGCTGGCTTTTATATTGTGCGGCGATCGCAGGTGGTGGTGGGACTATTCCATTACCATTAACTAAAGCATTTACAGCAACTTTGGGCTTAATAGCTACATTAATGGAAGAAGGGTTAGCTAAGATAGCAAGGTCGCCCGTAGTTGAGTCGTCATGGTCAAGAATGTAGGAAATACTCTTACTGCTAGATCCACCATTTATATTAGAGCCAACATTTTGCATATCCTTCAGTTGCAAGGCTCTATAGTTAGCTGCTTGGGCTTTATCTGCATCGCTGGATTCTTTGAACGCTGGACTGTGCGTTTCCACATCTTTCTGAAAAACTTTTTGAGGCTTATTTGTCTGAGAAATATTAGCTAGTTTATTTTGAATTTGAGCAAGCGAAGTACTCGCAAGATCAAGTAAATCTGGATCGTCGGTAAGAGTCAATACTTGTTGATATTGTGTCTTAGCATAATCAATTTTACCCGCCTTACGAAAGGTTGCACCTAACCAAATATGCAGCTTGGGATTGCGAGGATCTTCATGCAACAATTCCGAGAACTGTTTCATCGCCTCTTCATACCGACCCTCTGCATAGGATTGTAGAGCTGCCTGATACTGCGCTGTCATCATGATCGCCCCTGAATGAAAATACGTCTTTGTTTCAAGAAGGATGCTTAAGCCTCGACAAGCCTCCTGATACATAATTAAACGCATTTATATATAAAACCTCTAGCGCCATTTTGCTTGTGTTTCCCAAAATAAGTGCTATCATAGGTTAGGATTTGTTGCACTCAGCTAAATAGAAATTGAAAAAACTGGTTTTATTGCTTGGATGTGATTGGCTCCTCAACCTAAAGTTAGATGAAAGACGCGAGTCTGATCCTACTCTTTCTTGGGATGATGCCTGTGAAGGACCTAGTATGTTCCGATCGACCTTCTAACTATAAGGGTTGTAACCACTGTTAACAACCTCGGTCGATCGCTTCTCATCGTGGAGAAGACTAAATATTTTCCGAAACTTAATAAGCTGTAGAAAAGACGCTTGGGGCGAGAATCTTTTTTGTGCGCAGATTGTAAAATTATCATTATCTATCTTTTGACTGATTAGATAGTGTCATTTACGATTGTGCGCCATTAAAAAAGTTACTGTTCTTAGATGTTTAGTTTCGCTTGTTATGTTATGGAACTCTGCTCAAAATTTTTTCGCATACATCTACAACACATAACATCTAGGACAAACAGAATCATGAAACGCGAACTACTTAAACAGACCGTTGAACACATCGACATCAAAGCTTTTGATGTAGTCGGATTGGTTGATGCAATGGCTAACACCGCTTTTCAAGGTAGAAACCTTGGACGTGCGGCTCATATCTACGATGATATGATCAAGGACAAAGATTGCGCGATCATCCTGTGTTTGGCAGGTTCTTTATTTAGTGCGGGACTTAAGGGAATTGTCTACGATCTCATCTCCAACAACATGGTAGACATGATTGTCTCTACAGGCGCAAACATCGTTGACCAAGACTTCTTTGAAGCCCTCGGATTTCGTCACTACGTCGGTGATACCTTTGCTGATGACACAGTACTCCGCGAAAATGCGATTGATCGCATCTATGACACCTATATCGACGAAGACGAGTTGCGTGTTTGCGACATGACGATCGCTGAAATTGCCAACTCTCTTCCTCCTCGCCCTTACTCTTCTCGCGAGTTCATCCATGAAATGGGTGCATACCTCGATAAGAATGCTAAAAACCGCCACTCCGTCGTTTTGGCAGCTTACGAGCATCAAGTTCCCATCTTCGTTCCTGCCTTCAGCGATTGTTCCGCAGGTTTCGGCTTAGTCCATCATCAGTGGTTCTCTCCTGAAGAGCATGTCAGCATCGACTCTGTACGCGACTTCCGCGAATTGACTCAGTGCAAGTTGGCAAGTCCTCACACTGGGCTATTCATGATCGGTGGTGGTGTTCCTAAGAACTTCGCTCAAGATACCGTTGTGGCAGCTGAGTTGCTTGGTTTCGAGGCAGCAATGCACAAGTATGCAGTTCAAATCACTGTTGCTGACGAACGTGATGGCGCTCTATCTGGTTCGACTTTGAAGGAAGCACATTCTTGGGGCAAGGTTGATATTGTCCAAGAGCAAATGGTTTACTCTGAAGCCACTGTAGCTCTGCCCTTGATTGCAGGCTATGTCTACGGTAAGAAGAACTGGTGCGATCGCGCTCCTCGTCAATTGGCTCAAGTCTTCAACAAGCCATCTGTTGCTTTCAGTCAAATTCCTACACCTGTAGGCGTGTAGTTAAAAAAATGGGGGGCGATTTGCGCCCCCCATTTTCTAGAACCCCAGAGATAGTTGCGGCGCTTTGCGCCGCAACTATCTCTGGGGTTTTAGTTTTGTCATAACATTGATGGTTATAACTATAAGCACAATAAATATAGTGACTATTAAAGTTCTCCATCTCTCAGATATTCATCTTGGCAGTACTACCCACGGCAAAGTCAATCCGCAAACAGGATTGAATACTCGCCTAGAAGACTTTGTAGCAGCTTTAACAATCTGTATAGATCGCGCAATTAACGAACCAGCCGATATCGTTCTATTTGGTGGTGATGCTTTTCCTGATGCTACGCCGCCGCCACTTGTGCAGCAAGCTTTTGCCAAGCAATTTCGTCGCCTTGCTGATGCTGGTATTCCCACGGTGTTATTAGTCGGAAATCACGATCAACATTCGCAGGGTGTGGGCGGTGCGAGTTTAGCAATTTATCGCAGTCTCGCCGTGCCTAACTTCACGGTGGGAGACACGATCGCCACCCATCGGATTTCCACAGACGCAGGGGATATTCAGATTATTACTTTGCCTTGGATTACGCGATCGACTTTACTTACAAAGTCGGAAACAGAAGGCTTTTCGATGACTGAAGTAAGTCAATTCCTAATCGATCGCTTGCAAGTTGTCATCGAAGGCGAAATCCGTCAGCTTGCTCCCAAGTTGCCCACAATTCTACTGGCGCATGTGATGGTGGATACAGCTACCTATGGCGCGGAGAGATTTCTAGCGGCTGGCAAAGGTTTCACAATTCCATTATCAATGTTAACCCGTGAGGCGTTTGATTATGTAGCACTCGGGCATGTGCATCGACATCAAATTCTGGCGACGCAACCACTTGTGGTTTATCCAGGAAGCATTGAGCGAGTAGATTTTGGTGAAGAGAATGAATCAAAAGGTTATTGCTGGCTAGAAGTAGAGAAAGGGAATGTGAAGTTTGAGTTTTGTGCAATTCCGACTCGTGCTTTTCGGACAATGGAAGTAGATGTAACCCAATCAGAAGATCCACAAGGGAAGTTGTTAAAAGCAATTCAAAAAGGAAAGATCGAGCAGGCGATCGCCAGACTCATCTACAAAGTCAAAGCCGAACAGTTAGCCAAAATCGACGATCGCCTATTACATGAAGCAATGGCGATCGCCCATAATTATTCCCTCATTCCTGAAGTAGTTAGCCAAAATCCGCGCACGCGATTACCTGAGCTAAGTACAGCCGAGGCTCTCGATCCGATGACTGCACTCAAGACCTATCTCAGCACACGCGAAGATCTCAAAAATCTAGAGCCTGAAATGTTGACTGCGGCACAAGAATTGCTCAGTGAGATTGGCTTAGGAATGGATGGACTTGACTCAGTTGAAGATTCAGCCCAGCCTAGTCAATTGACGATAAGTTTCAACTAGTTGTGTTTGCAGTGTTTCCAGTGAAATATGGCGCAGGCTAGCGGCGCGATCGTAAATTTGCTCAATGCTAATATCATTGCGATCATCGGTTTCTAAAAGAAATCTACCTTGCGGTATAGTAGCGATCGCCTGAGTCACAGGAGAGCGATCGCTTAAAATGGCGGCTCCAAAAGAAAAATAGAAATCATGCTTGAGCAGTTGTTGAAAGACTTCTTCTTTCTTATTAAATCCATGAATAACCCAAGGCATCGAGGATTTAGTGTTTTTCTTTAACGCAATTAATTCCGCAAATGTTCTGACACAATGAATCACAAGTGGTTTCTGTAATTCTTCGGCAAGTTCGATATGTCTTTTAAAAATAGAAATTTGTGTTTCTAAAGGCAAATCAATATTTCGATCTAATCCACATTCTCCAATCGCTACCACCTGTGATAATTTTGCTAAATCGACAAGATTCACCCATGCCATTTCCCATGTCTCCAACTGGATAAACCAAGGATGCAAGCCAAGACTGCAAGAATTAGGTAAGGATTCAGCTTGTAATTCTGGAGTGACATGCAAAGTTTGCAGATTGATGAGATCTGGGGATTTACGATCACTATGTGTATGGAAGTCAATAAATAAGTACTTATACAAAATAAATTACCCAAACCTGTAAAGTTGCGCCCCTGCGGGGCGCAACTTTACAGGTTTACAATTAAAACTCATCATCTGGATCGATACCCAAAGCTCGTAAACGCTCTGCAAGGCGATCAGCACGTTGACGTTCTTGATCAGCGCGTTGACCTTCCTGTATAACTCGTTGCTGCTCCTGCCAAACTTGAATCTTAGATTGCTGCAATAGTTGATCTAGCTCTACAGGGGATAGAAACTTTTGCCCGTCGGGACGAAATAATACTAATTCTTGCCCTACTGCCCAATCAAAGCGGAGTCCTAACAGTGGACTCACCCAGTTGCTCATTGAGAGAATTTGGGTCAAGCGATCGCCTTGTCTCTGCCAGCCTGCTAAGGTTAAATAATCAGGATCGTAAATGTAATATTCCTGAATGCCATAGGTTTCATAAAATGCAAACTTCTCATCTAGAGCATCAATACCGCGACTATCTTTATTGCTTGGTGACAAAATCTCAAAAGCAACCTGTGGAGGGATATTATCCTCTAGCCATTGCTTATAAGAGCCTCGCCTACCTTTAGGTCTGCCAAATGCAACCATCACATCTGGAGCCATCCGTCTTAGGGTATAACGCACAGGATACCAAGCCAAGTCCCCTCCCACAAATACAGTGGGATCGTTAGCATACATAATCTCAAGATTTTCTTTGATGATCACAATCCAGCGAAACTGCTCGGTATTGTCAGACATAGGATTACCGTCACTATCTGGATAGTCGATCTCTGGGGCGATCGCTTCATGAGTTAATGGTTGCAGAGTCATGGATTTGCCCTCGCATAGACCTGTGCGTGATTGATATATTCTATAGCCAAACCTAAAAGAGAGTTGCGGCGCAACTCTCTTTTAGGTTTGGCTACTGCTATTCAGCAGTCTTTACTTCTAGTTCCGCAATTCTCTTTTCTAGTTTACGAACTGTGTGTAATAAATCTGGAAGTTGACGCTCCGAAATAACGATACGCTTCCAATCCTTTTCAGGAACGACGGGATAGCCCATCATCGTCACACCTGCGGGAACATCGCTAGGAATACCCGACTTTGCACCGATGATTGCGCCATCACCGATGTGGATATGATTAGCTGCACCGACTTGTCCTGCCATGACCACATGATGCCCGAGGGTGACACCACCTGCTAAGCCCACCTGTGAGGCGAGAACAGAATGCGCCCCGACTTCGACACCATGACCGATCTGGACAAAGTTATCCAGTTTTGCACCTTTATGAATAACAGTAACCCCAACAGCAGGACGGTCAACGGCGCAGGAGCAGCCCAGTTCGACGTTATCTTCGATAATCACATGACCGATTTGGGGGACTTTGTACCAAGTGCCATTAGGCAATATCTCGAAGCCAAAGCCATCGCCGCCTAAAACTGTGCTGGGATGGAACAAACAATTTGCGCCGATTTGAGTGCGATCGCTAATTACACAATTGGCATGAATCGTTGTATTTGCGCCAATCTCAACATCGTTGTAAATGGTGACATGGGGATAAATCGTAACGTTATCGCCAATTTTGACGCGATCGCTAATGACGACATAGGGTGCGATCGCCACATTTGTACCTAGCTGCACGCCTTCACCCAAAATTGCGGTGGGATGAATACCCTGTGGCGGTGTGGGTGGTTGATAAAACTTTTCGAGAACCTTCGCAAAAAGAATGCGGGGATGGGCGGTGCGGATACAGGGCAAGGGTGACGGAGTTTTTAGATCGAGAATGACAGCACTAGCTTGGGTATCTTTGAGACGGGCGACAAATTTTGCTGATGACACAAAGGTAATTTCTCCAGATTGCGCCTTATCGATCGCGGCGACTCCCGTGATGATGGGATCGTCACCATCGGATTCAAATCGACAATCGGGTAGAGCGGCGACAAACTCGGCAGCGAGTTCAGAAAGTTTGAAAGAAATTGTTTGTGTCATGGATCTGATGTCATATCAAGAATGCGCGATTACCATAATACTTAATTGTGCCAAAACACGTAGTATTTAATGATGTAACTAAACTTGAGAGAGATTATCCCTAACCCTAATCACATAGAGATCGCCTCAAATATCCATACTTTCACCACACAAGCGATCGCCCTCAGCATAACCAACAGAATCATTGTTGCATCAGTATTTTTGCTTGAGCCAGCATCTGCCGATATGGTAAGCAAGCTGATCGATTTATCTTCAGTAGCTGTATTGTCACTTGCCCAATTGCTGTCAATGGATAAATTACACCACTAGATTCTTCGATTTGAAAATTCTCCTGCCATTGGTCTTGTCTGGGATGGTAAAGTCTAATAACTTCGCCTGTTTCTGCATCAATAGACGCAATATCACTGCCCTTAGCTTGATTACACAGTGAACAAGATAAAGCTAGATTTTCTTCTATAGTTTTACCTCCATGCTTTTCAGCAATTACATGATCTACTTGATGGGAAACTAAGGTTAAGCTTTCAGGAATCAGACAATATTCACAACAATTTTGGGCGCGATCGCAGACTAGTTTTCTAATTTTAGCGGAGATATAACTCTTACTCATTGACTCGGATGGAGCTTAATCAGGGCTTGAGTTTTGGCAAGGCGCACTAGATGTTCGATAAATTCATAATGTTGCCATAGTAGGCGATCGCTTTCGTTGAAACCTTGAGTACGATTTTTTTCTAATAGATTATCAATTTCTTGCTGTGCCTCTGGTGCAAGGCGTAAATTTAAGACTTCTTGAGGGGATGGAAGTTTGGCTAAGAAATGCAATATTTCCGTCAATCCAGAAAAGCCGTTATTGGGATTAGCGTTTATTTCACGCAATCCTAGAGCTAATATTTGCGGCAGATTATCTTGTACAGTAGCGGCGATATCGTCTGGTATGTCTAGGGTGATTTGCATAGTTAAGTAAGTGATTGCTAATGTTAGCTTCTGGTGTTCATTTTATCAGATCGACTCTAGTCTAAAAAAGCAATAAGCTATGCTGGGAACGTTAAGGTTAGGGTTTCTAATCCAGTGATTTGGTTAATAGAAAATCAAAAGTAAATTTTAGGAAAGTTAGTGATGCAAGCTAGTGAGATTTCGAGACGTGGATACCAAGCTCTAATTCAAGAATTGGGCTATGCAGGGGCTGCAAAATTTTTGTTAAGGTTTGAGTCTGGTTCTGGCGACTATACTAAAGAACGTCATCAGAGGTTAGCACAAGTGACAATGGATGACTTTCGGTCTTTTGTGCGGCAGAAAAGAGAAAAGAAAAGTGATTAAAAATCGCCCCTAATCTCAATCAAAAAGCGATCACCTCAATCATCAATGCCTCTAACACACAAGCGATCGCCTCCTATTTGCTACTTAAATATTACTATGCTAGTATGCCAAATAAGGTATATTGGCATGGTAACAAATCAAAAAAACAAATGACCCAGAATCAAATTTCTGAAGTTATTCAAGGTAGAACGAATGTGTTTGAAGATTTGGGCTTTGCTCCTGAAGAGGCTCTTAATCTCAAAATTCGGGCTGACTTGATGTTGAATATTAAGCGTTTCATTCAGTCTCAAGGATGGACGCAAAAGCAAGCTGCTTTGTTTTTTGGTGAAACTCAACCTCGGATTAGTGATTTAATCAATGGTGATATTGAGAGGTTTAGCATTGATAAGTTGGTGATGATGTTGGTGCGTGCAGGGATGGATGTGAGGTTTGAGGTAAATATGAAAGCAGCTTGATAATTTCTTCATTTATCAATGTTTGCTTTGTCAGATTGTCGATATTGCAACATTTGCTGATAACGCTTTTGTCCGATTTCTATATCTGATTTTGAAGTCTTCTGAGTTTTCTTTTGGAAAGCATGGAGAACATAAACGGCTTCTGCAAATCTGGCAACATAGAAGATTCTATAAGCATCTTCAGTCCGAATACGAATTTCTTCAACACCTAAACCAACGGTCGGCATGGGTTTGAAGTCAGAAGGTGAATCGCCACTCTGAATCGCTCTTAGTTGGAAACCTGCTTTTTTACGAGCAGTATCAGGAAAATTTGTTAGGTCATTTAGGGATGAGCCGATCCAACGAATTGCTTTATCAGTCATACCCTTTGACTCTCATGATTTTCTTCCATCACTGACAGCAAAAATTCACGCAATTTATCACGTCCTAAGCCTCGATAAACATTTACTTCACAGCAAATATTTTGGGGTTGCTCGGCTTTGGCAAAGCGAACAATTCCTTTAGATGGTTCGTCAGCATAGATTAATGGAAGTTCGGCTTTTCTGAGAATTGCTGCTTTTTTGCGATCTGCTTCTTGTCTCTCAGATAAGTCATGATAAGGACTTTGGCGTTCTATCGCGATTACTGGTAAAGAAAACATAGCTTCATGGCGACAAATCAAAATATCGAGAGAGCTACAACTTTTGATAAATCTCTGTAATTCATAATGAAGACTTGCTTCTAGTCCATTTTTCTGAACTATACGCGCAAGGGAAACTTCAGGAAATAAACGGTATTGAGTTTTATCTTGCAAAACTCCCTCAATCAATTCCATTAAGCAAATTTGTCCCTGATGAAGAAAAGACTTTCCTTCTTGAACTTGGCTCATGTACATAGTAGATTCTCCATGTGTATCATCGCTAAAATTGTTAACTAAAAATCAAAATCATCATGGCTTTTGGTTAAAATCGATCAATATTAAATTGTTTAAATACATTCTCAGGCTTTTCTCCGTTGGAACAAAGGAAAATTTCAATATTGAGTTTTAGTTCAGATAGAAAGCTTGTAAGGTGTGAAAGATCAACAATTGAGATCCGATCAGTTGAGGGGAATCGTTGATCTTTAGTCAAATTAAAGCAAATATTCTGTTCACTCATATCCTTAAGTAATGGAAGACCTTCAAAATCGTCAGGCATCGCAAATGCGAATGAACTTTTAGTCGAATATAAATTCTCTTCCAAAATGGATAGACGGGAATCTTGATTTCCCATTACTTCAGTTATCCTCCCAACGAAATCAGGCTTTTCTGATACTGGGATATAAAAAATTTGGTAAATTTGTTCAGGTTCGCAATCATATCTATCATCCCACTCATTCCAAAAAAATTTAACTTGATGACCATTCCAGATTTTTTCATGAATAGACAAGACAAGTTCTGATTGTTGTTGTACAACGTACATAGCAACTTTTGGACGCTTAGAATCAGTTTTAGGAATAATCGTTGCGTACTGTTTACGATATCTAACTTCGTATAAATCCTTTAAACCAAGTTCATCTAATATCGCAATTACCGTCTCAATCGTTGGTATGCCAGAAGAATTAACTCCTGTATTTTCTGCGGAAGATAATTCTTCCTGATGGAGCAAATCACTGATACCCAATAAAGACTGGAGTTGCTTGATATCCCAAGCGATCTTTTGAGTACCATCATCGAGCGTTAGTAGCTCAACATTTAAGGGTTGCCTGTTCACGATCCTCATATACCCAAACACACTAATTTGACTGCTTGGATTAAGCCTAACACACTAATTTGGCTTTTTGGGTAAATCAGGCAAAAAAATTTTTTAGGTGGTAAAAAGTCCTCTATATCAAAAGTTGGAAATAAATCATAATGCTGCAATGGGGACTATTTGACGCAATACATCACCTAAATTTCTTTTTGCTTCCATCAACTCATAGGCATAATGCAACCGCAAAAAATAACCATCAGACAACCCAAAATATCGACATAACCGCAAATCCACATCCGCAGTCATCGGAGACTTACCTTGAATAATTTGCTGAATACTCGAAAATGGTAAACGCAAATTATCAGCCAAACTATTTGCATTAATATCTAACTCTTCTAAAAACTCATATTGCAAGATTTCACCCACATGAGGATTACGCAGTAAAGTATCTTCCATTGCTTTTGCTCCTAATGATAATCAACAATCTCAACATCATACGCATTTCCATTTTGCCAAACAAAACACAGTCTCCACTGCTTAGTAATGCGAATACTGTATTGTCCAAGTCGATCACCAACTAGTGCTTCTAGATGATTAGCAGGTGGTATGCGGAGATCTTCTAGATTAGCTGATACATCAAGTTGACGTAATTTGCGTAAAGCTCTTTCTTGTATATCTGATGGTAGCTTACGCGATCGCACCCCTTGCCAAATCTTCTCGGTTTCTTTACAAGCAAACGAAACAATCATTGAAGCCTAAACACCTAAACGATAACAGGCCGCTTAATTTACCATGCAACAGGTTTAAAATCGTCATCATTGGTGATCGCCCCCCCATTTAAACTTGACTAGCAACTGGCAATCTCAACTTAACCAAAGACTTTTGCAACACACTTGGCTTAACACTCAACCAAACCTGATTGCGATCATCCTCAGTATAGCCAACCACCACCGCCCCCACAGGTGAACCAATCTCAGGATACATTTCAGGAGTCATCGCACCACTATCCAAAAAATCTGGAATCTGGATAATCCCCTTTACATGCTCATCCCCAATATCAACAAACACACCAAAAGGAGCATGAAATTCCACTTTTCCGTAAATCAACTTCCCAAGCTGATACTTAGTTTTAACTTGACTCCAAAATTGACTATTCATTAGCTATTCTCTCTTTAACACTCTAGGGAACTTGTTTAAAGTTGGAAATAAATCATGAGGGATCGGTAACTCAATATACGAACCACCCTGATAAGTCCTCTCAAGCGGTTTAAAAAGGCGATCATATGTTTCTTGGTCTATCGTAACCTCTAAAATACCCTGTTTGTAACTCTGGTTGTATTGTTCAGCCAAACTTCTAGAGTTAGCACCAGCAAAATAGCATTTCCCATCTTCATAGGGTGGATTGTACGGAAAATCCTCCACCTGAAAGCCATTTTGCAACAATTTCTCGCCTTTATTCGGCTGAGGTGCTTTGTAAATAGTGACTGTCACAATAATCTAATGTAAGGTTGTAAGCGGGGCTATTTGGTGACCATTATCTCAGCAAGTTAAACTAAATATAGTTTGTCGAGTAATAGTCATGTCATATAGTGAATTCAAGACGATCGCACAAGTACAAGAAAAATTTGGCTTGATAGTGAAAGAGTCAGAAAATTTATTTGTGGATATTCAGCCCTTAGCGATTAGTGATTATCTACAACAAACCCTCAAACGCAATCTCTCCATTGCCAACGCTATCAGTACTGAAAAAGCTAGATCTGAATTGCTAATTGCTCCCATACTCTTAGAAATTCGTCAAATTTTTCATGAACAAGTCGGCTTTTTCTCAGGCACAGAATTTAATGTTGATGCAGAAGTTGGCTTAAATGGATTTTGTGACTTTCTTTTAACAGCCTCCAGTGAAATCTATGAAGTCTCTTGTCCAGTGATTACCCTTGTCGAAGCCAAAAATGAAAACATTAAAGGAGGATTAGGGCAATGTATCGCTGAAATGGTTGCTGCTCAAAGATTTAATGCTAGAAGTGAGAACAGTCTTCCTATTTATGGTGTAGTGACAACAGGAATGATATGGAAATTTTTACGACTTGAAGAGAAGACACTTTGGATTGATCAAGAAGACTATTTCATTAAGGAAATTGGCAAATTACTGGGTATTTTATCTAGTCCATTCCAGTCATACTTTTCATAGAGATTTTTTAGGGGCGCGATCGCCAAACTAGTCTAAAACATTCTTAAGCGATCGCGATTGCATTCAAAATCAAGATAAAATCGAGAAATTAATGGGATAAACAACCAACTATGGCTAAAAAATCTAGAGAATTTAGTGAACTTGTCCGCCAGCAAAAATGGGAGAAAGCTAGCAATAAATCATTCAACAAACTTCAGAAAACTGTTCAACAGGGTTTTGGCGACAACGTACAGATGTTAAGAAACCTGGAAGGAATCGCCAAAATGTCTGAGGTTTTAGAGGACTTCATTCGCCCCTATGCCGACACCTACCAAACTAAAAAAGAACTGCAATATTTATTAGAGAACGCAGTAGCAGCTTGGAATTTAGCACTTATGCCAGCAAAAGAAAGGATAGCAATGTTAGATAAAATATTCGTAGCAATGATCAAAGAGTCGAAGAATCTAGATGCAGATGATATTGCGACCAGTAGATCTTTTATTGAAGATTTGATTGATCGCAAACTCAAGTATTTTGCTGATGAACATCGACGAGTCATAGATTTTCAGGTAGAGTACCTTGGTCGAGGCGAATATCATCTCTCGGTAGCTTCCGCAATGTAAACTCAATTACCAGCCCCAAGTGCCTACTTCACCTTTAAATGGCCCCACAATATCAGAAGTAATCCAGCCACCGTAAAAGTCACCCGCTTGCGGTGTGATTAGCTCATCATTGACGTAGCAGGCATCCATGAGACTGCCATAGAAACTAATCAAGTTTTGGATATCTACGAAATTAGGAGTAGGGATAGAATATCGCCATGCAGCATTTTGGATGTATTTATCAGCGATCGCAATATCATTGGAGTTTGGAAAAAATTGAAGCAAAAAATGGATGAACGGCACATTAAGAGATGCCCAAATATTGGGCATGAGAAATCGAAGCACTAATGATTTAGGAGTACTAAGATAGTAGTATTTGC
>JBIKYZ010000329.1:0-5078 GCA_044354985.1 Pseudanabaena sp. | reverse complement strand
AACTTAATTCTAAGCTCAATCACTTCGCTCTCAAATCCAAATTATATATCAAGGCTTTGCAGCAATCTCACTTGGAATGGCAGTCTCTGAAACCTTTTTAGGCTTCTGCGTAACATGAGTTACTAAGCATTTCTTTAATATCAACATTTTCCCAAATGACTCGATATAGCTGTAATGGCTCTTCTTTCCCTTTCACCTTAATTAGGTCTAGCTTCTCAAGCGGTAGATTATGAATGGCAATATGAGTCCTTGTACTTTCAGAAATAAAGACTTCTCCAGCTTTTGCGGCTGTACAAATTCGGCTAGCCACATTCATGGTGTCCCCAATATTTGTGTACTGAATGAGATTCTCAGAGCCAATATTCCCAGCGGCAACCATCCCCGAATTTAGCCCAATGTGAATCTGGATTTGCAGATCGCGCCCCTGTTCTGTCCACTGTTCATTTAACTCTTTCATCGCCCATTGCATTGCGATCGCAGCATTTACAGCCATGATTGCATCATCATCTTTTTGGTAAGGAGAACCCCACACTGCTAATAGGGCATCAGCAATATATTTCTCTAATGTGCCACCAAAAGGGAAGACGATATCTTCGACCATGACTTTGAAATATTCATTCAAAAATTCGAGTACCTTACGAGGCTGCATCGGTGCGGTCATTTCGGTGAACCCACTAATATCAGAAAACAAAGCAGTCACTTCCGTTTCGATAATCCGATTTAAATCCCAACCTTCTTCGATCTTTTGACTGACTGCGGCAGGGAAAAATCTCTCTAGCTTAGTACGACGGATCACCTCTGATTGCATATTGCTATAAAGATTGGCATTTTCGATCGCGATCGCAGCTTGGTTCGCAAGACTACTCAAAAATTCTAAATCTTCTTTATTGTAGGCATGACCACGAGACAAATTATCCACATACAGAACCCCGATCGTCCGATCTCTTGGTCTTAATGGCGCACACATGGCGGCTTGAATCGATTGTTGAATGATAGATTGCGAACTATCAAAACGGCGATCAAGTGAAGCGTCATCACTGATAATCGCATCTCCCTGTTGAAATACAAAATTAGTAATTTTACGACTATAAAAATCAAGATCGGCTGTGGCATTAGGATTGCCAAATCTATAAGCTTTTGGTTCTAGTAGTCCAGTTTTCTCATCGACTAATAATAAAACAGCGCGATCAACTGACATGATTTTTAGCAATAATTCTAAAATCTTTTCAGGTAGAGCTGAATAAGCTTCAGGAGATGCTAATTCTTGGCTAACCTCCAGTAAAACTCGCAACTTTGCTGATGTCCTCTGTACCTCGTCTGTACCCTGAATCATCAACACCGATCCAGATGTTGTTAACTTCTGCTGTTTTAGTAAATCTTGCATATTCACACGAGATTTCTCTGGAGAAACTCTCATTAAAATCGATAAGCCTGAATTTGGAACTACTTTTTGACCAGCAGAATTATCCGCAGATTGTGACTCGTCAACTAGTCGAAATACGACACTACCAAACTGGACTAAATCACCATGGTTTAGCTTTTGTTGGATAATCTTGACCTGATTAACAAAAGTGCCATTACTACTATTCAAGTCAGTAACATATAAGCCTTTATCTGTTACATGAATTTCCGCATGATGCCGCGAAAGACTACGCGCATCGTCTTCGACGACAATACTGTTATCTAGTCCTCGCCCAATCGTATTTACACCATGTCGTAGATCGCAGATGCGCTCATGGGGAGTACCTTGACTTTGAATAATGTATGGCATTTTTTTCCTACTGCGACTACGGCAATATCATTACAGCGCAAAGCGCTGAAGTAAAACCCAAATTTTTTATTGAAAGTTTTGCTTTGCAAAACTTTCAATAAAAAATTTGGGTTTATTCGCTAATTCCACTACAGAAGTACTTACGAAAACTCTCGTATCATTCATAATGAAATCAATAGCATTATCACATTTTTATCCATGTCTCCAACTACGCTAGAAGTACAATCTCAAGTTCAGGCAGGTAATCAGGTTTCAACTGATCCCATTGCCGAGTTTAATCAATATGTGATGAGTACCTATGCTCGCTTCCCGATCGCTTTAGAGCGAGGTGCAGGTTGCCGAGTCTGGGATAGCACTGGCAAAGAATATTTGGATTTTGTGGCGGGCATAGCGACTTGTACGTTGGGACACGCACATCCTGCCATGGTCAAAGCCGTAACTGAGCAAATCCAAACTCTGCACCACGCATCTAATTTGTTTTATTTTGCGCCCCAAGGTCAATTGGCTAAATGGCTGGTAGAAAACTCCTGTGCGGATAAGGCTTTTTTCTGTAACTCAGGTGCTGAGGCAAATGAAGGTGCAATCAAATTAGCACGTAAGTATGCCCATACTAAACTCGACATTGAAGATCCCTTGATTTTGACTGCAAATGCTAGTTTTCACGGACGCACCCTCGCCACAGTTACAGCAACAGGGCAACCTAAATACCACAAGAATTTTGCGCCCCTAGTCCAAGGATTTGACTACATTAAATATAACGACATCGCCGCTCTCGAAGATGCTGTCAAAAAATATGAAGGTAGACTTTGCGCGATCATGCTCGAACCACTACAGGGTGAAGGTGGCGTAAATCCTGGCGATCGCGCTTATTTTGCTCGTGTTCGTGAGATTTGTGATGAGAAAAAAATTCTATTAATTATTGATGAAGTTCAAGTTGGTATGGGTCGTAGCGGAATGCTTTGGGGTTATGAAAATCTAGGCATTCAGCCCGATATCTTCACTTCGGCTAAGGGCTTAGGCGGCGGTATTCCTATTGGCGCGATGATGTGCAAAGCACATTGTGATGTGTTTGAAGCTGGAGATCATGCAAGTACCTTTGGTGGCAATCCTTTTGTCTGTGCGGTTGCCCTAGCAGTTTGTAGCACGATGGTTCAGGATAATTTGATCGCCAATGCGAGAGAACGTGGTCAACAATTACGAACTGGGCTACAAGCTATTTGCGATCGCTATCCTCAGCATATTGCTTCAGTCCGTGGTTGGGGCTTAATCGATGGGTTAGTTTTGCAAGAGTCCAGCAATATCCAAGCCCGTGATGTGGTTGCCGCAGGGATTGAAAATGGTTTGCTGCTAGTTCCTGCGGGTGTGAAAGTGGTGCGCTTTGTGCCTCCGCTGATCGTCTCTGCTGAGGAGATTGACCAAGCTTTAGCCATTGTCGAAAAGGCGATCGCTGCTTTTTAGTCCAAAATTAGTCCAAAAAGTGAAATGGCGGCGCTTTACGCCGCCATTTCACTTTTTGGGATGGCTCTATGCAGCCATTTTTAGTAACAGTTCAGAATCTAAGAGAAATACAGTTTGTAGATCAGATTTTTTAATGGAGACCTGCATCGTGTGACTCGCAATTCCTAATGTGTCGCGATCGCGATATGCAGGTGGTACTGGCTGTAAACTACTCACAGGAACATTTTCCACATTTGGCAAGGTGGCGATCGTAATGCCATACAAACAGTTTAGACCCGCAAAAATTACCAAAAAGCCTTTAGCTAGATTTATCTCCTTACCATAGATTCGCTTGTACAAATCAATGACTAAAACCTCTTGATCTTCATAGTTCGCTATTCCCAATAATTTATCACCACTACGATGAATTTTAGGTAAAGGGATAATTCGCACCACACTCTCAATGCCGATCGCTAAATTTAGGTCTGCCATGGTGAAGATCAGGAATTTAAGCGTTTCTTCTTTTTTTTTGGTGCTGAGCATACTACTTAATTATTAATTAGGATAAAGAAATTTGATATAGGAGAAGATTCGAGCCGCCTATACGATTAGCCCGTGAATAGTTTTGATTAATTCTTGCTCTAAATAGGGTTTGGTTAGATATCCTGAAGCGCCAAGCATTTGAGCAACGCCCCGATGCTTAGCCCCACTACGGGAAGTGAGCATGACAATAGGAATCTCTCGATAACGGACATCTTTGCCACAAGCGGCTAAAAATTCAAATCCATTCATGTTCGGCATTTCTACATCACACAATACTGCTTGAATTTCAGAAGATCTAGCAAGTTTTTCGATCGCTTCGCGTCCATCGCCAGCTTGGATGACTTGATAGCCAAATTTTTCTAAGGTCAAATATAGTGCTTGGCGAACAGTAAGAGAATCATCCACAATTAGGATTGTTTTTCGCTTAGGTGCATCAGGTTTTGCTGCCAATAAAGGTGGCGAAGTAGATGCATTAGCTGATGGAGAAGCTGATAGTAAGGATTTGGTGGACTGTTTAATGGAGAGCAAAACTGAACTATCAATTACAGGTACAAGTGTTCCATTACCCAAAACAGTACAACCGTATAAATAAGGTGGCGGGGTGATTGCTTTCCCAAAAGGTTTAATCGCTAACTCCTGCTCATTAAGTACCCGATCAATGGGGAGAGCTACGACTTGCTCGCCATCAGAAAACAGCAGTAAGGTGGTCTGATTCTCTTCCGTAAATGACTCCGTATTAAACATATCCAGGGATTGCTTAGGTAATGGATAACCATCAGCAAATAAAGATATTGGATATAGTGGAACTAGTCGATCTTCAAAACGATAAAACTCATTACCTTGGATAATTTGAATTTCATTGCTATCAACGGTGATAATCCCTAGTAAGCTATCGATCGCGATCGCTAATAATCGTTCTTGAATGCTGAAAATCATCAGCTTCGCAATGCTCAAAGTAAGCGGTAGTTTAATCGTAAAAGTCGTACCTTGTCCTAGTTCCGACTTAACTTCAATTGCCCCTTTCAGACTACGGACTTGCTCTTGGACCGTCGATAGCCCCATCCCCCGCCCTGAGAGATCAGATACTACAGCCGCAGTCGAAAAATTAGGTTCAAATAAAAGCTGATAGATTTCTTCATCGGTAACCTGACTGGCTTGGTCAGACGATAATAAACCAGATGCGATCGCCTTTGCTTTGACTGTAATTGCTCAACCTATAGCAAACAATGATTTGAGAGGATTCAAAGCGATAAGAATCGACTCAAAAGCGGAAAAGCCTTTTCTTTTTCCAGTATTGACAATCGAGCGAACAGCCGCAAATAAGTCA
>JBIKYZ010000099.1:0-16685 GCA_044354985.1 Pseudanabaena sp. | reverse complement strand
GTGACAATTATTGGCATAATGGGTTTAGGGATAATGATTTGTTTTCGGTTGAAAGTTGAAACTCTCATTATCCCTTTTCGCTTAATCCCGCTCTTTCTTTGCTTCAATCTTGTCCAAAGTCCAAATATCAAAATAGATTTCTCGTCTAGCTGTCCTAGCTTGCGGACAAATTCCTCTTGAGATAATGAGCGCACTTGAAAGGTGTCAGCCATAGAAGTTTTGCTTAATCCATTATCTGGTGTAGGTTCCAGTTTTACCATCCAAGTACGAATTGTGTATCTTTCTTTCCAATCAGTAATTGGAATTATCGCTTTTAGGGGCAAAATTCCTATGGCGTTATTACTGACAATAATGACTGGACGTGTCTTTCCGATTTCACTACCAACGGAGGGATTGAGTTGAACTAGCGAGATTTTACCTCTATTCACATTCGTAAAAGTCCTCTCCATCAAGGGCAGTTAGGGCTCTGAGTTCTGGATCGTTGGTGTAGTCGTCAACGGCAAGTAAGGCGGCGATTTTTAACTGTTGGTTGATTTGGTTGCGGGTGGGTTTTGTTTGATTTACTAGTCTTTGTAAAAGTATTTCTGCTATTTAGAAGCAGTCTTCTTGAGAGCGTTTGGGAATGGTTTGGAGGATTTCTGTAGTTGTAATCATATTTTTCTCCTATTGTATTAAGACTTGAAAGCGTTTGTCAGACTGATTTACAATAGTTACCATTTAGAGGGATTGTTAGGATGTAGCTGGTCAACCTGCCATAAATTTGGGTTTATTTGGATATACTGGCGAATCTTTTGTAATGATGTTTCATCACGAATGATATGGTCGTAATAATTGCGCTGCCATACGGGAATTCCTGATGTATGACGGATTTGGTTAACGCGACGAGCAGAGAATGTTTTAAATCCTCGAATAATTTCTGGGATTCCATGATTATTCTCTGTTGCAAAATTCTTTGTAGGGGCGGTTTTTGCAGGAATTGAGATTGTGTAGGGGCGGGTTTCGCAGATAGATCCTGCATTCAGCACAAAATTATCAGCTAAACCCGCTCCCACGGTATCGTATAAATCTTTGTTATTAAGTGCAGAATTATCTGTTAAACCGTTTGTAGGGGCGGGTTTTGGAAATGGATTTTGGTTCTCAAGGATGAAATTGTCTGCTAAACCCGCCCCTACAGAATTGTTGTGATCCAGAGAAATATCATTGTTATCTATCAAAAATAGAATGCCGTGGATGTGGTTGGGCATTATGACAAATTCATCTAACTCCAATCTGGGATGGTATTTAGGTAGGTTTTGCCAATGAGAATACACGATTTTTCCATATTGATTTAATTGCATTTCTCCATCACTAATTGTTCCAAATAGGCATTCTCGTTGAAAAGTACAAATGGTGATGAAATAACTGCCTACAGAAGAATAGTCATATCCTTTGAGCCGAATAGAACGACGATGGTGTTTTTCGCGATCGTATTTCATGGCATTATCAAGATTGTGTAGGGACAGTTTTTGCAGATATCGAGATTGCGTAGGGGCGGGTTTCGCAGATAGATTTTGCTTTTAGTACAGAATTGTCAATTAAACCCGCCCCTACAATATTAACAATTAAACCCGTCCCTACAATACCGTTCCAACATCATTCCGAAACCGTTGCGATCGCCCAAAATATTATTATCTGCAATCCCCAAATCCTCGGTAGGGGTGGGGTTTTACGGAAAGTGATATTGATTGCGTAGGGGCGGGTTTTGTAGATAGATTTTGCTTTAGGTGCAAAATTGCCAACTAAACCCGCCCCTACAGTCCCCACAACACCTTTATTGTATCAAGGCTTGAAAGCGTGGATCGTGGCGGATACTGTCAAAATCTGAGTCGGTCTTTGCTCTATCAAGATATTCTTCGCTATCTATCTCAATAGCTTTTTGTAGGTTGGAAATAACTTCATCAATTTGTTTCTGTACTGCATAGACACAGGCTTTGTCATAATAAGCACTACCCTCATTCAATTCCATTTCTTTCTCAAAGCTAGCAAGAGCCTCATCAAATTTTCCTAACCTCAAAAATGCATAACCTCGATTGATCCAAGCATCTTGGTAGTCAGATTTGAATTGCAAGGCTTTATCATAGGAATTAATCGCTTCTTCGTATCTACCTAATTCACCTAGTTGAATTCCATAGTTATACCAATGACTGCTTGAAGTGGATTCAATTTCAAGTGCTTTATGATGAGATAATAAAGCCTCCTCATAGCGTTCTAAATTCTCTAAACAGTAACCTCTATATCCCCATGTTTCATGATCTTCGGGATTAATCTGTAAAACCTTGTCACATAAGACAATGGCTTCTTCGTATCTACCTAAATTTCCTAGAGCAATACCACGACCTTGCCATGATTCATGCCTTTCAGAGTTAATTTGCAAAGCTCTATCAAAAGAAATGATTGCATCCTCATATCTATCGAGGATATCGCAAAGTAGAGCGCCTCTATCATTCCAAGCTTCATAATAACTAGAGTTAAGTTGCAAAGCCTTGTCATAAGATGCAAGCGCTTCCTCATATCGGCTTAATTCGCTGAGTTGAGTTCCTCTATGATACCAATATTTGCTAGAATCTGAGTTAATTTCAATTGCTTTATTATAAGAATGTAAAGCTTCTTCGTAATGTTTTAGATGTCCTAGACAATTACCTCTATACCCCCAAGTTTCGTCATCATTAGGATTAATTTCTAAAGCTTTATCAAATGCAATGAGTGCTTCTTCATATCTATTTAAATTACATAACACATCACCACGATTGAAACATATATAGTAATCGTCAGGATCAATTTTTAAAGCTTTATCAAATGCAATGAGTGCTTCTTCATATCTGTCTAAATCACATAACACATTACCGCGATTGTATAATATATAAGAGTCGTTAGGATCAATTTTTAAAGCTTTATCAAAGGAAATAAGAGCTTCTTCATACCTATTTAATTTACATAATGCCTCGCCCCGACTATTCCATGTATAGTGCTTGACTGGTTTGATTGCTAATGCTTTATCATAGGATATGATTGCCTCTTCGTATCTACTTAAATCATATAGTGCATCGCCACGACTATTCCATGCAAAGCGATGGTTAGATTTGATAGATAGTACCTTATCATAGGAAATAATTGCCTCTTCATATTCATTCCCTGCCTCATGAATTAATCCTTTTTCAAACCATAAAGCTGCTTCATTTGCTGGTTCTGGTTTTTCATCAATATAACTCAAAATTGTTGCTAATTTGACGATGCGCTGTGCATTCGTCTGTTCGCAATATTCTACATAACCACCATCAAGATAAGCGAGTCGATGTGCTTCTTGATTAATTAGTTCTTTATTTGTTGGAAATTCATAAATATTAGACCGCCAATCAAAAAAATCGGGAGCGCGGCGAATAAAATAACGTAGAGCAAATTCTGGCAAGAGAAAAACAAAACAGAATTTAAAATCATCTCTAAAACGTTCTCGGCTGAGATTTAGATGTCCTAAAATACGCGGCATACCTTGCCATGTCCCCCCATAAACGGAACTCTGACTTCTAAGGTTAACATCATTCATTTCCCTATCTTCATAGGCGAAAATCGAGTATTCTATCCCCTTAATAAAGAGAATATTAATTTGCTCACGGTTTGTTAAAGCAGCTACATAATCGTAAAGATTATCAATCGATTCCTTTAATTCCAAAACCACAACTGTTTTGCTAGGTAAGTCCGCCCGAACATCAGTAATAATCCGATCTCCTTGCACAGGAGAACAACGCACAAACAGCAATGCAAACCCATCAGTACGCTTAAGCGATCGCACTAGCGATTGATATGCCTCATCAGCATCTAACGGTAAATCCTGCTCCCAGTCGATCGCTTCTGAATCCATAGTTCTCTAAACCTCAAGAAACAATAGTTGAATTTTTCTTTTCTAACTGTGCAACAGCATCCTTAAACTGTTGAATACCCCTAATCAGAGGATGCACATCATACCAAGGTTGAAGTTCTCCCTCATCATCAAAATAGCCATATTGCAACACACAACGATTAAACAATAACTTACGATAGCGCTCGTTATTCTCAATTCCTTTCGTCTCCGTAACCTTCGCCAGTAACTCCCATTCATCCTGCTCCACTGTGCGACGATAGCTATCTCGCGCTTGCGTGATACCCCATTGAATAGCCTTTTCCGTAATTGGCAAACTATCGATATGATCGATCGCCGATCGCACCAACAACATCAAATTCCGCACATGACCACCACTCATCAAACATAGCCTGAGCAAGCCTTCTGCACTACTAAAGATTTCTGCCTCTAAATTCGCATTAGGCGCAAAAGGTTCAATCCGTTTCTTGATAATTTCCGTGATTTTTGCAAGTCCTGCCGCATCAGTCTCACCATCAGGAGTCTGCACCATAATCATCGGCAACACTTGTGGATCGCCATAAATATCTCGCAAATCTGTCGCCCGACTCGAATAAACCATCGAAATTGGAATCGTATAGATGATGTGACAATTCAAACCCTGTAATTGCTGCGCTCGATCTAAGAAAATCTCATCGTGATTAGTGCGTCCATGCTCCTGCGGGATTAACACAATACGATCAAGATTATCCGCGATCACTACCAAATGAGTTTTCCCCTTAGGAAGTTTCCGTTTCGCATCATCAATAAACTCATTCAGAGCCTTTAGCAAAGTAATGGAATGGGGATTTACCTTGTCTCGAATCTTTTGACGCTCCGATGGAATCGCCCGAATGCTCGCCGTTAGTTTGACAAATAGTGCAATTTGAGCTTCAACCTTCAAATCCTCAAATTTAACCTCAGTTAACGCAAGTTCTTTCAAATCCTGCCAGCGATCGCCTAACCATCCCAAAATTGGCGCAGGATCAGCATTTTTAAGTTCTTCCAACAAATGCCGCGTACAGGACAACAAAATATCCGTATATTGAGCATCTTCAGGATCGATGTCATCCTCATCCGCTGCAAAGTAAACTACCAAACAACCTTTT
This sequence comes from Pseudanabaena sp., assembly GCA_044354985.1. GTDB lineage: Bacteria > Cyanobacteriota > Cyanobacteriia > Pseudanabaenales > Pseudanabaenaceae > Pseudanabaena. The sequence goes on along the minus strand of JBIKYZ010000099.1, from coordinate 11,666 downwards.
TTCTCTAGATGATCCTTTAACCGTAATAGCTCCGTTGATTTGCCGCCGCCCCGATGTCCAGCATATAACTGACAGACCATGCGATCCGATCGCAGCAACTTATTCCCCAAATCCACCAAAATGTTCTTATCGCCCCGCACCTCTGCACAATCCACATAAGCAGGATCGCCAGCAGGCAAAGGCTCAAAGGGGTCAAAAGCGTTATAAATCTGAGTCAGCAGATCTTGAGACATGGGGTTAGATTGCAGGAGGTTTTGACAGCATTATAGACCACCCGTTTAATTACTGGGCAAGTTAGCCATGCGATCGCAACTTTCAGCAATAGAACTAAACCAAGAACTCAAGTTCTTGGCTAAAAGCTAAAGTCCACTGAAGTGGACTAAATAATACTTCTCCGTAACCCGTTTCAACGGGTTTGAGCTTTTAGCCCCGCACTTGAGTGCAGGGCTACTGCTAAGCAAAAATCAGCGATCGCACACCTGCGATGACTTCACCGATGCGGTTAGTTACAAAACCTTGAGATTGAAAATAGGCGATCGCATCATCTGCTCTAACTGGATCAACGACTACCGCCATGCCAATACCCATATTAAAAGTATTAAACATATCTAGTTCAGGAACTTCTCCCTCAGATTGAAGCCACTGAAACAGAGCAGGAATTTGCCAACTATTGCGAACAATTTGTACTGCTTGACCTTCACCGAGGCAACGCGGCAAGTTTTCGGGTAAACCGCCGCCTGTAATGTGTGCTAGTCCGTGAATACCGAAATTGGCTTTGAGCGCCGCCAAAATTGGCTTCACATAAATCTGAGTAGGCGTGAGAAATACTTCAGCTAAAGTTAAATCCTGCGTATCAATTGAAATTTCTAACTTATCGCTCCAGCTATAGCCTTTGCTTTCGATAATCTTGCGGACAAGACTGTAGCCATTGCTATGCACACCTGAACTCGCCAAACCAATTACCACATCGCCGATATTTACCTGCGTGCCATTAAGCATTTCCGACTTTTCAGCGATCGCAACACAAAAGCCCGCAGCGTCATACTCGCCCACACCATAGAAACCTGGCATCTCAGCCGTTTCGCCACCGAGCAAGGCACAACCTGCCATCTGACAACCATCAGCAATGCCCTTCACCACTTCAGCGAGTTGATCGGGTTCGAGTTTGCCAGTGGCTAAATAATCCAAGAAAAATAATGGCTCTGCGCCAGAGGTCAGCACATCATTTACGCACATCGCCACAAGATCGATGCCGATCGTGTCGTGTTTATTGGCTGCCTGAGCAATTTTTAGCTTTGTACCAACACCATCTGTACCTGAAACGAGAACGGGTTGCCGATAACCTGTGGGCAATTCAAAGCAGCCACCAAAACCACCAAGATCGCCTAGTACACCTAGACGATGGGTTCTTGCAACAGAATCGCGAATTTTTTCAACGAAGGTACGACCTGCTTCGATGTCTACACCCGCTTGACGATAATCCAAAACCTCTAACTCCCAATCTGCTCAATTAAACTTCTAGAAACCATCTAAGACTTGAATCCCAGAGATCCCCCCAGCCCCCCTTCCCTTATAAAGGGGGGAGAATAAAATTATCTTCTTCCCCCTTTACAAGGGGGATAGAGGGGGATCTTTTAGAGATTTGAATCTTAAAAAAACTATTGCTTGCCCAATTCCTCAGCGCGACGGGTTGCGGCAAGCACGGCTTCTATCATAGCGGAACGCAAGCCTGCTTTTTCTAAATGAGCGATCGCAGCAATGGTTGTACCTGCGGGGCTAGTGACTTGATCCTTTAACTGAGCAGGATGTAGCTTGGTTTCACTTAATAATTGTGCTGTGCCTAAAACTGTTTGGGTGGCAAGCTGCATCGCGATCGCCCTTGGCAATCCCGCCGCCACACCACCATCTGCCATTGCTTCAACCATGAGCGCAACGTAAGCAGGTCCAGAACCAGACAAACCTGTCACAGCATTCATTAGCGACTCGGCAACTTCAACAACCGTACCGACCGCTCCAAAAATTTTTCGCACAGCATCTAAATGCGCAGTAGTTACTAATGCATTAGCTGCGATCGCGGTTACACCTGCACCTACCTGCGCTGGAGTATTTGGCATGGCTCGGATAATTGACTTAGAGGGAAACATCCCCTCTAGTTGAGCCAAAGTGACTCCAGCTAAAATTGACACAATACAAGGTGCAGGAGCATTCGCAAGACCAATTGCCGCCGCGTTTAACGATTGCGGCTTCACGGCAAGCAGCATAATCTCTGCTTCGGCAGCCACCAAATTGTTTGGCGTAACTTGCACGCCATACTTTTTTTCTAAAAGAGCGCGACGCTCTGGCATCGGGTCACTGACGCAGACATCGGATGGCAGGTAAATATTACTAGCGACAAGGCGAGACAAAATTGCCTCACCCATTACACCGCCACCGATAATACTGAGTTGAGCTTTCAATGATTCACCAATAACCTAGATCTTATTGAGCGAAACGGCTAACAGGTGCTTCAGAAGCCCATGCTGGAGCAGGAGCTGCGGTAGGACGTACTACGCGAGGCTGAGGCATTGGCGCTTCGTTCAATACGGAAGACTGGGATGAAACTTGAACACAGGAAGGTGCAAACAGGAAGATGCTATCGCCAATGCGTTCTTGATGACCATCAAGGGCATAAGTACCACCAGCAATAAAGTCAACTGCACGTTGAGCTTGATCGGGGTCCATCATTGTTAAGTTCAGCACAACTGATTTGCGTTCGCGCAATGCTTGGATTGCTTGAGGCATTTCTTCAAAACTGCGAGGCTCCATCACCATTACTTGGGACAAACCATTTGCAGCGCCAGGCATACCAATTACATTGCTCATGTTTTCAGAAGTTGCTCTTAAAGCGGTGGGACGTTCACGGGTGCGGCGAGCTTGAGGCTCTTCAGGTTCTGGTGCGATCGCGCCATTATCTTCTTGATAAATGTCTTGGTATTCACGGCCAGAAGCTTCATCGTACTCATATTCGTACTCTTGAGCTTCAGACAGACCAACAAAATCCTTGAGCTTAGTAAAAATTCCCATCGTAATTAACTCCTAGTGTTTGCTCCTCAGTTTTGGCTTGGAAACCGAAACATCATACTTCTAGACTAGATGAGGAGTGCAATCTAATAAAGCAGTCTTAAATAATGTAAAGAGTTGCTTTGTCTAGTTGTGCTAAGTTGCCTTTTCTGTCCAAAACAGTATTGACAAATTATTTACTCGCAGACTGTAACCGATAACAGGCAAAAAAGCTAGATATGGTTATTAATTTTTTTTAATACGACAAAACACGACTTTTATTTGACAAAGCCTTGTAGCACATAGGGCTTAACTACTTAAGTAAACTAGTTACCTATGAAGAAACCTTTTTAATACTTAACAAGTTTTTAATAATTGAGTAAACCTGTTTCCTATCAAGGACTTAGCAAAATCAATTTGTTTTTGCTAAGAGCGTCTATGTGAGTCTAAATGATGATAATTGAACAATGTGACATCACGATAAAAACTTAGTTAGACATTGTCTTTCTCATGGTTTTTCGTATTAGTAATCACAAAAGACAAAAACCATAACATCAGAATGGATAGCAATCTCTTGAATTAATACTGATTTTGGAAGATCAGTATTTTTATTCGCAATTAAAGTGTTCTAGGATACAGAAAACACAGTAATTTATTGTATTGCCATCATTAAAATTAAAATTGACGTTGTCAGGATTTGGAAAACCCTCAACGTAAATGAGGACAAGCTGTTTGCCTTAGAACGCTAAACTTATATCAGGTTTGTGCATATCTGGCAAGTAAAAAAATTGATTTTGGTGTTCCCAGCACCCAAATAATCGGTAAGACTGGCATAGCCAGTCTTACCGATTATTTGGGTGCAAAAATCTGGCTACCAACGCGGATGAGCGAAGCACCTGCTTTGACCGCGATCGCATAGTCCGCTGACATCCCCATTGAGAGTTCTTGAATATTAGTCCAACCGAGCGATCGCAGTTTTGCAGCTAATTCACCAACGCGACTAAAAACTTCATAGGCTTGAGAATCGTCTAAGCCAAGTGGCAAGATCGTCATTAGTCCCACAATATTCAGATTTTGGAGCTTTTCTAACCTTGGTAAATCAGCTAGGAGTTCTGATTCTGACCAACCAGATTTGTCAGGGTCTTCGGCGAGCTTGACCTGTAATAAAAGCTTTGGTGATTTACCAAGTTCGGTGACTAGGCGATCGCATTGCTCCGCAAGACTAAAACGATCAATAGAATGTATCCAGTCAAATTGCGCGATCGCAGCTCTTGCCTTGTTACTTTGCAAGGAACCAATCATGTGCCAAGTGATATCGGTTAAATCCGCTAATTCTTCTTGCTTAATTTTTGCATCCTGTACCCGTGATTCCGCAAAGTCGCGTACATCTGCGGCATAGGCTGCGCGTATCGCCTCAGTAGTCGTATATTTGCTGACAGCAACGAGTTTTACCTGCGGCGGAATTTTGGCACGAATTTGATTTAGGCGTTTTGCGATTATTTGACTGAGCGAATCAGGATTGACTTCAGACATGAAATGTAGTTGTCAAGTTTGGAGTGCGGATTTTGCTAAACTACTATAACTTGAATATTTCTTAATACTCTTTTCGCCAGAATTTCCCAATGCGTATCTCCCTTAATTGGCTCCGTGAACTTGTAGACTGCGATCTCTCGCCGCAAGAGCTAGATGAAAAACTAACGATGGCAGGCTTTGAGGTCGAGTCAATAGAAGATCGCAGGACATGGGCTGAAGGAGTTGTGGTTGGTCATATCCTTACGGCTGAGCGACACCCCAATGCCGATAAATTGCAGGTATGTAAAGTAGACATCGGCGCACCTGAGCCTTTACAAATCGTCTGTGGGGCGGCAAATGCTAGACAGGGTTTGTTTGTACCTGTAGCCACGATTGGCACTTATTTGCCAACGGTTGATTTGAAATTGCGTCCCACTAAGTTACGTGGCGAGCGATCTGAGGGGATGATTTGTTCACTTGCAGAAATTGGACTAGCTAAAGAATCAAGCGGTATCCATGAATTTCCTGAAGGCGTAACCGTTGGTTCGGATGTGCGTCCCTTGCTTGGGCTCGATGACGCGATCCTTGATGTGACTTCAACTGCTAACCGAGCCGATGCCCTCAGCATGGTGGGAATTGCCCGTGAAGTTGCGGCTTTGCTTGGGAAAGAAGTGCGTTTGCCCTTAGCAACTACAGATTCTCAGCCAAAAGCGGCTAATTGGGTTACGGTAGAAGATTCTAAATCTTGCCCTGCCTACATTGGGACATTGATTAAAGGCGTAAAAGTTGCACCCTCACCCGAATGGTTAAAACGCCGTATTGAAGCGGCGGGAATGCGCTCTATTAACAATATCGTCGATATTACCAATTACATTTTGTTGGAATGGGGACAGCCGCTCCATGCCTTTGATGCAGATACTTTGGCTGACGGGCTCAAGATTGGCGTGCGCTTTGCAAAAGCTGGTGAAAAAATTAAAACCCTGGACGAAGCCGATCGCAGTCTCACCACACAGAATTTGTTGATCACGTCAGGAGATAAACCGATCGCGATCGCAGGGGTGATGGGTGGCGCAGAAACTGAAATTTCTGAAAAAACTATAAATATTGTTCTAGAAGCAGCTCTATTCACGCAAGTCACCACAAGGCGATCGGCTCGCGCTCAAGGACTACGCACTGAGGCATCGGCACGCTATGAACGCGGCGTTAATCAAGCGGCGATCGAATCTGCCTCGGCAAAAGCAGTGCAGATGATTATGGAAATGGCTGGCGGTGAAGTCGTGGAACAGAGTGTCATGGATGCTCGTTCCAAGGAAGTTCGCGTGATTGATTTACGCTTGACTAAGGTTTGGCAAGTTCTTGGTGAAGTCGATCGCGAAGATGATGATGCATTGGCTTTGCTGTCTGAAGCGGAAGTTGAGCAGACTCTTAAGGTTTTATCCTTTGAGCTAGAAAAGCAACCAATTGAAGAAGGCAGCTATGCCACATGGAAAGTTACTGTGCCGCCCTATCGCTATGCTGATATTGAGCGCGAAATCGACTTAGTGGAAGAAATTGCGCGGATCTATGGCTACGATAAATTTGTGGAAACTTTACCCGCGCGAACTGAGTTTGGGTTCCTTTCCGCCGATCAAGAAGGTGGTCGGATGATTCGATCCGCCTTTCGTGCTGTCGGCTTGAACGAAGTAATGCATATGTCTTTATGCAGCCCTGCTGAGTCTCATCAGGTGAAAATCAATAATCCTGTAGCGATCGAATATGGCGCTTTGCGCGGTGATTTGCTCACTAATTTAATTGAGTCATGTGCTTTTAATATCAACCAAGGTAATGGAATCCTGAATGGATTTGAAATTGGTCGCGTGTTCTGGCTCGATGAAGCTGGAAGTGATGAAACCGATCGCATTGCAGGGATTTTCGGTGGTGACCCGACCGTCGGCACTTGGCAGCATGAATCCAAGCCTATGAATTTCTATGAAGCAAAGGGTCTACTGGATTCAGTCTTCCATAATCTTTGCATCTCGGTCGAGTATCAGCCCGATCAAAAAGATGACCGCTTACACCCTGGTCGTACCGCTTCTCTCTGGATATCAGGCGAGCGCCTCGGTACATTCGGTCAGCTGCATCCACAACTACGTGCTGAGAAAGAGCTACCTGATGAAATTTATGCCTTCGAGCTAGATTTCTACACATTGCTTGATGCGATGATGAAAAAGTCGATTCCTACTTTCCATCCTTTCTCTACTTACCCCAGCAGCGATCGCGATATTGCTTTCTTCGCACCATTGAAGTTCACGGTTGCCGATATTCAGCGATCAATTACCCATGTGGGTGGCGAGTTGCTAGATTCGGTGACTCTCTTTGATCAATATATTGGTAAAGGTGTTCCTGAAGGTTTGCGTAGTCTAGCTTTTAGACTGGTTTATCGAGCAAGCGATCGCACATTAACTGATGTCGATATTAATCCTGTTCATCAAAAGGTACGTGATTTACTCGAAGAGAAGTTCCAAGCAACATTAAGAAGTTAGTGTGCTGTTAAAGCGATCGGCTTACATTGCGCTCAAACCCAAGCCAAAAAAATTGAAAGTGTTGCTTTGCAACACTTTCAATTTTTTTGGCTTGGGTTGATTCGGTATAGCAATAAAAGGTTTGCTTTTTAATTCACAGAAGTGTTGCTACACTTTTGTGAATTGGTATTACTGGTTTCAATTAATTGTTGAACTAACTCATTTAATTGTTTGAGTTTTACAGGTTTACTGACATAACTGTTAGCTCCAGCGGATAGGCAACGTTCTTCATCACCGTCCATCGCTAAAGCAGTTAGAGCAATGATAGGAGTATTTTGAAACTGGGGATCTTGACGGATTTGTTGAATAGCTTCGATTCCATCCATTATGGGCATTTGAATATCCATCAAAATCAGGTCAGGACGTTCGGATTTTGCCAATGCGATCGCTTCGAGACCATTGTTGGCAATAATGAATCGATAACCATAGATTTCTAGGTAGCCCACAATTGTGCTGATATTGGCTTCATGATCTTCCGCAAGTAAGATGAGATGTGATACTTCTGTTTTGCTGGGGCTAGATGGTTGTGGCTGGGATGCTTGATTAGGAGTTCTAGTTAGATCTGGTATAGGAGCAACAATATCACAAGGAAGTTCGATGCTAAAACAACTGCCAACCCCGACTTCACTCGTTAAGTTAACCACACCTCCATGAAGTTCTGTGATCTGTTTCACCAAAGATAAACCTAAGCCTGTGCCTGTATATTGCCGATTGAGAGCACTATCAATTTGGATAAAGGGTTGAAAGATCCGAGCTATATCTTCTGAAGCAATACCAATTCCAGTATCAGTAATGGCTATTTTGATATAGCTTCTAGTTGATAATGTAATTGGTGCTTGTTCGCTTACAAGACGATTATGGTGCTCATTCGATATATCTTGAAAATTTGATGATTCTGGATTTACATGTTGCTGGTGATGGCTTGCCTCCAGAGTAATACGTCCACCTGCTGGCGTGAATTTAACCGCATTGTTGAGTAAATTAATTAGAACTTGCAGGATACGACGTTCATCAATTAATAGTTTTGGGAGATGGGGTGGGATGTTCGTCCTGATCTGAATGCTTTTTTTCAGAGCCTGCTGTTTAATAAAAGCCATGCTAGAGTTGCATAAAGAGCTGATATCTGTTGGCTGAACATCCAGCTCTATTTGTCCAGATTCAATTTTGGCAACATCTAGAATGTCGTTAATCAGGCTTAGTAGATGATTACCACTATCTTCAATTGTTTTTATGAATCGGATTTGTTTATCATTTAATGAACCAAATATCATTTCTTGCAACGCCTCAGACATACCTAAAATGGCATTGAGAGGTGTGCGGAGTTCATGACTCATGTTGGCGAGAAACTCATCTTTCAGACGAGTTGCGCGGATGAGTTCTTCATAGGCACGCTGGAGTTGGACTTCTGCTTGTTTGCGATCGCTAATATCTCTCATAATGGTCGAAAAATTCTCGACGATGCCATCAGCTGATTTGTGAGCAATAATGACTTGGGAAACAGGAATTTCTCCGCCTTTTCCATCCAACAGTGCTAATTCTCCAGACCAACTACCTTCCTGAATCGCTATTGGTAAAGCCTGTTCAGCTATAATTTTATTTGCCCAATCTGGATGACATTCAGTAACAAATCGATGATCTTGAGGATCACCGATTTCAGGACGTAGTTTTCGGAGTTGCTTGTTGTGCCACAAAATCTCACCTTGAGCATTGACCATCCCGATATAGTCTGGCGTTGCTTCAAGTATTGTCGTAAGTTTTGTTTGTTCTTGTTCTAATTTTTTGCGATCGGTAATATCTATAACGACTCCATCCCAGACAATATCGCCGTTTTTCTGACGTTCTGGACGAGCAATAATTTGTACCCATTTGAGCCCTGCTTGGGGTAGAATCAACCTCTCTTCAACGAAAAATGGTTTTAAAGATTCAGCCGAAACTTTTACTTCTTCTAGTGTTATAGGCATGTCATCTGGGTGAACTCTCTCCCATAGATGGCTAACACTCTGGAGCACAATGTCTGGTTCAAGTTCAAAAATGTGCCGAACTTGAGGACTCACATAGGTGCATTCATCGCTACCATCGGGATGTAAGATATAGCGATAAACCATTCCAGGTAGACTTTCTGTAATCCGTTGAAACTTCGTTTCGCTCTCTTGCAAGGCGATTTCTGCTGTTTTGCGTTTCGTAATATCTGTCAGCGTGCCGACAAAGCCAATGAGATTACCTGTGTCATCGAACTCTTGAACAACTTGAGAATAAAACCAATTGATCGTGCCATCTGGTCGTAAATGCCGTCCCTCTCCAGCTTTTAGAAAATGAGAATCTGGAGAGGCATGTTCATGCAGGTAATTCAATGCTTCAATAGCATGATCGCGATCAGCTGGATGCAACGCATTCATCCACCCTCGCCCCAAAGCCGATTCTGCGGAGCGACCCTTCGCACCAACGATAATTCACATAGGTGCAATTGAGTTGTACATCAAATCGAAAGATTGCCACAGGTGCAGCAGCAGCCAAGGTTGAATACCGCCGTTCACTTTCTTGGAGTGCAATTTCTGCCTGTTTACGCGCTGTAATATTTGTGTCAGATCCAATCATGCGAATGGCTCGTCCTGTCTCATCTCGTAAAGCTTGTCCCCGATCGATTATCCAAATATAGGAACCATCTTTGCAACGTGTCCGATATTCTAATTCACAAAATTCCGTCTCTCCTGCTAGATGGGCATTAAGCTGGGCAAAGATGCGATCGTAGTCATCAGGGTGAACCCGACTCTCACATTCATTAACCGAATCACTAATCTCGTCCTCAGCAAAGCCCCGCATCTCTTTCCAGCGAGTAGAAAAAAACTTCTTATTCCCTATGATATCCCAATCCCAAATACCAGCATTCGATCCTTTGAGCGCCAATTGCCAACGCTCTTCGCTCATTTGTAAAGCTGCTGTCCTTTCTTCAACTATACTTTCTAGTGCTTGATTAAGTTGGGTTAGGGATTGAGTTGCCTGCTGGCGTTCGATCGCAATACCTGCGATATTTGCTACTTGAGCAATCCAGTCTAGTTCGTGGGATTGGGGTGCTTTTTTCTCGCGATAGTAAATACCAAATATCCCCAATAATGTCTGATCACTGCTAAAGATGGGAATTGACGAGCAAGCCTGAAATCCACAGCCTAACGCCAAGGACTTGTAATCCTTCCACAAAGGGTCATTGTCGATATCGGAAACCAAGACCAACTCCCGTCGAAAAGCTGCTGTCCCACAGCTACCGACTCCTTCCGCGATCGGTAAATTGGCTCCTGCTAAAGCCACTGCATAGTTTTGAGGTAGACTCGGCGCTGTCACTTCGCATAATTGACCATCGCGGCAGAGCGTAATCGAACAAACTGCTCCTGTGAGACAGGATTCCATCGTTTTGAGCAATGTCTCGAAAATATCCGTCAGTGGCTCTGCCTTAGCAATGAGTTCAAGAATTTTGTGTTGACTAGCAAGAAGAGATTCAGCTAGCTTGCGATCGGTAATATCGGTAATAAACCCATCTAAATATAACAATGTTCCCAAGTCACTATAGGTTCCACTCCCCCTTTCCCAGAGCCATTTTTCCTGACCAAATTTATCAACAATACGATACTCGCATTGATAGGCTTGTTTGAGTGCAAGTGCTGATTGCACTAATTCCCAAACATAATCCACATCTTCGGGGTGAATTAATTTACCACAGCTCACCGTGCGATCGATTAAATATTCTGTTGGTAAATAGCCAGTAATGTCTGTTACACCAGGACTAATGTATACAGGTGTATAGTCAGTATCGTTGAGCTCCTGATAGACAAAACCTGGCAAATTGCTTAATAGGGTTGATAATTGCTTTTCTCTTTCTAGTAAAGCGGCTTCGGTAGCTTTGCGATCGCTAATATCTGTAGTCGTGCCAATATAACCGATCTTTTGCCCTTCGGCATCATACTCCACAACGGCCTGTCCATAAACCCAAACTTCCGTTCCATCTGAACGTTGGATACTATATTCTATTTGAAAAGGACGATTTTCGCGCAAGGACTGCTCAAATTCTTGGTTAATGCGCTCCAGATTGTCAGGGCTATGTCCCTGAAACCAAAGTTTCCCGATGAGTTCGGCTGGCTCAGTCCCAATAATCTCGCAGTAACGTTCATTAGCGTATGTACAAATCCCCTCTAGATCAGTATGAACAATACCTACAGGAGATGCTGCTAATAAGGACACATAGCGCTGTTCACTAGCCCGAAGCCTTGCTTCGGATTGCTGGCGTAATAAGTCCGTTTGTGACTGTTCTTGTTCTTTTGCTTGTTGGAGAGCAATGGAACTTAATATTTGCTGGAGACTGGAATTACTGATCAGTCCTACCAAGCGATCGCTATTATCTACGATGGGTAAGTGGCTGACTTGGAGTTGCTCGCAGAGATTAATTGGACTTTGGACAAGATTGAAGCAAAGAAAGAGCGGGATTAAGCGAAAAGGGATAATGAGAGTTTCAACTTTCAACCGAAAACAAATCATTATCCCTAAACCCATTATGCCAATAATTGT
>JBIKYZ010000328.1:0-5089 GCA_044354985.1 Pseudanabaena sp. | reverse complement strand
TGAAGAATGTCGTCACATAGGCAATAAATCGCTACAATTTCATCATTCATTTTTCTTGCTGCTACTCGGCTTTTGTCCTTTGTAGCAGCTTTTTTTTCTTGTTACCATAGGTAGCAACTTGGGTTATTTAATGTCATAAGCATCCAAAATTTTTGTTGAGAGTGTTACAAAATCACACTCTCAACAAAAATTTTGGATGCTTACCAAATCAAAAAATAGCGTAGCCATTTCTTGATTTAACGTGAGTTCGGAATAAGGATAAGGACAAAAAAGGGATACGCGGTAAAATAAAGTACCAATCAATGAGGGAGAATCGTAATATCCCATTTGGTCAATATCAGGGAAGGAAGCCAGAAATCTTGATACTGGTGCAAATCCTCAGGAGTAACTTTTCTAATTGATGAAGTAAAGCAATGCGCCCTATCCTCCGCTAGATACGGTCTATCCGATCGTATTTCTGGACTGTCTGGTCATCAAAGTCCGAGACAATGGCAGGGTAATTAACAAGTCCCTGTATTTCGCCTTGGCGGCGAATATGGACGTGTACAAGGAATTATTGGGTATGTGGATTTCCCGATTAGGAGGGTACAAAATTCTGGTTGTCAGTTCTCACCGAAATTCACAACCGTGGAGTCAAAGATATTTTGATTGCTTGCGTCGAAGGTTTAACTGGTTTTCCTAAGGCACTTGAGACTGTGTTTCGCAAGACACAGGTACAGTTGTTATGTATTGTTCATATGGTGCGTAACTCAGCCGCTTTTGTGCCTTGGCAGCAACGTAAGCAAGTTTGTGCTGACCTCAAGGCGATTTATACGGCGGCAACGGAATCGGAGGCGGAGTTTAACCTTGAACTCTTTGCTGAGAAATGGGACAAGCAATATCCATCAATTAGCGAGTCTTGGCGCAGTCATAGGGCGAACATTATCCCCTTCTTTGCTTTTCCACCTGAGATTCGTAGAGTGATTTATACCACCAAGGCACTTGAGTCAATGAATAGCAGTTTGAGAAAAGTGATTAAGTCCCAACAGATTTTCCCTCTGATGACGCTGCTTTCAAGTTGGTTTATTTGACGATGCGGAATACTTCTAAGAAATGGACGAGGCTCCATTCGCGATTGGAAACCCGCCCTTAATCGCTTTGCCATCCTCTTCGAGGATCGTCTCCTTCTCTAGCTTCTAGACTTTACACACTTTGCTTGACAATCTCTGAGTCTGTCAATGATCAACTCAAAAACATTTCTCAGATTGAGCATTCAAGACATCGCTGCTTTTTCAATTTTCTCGTTAACCTCCTCGCTGGGTTAGTTGCATATACCTATCACGAGACTAAACCTGCTTTAGATCTTCTCTTCAAAGGTTTACCTACTCTTCCTCCTGCCATCTTTTAGTTCGTCGAACTCACGTTTTTTTAAGACTCTATACATGCACTCAAAGGTGTAATCACACTTTGAAGAATTGAAATTTAAACCCAGTCACGTTTTTGAATTTACTGAATTATCAAGACGGTGTTGCCATTGTGGTGTAGCAACGCCAAGTTTAAAAAACCAAGAGTTAGCGGCGCGGAGCGCCACTAACTCTTGGTTTTTAATTAGTAAATGTAGTTATAACTGATATTATTCAGCGTTTTAAGTAGCTTTTATAGCATAGTAACCAAGCAAAGTTGCAACCGTAAAACCTACAAAGAAGAGTGTAAATAATACGCTAATACCACCAGTAATGCCAACTTGAGCAAGAATGCCTTTACCAGTCAAAACTTCATTAGCAAAGCCTGCAACTAATCCAATCATTGCCATACGACCATTCCAAGTTTCGGCAAAATTACTGAAACCAAATACGCCTGCCCCTGTAGGATTTACGTTAAGACCAACTGCTTTGTTTACAGTTGTGGAAGTATCCTTATCGTTAGATGAAATATTTGTTGGTGTAAATACCATGATTAATTACTTTCCTACAGAAGTTTTATATTAATTAACTAAACTTTATATTTAATGTAAACAAATGTAAATCTACCATCAGAAATATGCCCTACTGCCTCAACCCTAGCTGCCAAAAGCCAAATAATCCCGAAGGCGGGAGGTTTTGCATAAATTGTGGCAAAAACCTACAGCTTAAGGGATTGTACGAGGCGATCGCTTTCATTGGACAGGGCGGCATGGGACGGACTTTTCAAGCCAAAGATCTAGGACGATTGGGGCAGTCTTGTGTAATTAAACAATTTCTGCCACAGTTTCAAAACCCTGATCTAATGAAAAAGGCGATCGCCCTCTTTGAAAGCGAAGCTGCCCAACTCAAAGCGTTAGGCTCTCATCCACAGATTCCTGAGTTAATCGCCTATTTTGAAGAAGATGGATGTCTATACTTAGTTCAAGAGCTCATCGAAGGCAAAAATCTCTATATCGAATTACAGAGTAATGGCATATTTAGCGAAGCAGATATCTATGAATTACTAGTAAATATTCTGCCAGTTCTTCAATTCATCCATGATCGCCAAGTTATCCATCGTGACATCAAACCCGACAATATTGTCAAGCGATTGTTAAAATCTTCAGAGCGAGGTCAAGAAGAAAAGATCGCCCATGACCAATCACTAATTACCAATTCTCCTCAAATCAGTTTTGCTCTAGTTGACTTCGGAGCAGCCAAAGCCGTTACAACCGATACTGCCAATCGCACAGGAACTTTAATCGGCAGCGCCGAATATATCGCTCCTGAACAAGCAAGGGGAAAGGCTGTTCCTCAAAGTGATCTCTATAGTTTAGGAGTAACCTGCATTTATTTACTGACAGGGATTTCCCCCTTCGATTTATATAATGACGAAAGCGATCGCTGGATTTGGCGCGAAAAATTACAGATTTCCGTATCTAATCATTTAGCAGGAATTCTCAATCGTCTCTTAGAACGAGCAATTTCTAATCGTTACAGTTCTGCTACTGAGGTCTTGCATGATCTCCAGTCTGCAACAATTAGTTCAGGTGTTAATTCCAATAGTCTAGAAGTTAGTTATATTAATCAACATAACAACCCCCAGATAAAGAAATTAATTGAAGCTTTAAATTTAGGGCAATGGAAAGAAAGCGATCTACTTACTAACACCATCATTTTAGACCTCGCAAATAAAAATAGAATTGCCGAATTAACTTCCAATGACATCGACCAGATTTCTTGTGATGTGTGGATAGCGATCGACCAAGCATGGATACAAGCTAGTAATAATCACTTTGGTTGGAGTATTCAGCAACGAATATGGAAAAGTCTTAGCGGTAGATTAATCTATGAAGAGATTAACTATTGGGAGTTTGCCAAGGTCTATGAGAAGTTTGCTGATCGCGTTGGATGGCGCAAACCACGTTGGTTAAACCTAGGATTTTCTCCAAAGATTTGGCGTAAATATGAGAATCTAACCTTCAAGATCTCTGCACCCCGAGGTCATTTGCCAAGCCTATTTTTTTGGGAAGGATTTAATTTAGTCGATACAGTTTTCTATAGGATAGAAATCTGCCGTCAAAGCATGGACAATTCGTAAATTACACCTATTTTGATAGACTGATTCGAGTAACAGCTATTTTAAGGCTTCTTAAATTATGACAAAATCTATCAAAAAACTTTTTAGCTACGCGATCTCTGCTCTCATGACCTGCTTATTAGCAGTGGCTTGCACCCCAACAAATAACTCCACAACAACCCCTAACAGCCCCACCACCAGCGGCAATCAAACCTCAATCCCTATTGGCATCGCCGTTGCCCAAACTAGCAATGTCGCCCTATTAGGACAAGAACAAGTCACAGGTGCAAAAATTGCTGAGGCTTATTTCAATAAACGAGGTGGCATCAATGGCACACCAATTCGCTTAGTCTTCCAAGATACCGCAGGTGATGAACAGGGTGCAATTAATGCTTTTAACACACTAATTTCCCAAGATAAAGTTGTTGGTATAGTTGGACCGACGCTCTCACAACAAGCCTTTAGCGCTGACCCAATCGCTGAACGCGCAGGGGTTCCTGTGATTGCGCCATCAAATACCGCTAAAGGCATTCCACAAATCGGTAAATACATTGCGCGAGTATCAGCACCTGTCGCAGTCGTAGCACCCAATGCGATCGATGCTGCACTCAAAATCAATCCCCAAATTAAGAAAGTCGCGGTCTTTTTCGCTCAAAATGATGCTTTCAGTAAATCTGAAACAGGTACTTTTCAAGAAACAGTTAAGCAAAAAGGTTTAGAACTAGCAACTGTACAGACCTTCCAAACTACCGATACCGATTTTCAATCCCAAGTTACAAATGCGATTAATATAAAACCCGATTTAATTATCATTTCAGGACTGTCTGCTGATGGCGGGAATCTAGTCAAACAACTGCGGGAACTAGGTTACAAAGGTCTAATTATCGGCGGAAATGGTTTAAACACTTCCAACCTTCTGCCAGTGTGTAAAGCTCTATGTGATGGCATCATCATCGCTCAAGCCTATAGCCCTGAGATGAAAAATGAAATCAATACTAGTTTTCGACAACTCTACACTGAACAGAACAAAAAAGAGCCTCCACAGTTCACAGCTCAAGCATTTACTGGTGTACAAGTATTCGTTGAAGCCCTGAGCACTCTGGATAAAACCGCTAAGCTAGCCACACTGGCCTTACCTCAACTTCGCACCCAGTTAAATGACACATTGCTGACAGGTAAATACATTACTCCTCTAGGAGAGATATCTTTCACTTCTGAAGGCGAAATTGTCCAGAAGCAATTTTTTGTAGCTCAAATTAAAATGGAACCTGACGGCAATAGCGGCAAGTTCACATTCATCCAGTAATACTTTTCTATTCTCAGTGAATGATTAGGGTTGCGCGGCTTTGCCATGCAACCCTAATCATTCACTAGGATAATTTCTATCATTTGGGAAGTATGATTAAAATTAAAATTCTGTCTAAGGCAACTATAGAGCAAACATGATCTACATAAACCTTCCGCTCATATGGGGAAGTAGGTGAAATGGCAAAATAGGAGGGAGTCATTTTCATGAATCGATAGAGATGCCATGATCAAATTTCCCCTGACAAAACTATTAGATGAGCAAGCTTGCTATGAATGGTTA
>JBIKYZ010000327.1:0-5146 GCA_044354985.1 Pseudanabaena sp. | reverse complement strand
ATTTTGGCGATCTCCTGCACATGTTCTTGTAATTTCTCGGCTTGTTCTGGTGTCATGCTTTTTCTGACCTCTAAATTATTCTATTTTCCCTCCTTTTTCTCGCTTTTTGCAAAAGTGACATGCTCCCAATACAAGTCCTCATAGTCAACACTCCATCTTTTGACATCTCGACCACGAAGAAATGGTTTTATAACTTCGGCAGAAGAAGAATGCTCATTAATTAATCTGTCACGAGTTGCTAGATCGATAACAAAAGCTTCGTTAAATCCCGTCAAAATACCGCGATAAAATCTACCATTTACATATTCACCCAAAGGCTTACCAGCATTTCGTAATTTAGCCAATAAATCAATGTTTTGAGAAGACTCTAAACGCCAACCATCAGGCTTTAAGTTTTCTTGTGCAATCCTCAAACCATCTTGTTCTAATACTGTTGCAAATTGTGCGATATTTTGTTTTTTAGTTTCATCCCATGACAAAGCCTGTACTTGGTTGTTTTTAGATTTAGCTTTGCTTAAAGTAATGATGCTTGGATAAGCGATCGCCTCCTCAAAAACAGGATAATCACCAAAATCAATTAAGTTATGAATAATGCTTGAATTCGTCAAAAATTGGCGTAACTTTTCACCATAGCCAGCACGAAAATATTTATTAGAAGAGATATAAGTTAAGTGACCTTTAGGTTTTAATAAGTTCAAACTCAACTCATAAAAATAAACAAATAAATCAGCAACACCTGTATAACATTGATAGTTTTGCTGCAAAGTTGGTTTTAATTCCTTGATTTCTTCTTGCCGAATATATGGCGGATTCCCAATTACTACATCAAACCCAACAAAATCACCATCATCATTCAAAACTTCAGGAAACTCAAACCGCCATTCCAGAGCATTCTCATATAGCCGACCACTTTCTATATCAGAAATTGTGGCTTCTAATTTATCAATTTCATTGTGTAATTTAGCAATTTTTTTCTCTCTAGCTTTCTTATCTGTTTCCGACTCAAATAACAGAGGATATTCTTTTTCAGCAAGTTCTTGCTGTAACTTTAATAATTTCTTTTTGTCAGGAGTATAATCACCAAGATAAACACAGAAACCATTTTTAATTTTCGCGATCAAACTTTCCATCTCTCGCTTTTGCGCCTTACTTTCCGCACTGCGATAAGTCTGCACCGCATTCCGATACTGCTCAATACTAAACTTCTGCTTCTTCAAAACCTGCTTTACATCCACATCCAACCCAAACCGACTAATCAAAGAATTCCCACACTTGATATTAATGTCGATATTTGGCAAAGTTTCGAGATTACCATCAACCCGATAATAAGCATTCTTCAAAAGCTCAATCCACAACCGCAAACGGCAAATCGTCACCGAATTGGGATTAATATCCACTCCAAACAAACAACTCTCAATAATCGTCTGCTTCTCATGAAACAACGACTCCTGCACACGCTGCTTCTCAGCATTATTTGGATGATAAGCAAACAATTTCCCTTCATCATCGTAAACTAATAACTTATCATTCCGCACTTCCACCCGATAATCTTTTAACGACTTGCCAGATCTATCTAATAAAACCCGCAACTCACTCTTAATCGCAATCATCTCATTCAGCGCCGAAACCAAGAAATGCCCCGAACCCACCGCAGGATCGCAAATCTTGAGACTATTGATAATTGCATTCGCCTCCTTCTTATCCTCAATCCGTTCATACAAATCATCAAGACCCTGACAATTCCACCCCTTCACCTCATTAAACTTCTGCACCACCGCCCGCCGTATCGTCTCCCGACACATATACATCGTAATGAAACTTGGCGTATAAAAAGACCCATCCTTATAGCCATTAATCTTCTCAAAGATCAACCCCAACATCGCCGAATTAATCAGCTTCTCGCTATCCTCTTCACCACTCTCCAACTCATCCTTATTAAATCTATAGGCTCCTAGAAACTCAAATAGATATTCCAGCGCATTCAACTCACCCGATCTCCTCTTGCCATTGCTATCAAGCAACACCGTTGCCCCGAAAATCGGCAAATTCTCACTAGCCAGATTATTAATCGAAATAGTTTGCTGCTCAATATCCGTTGGCTCAAACAGCGAACTATTCAAATAAGGCACATTTGCAAAAACCTCTTTCACACTCGCCACGCGATCGCCCTGTTCGCGAGCCAACACACTAAAAAAGAGTCGATTCAAATCGCCGTAATTCTTAATCTTAGCCAAATTTAAAAACGCAAAATCCTGATCGTCGCCATGATATTTCAGTAACTGCGCTTCCAATAACTTCAAAAACAAAACGCGATTAATCCAAGTAATCGCCAACCGCAGCGCCACATTAAAGAGCCTCTCATCATCAGCTACCCCAAACTCTTCAGGCTTCTTTAACTGCGAAATCTTGTCCGAACTATCAAGCTCATTCATCGCATTCTCGATCAGAGAACCCATATTGCGATCGCAGTCTTTCACCCGCCCGATTAGCTTCTTGCCGCCATCTTTCGTTTCCGCAAGCCCAATGATATATAGCAACTCATTATAAAAAGGCTTGTTCAGACTATTGCTGTCATTGGTAAAGGGCAACTTTAACAAATGCTCAGGCGACAGTAATTTGTAAAGATTGATTAATTCGCGATCGTCTTGACCATCAGTATTTCTTAGGAATTTTTCATAATCTCTAATATCAAAATGCGTAAACTTGATTTGATCTATGACAGCCTTAATAGCAGGTTCGGCAATCTGCTTATAGAAAAAATCTGTTTTTTTACCACTCAAACGCTTTTCTACAAAATCAGTAAACTGACTAACTAAAGCCTTATCGTTAAAAAACAACTGCTCAAAAATAGTCGCATCAAAAATAAACCACTCATAAACATTAGTTACGATGAGATACCGAATATCAAGATTTTTATATGTAACTCTTTCTCGCAAAAAATATAAAACTAACTGCTGAAAAGCTTTCGCATTGAGATTGTCCACTTTCGGCATCTCAGCATTATTTGTCTTCGTTGGCTTCTTCGTCTCAAAAATCACGCCAACCTTACTTTCAACGCCCTTTTGATTATGAATAACCAGATCGCTATTTTCTTTCGTATTAATAAAATAGCGATCGCCGTAATAAGTCTTTTTTAAAAACTCAACAATAAGGTTTTTATGAAACTCTTCTGATTTAGTCTCATTAATCAGGTCAATCAGCCCAACCAAATTAGCCTTAAATTCCCCAATACGTTCCCCATCGGGCTTAACCTTCAAATAGGCTTTATTTAATGCTTCTCTTGGCTGTAGCTGGGTTCCCGACATGAAAATTTACTTACAAGAATAGACCTAAGATTTATAGAATAGCTGATAAAGTCATTTTGATGCCACCCGCAGGGGCAAGCGTCACACCTCGGCGTTGTGGCTTAACTGGTTTGCGATCGCTTAACTCCAAATCATAATTCAAGAGAATTGTTGCCAAAACGATCTTCATCTCAAATTGGGCTAATGCCTCACCCACACAACGCCGAACACCGCCGCCAAATGGCATAAACTCGTAGGGAGAAAATTGGCGATCGAGAAACCGCTCGGGCTTGAATTGCTCGGCATCAGGATACAATTCTTCACGATGATGTAAGAGATAGATGCAACCAATCACAATTGTATTTGACTCTAGTTTGTACCCCAATAGTTCCACAGGCTCTACTACAACTCTGGGAAAAGTCAGCATCGCCACAGGATGAATTCGCAAGGTTTCATTACAAACTGCGGTTAGATATGGCAATCGAAAAATGCTCATCCAATCCGTTGGATCGGTGAGGCTCTTTAACTCATGCAATAGTTTCTCTTTGACATCTGGTAAATGATGAATCCAATATAAAGCCCAAGACATCGCTGTTGCTGTAGTTTCATGCCCTGCAAATAATAATGTTAGAAGTTCATCGCGCAACTCCAAATCTGTCATAGGATGACCTTCTTCATCCCTTGCAGTCATTAGCATCGATAGAATGTCAGTACGATTAAGATCGAGATTGGCGCGACGTTCCGCAATTTCCATGTAGATTAATTGATCAATTCGTTCCCTTTGGCGCACCAAATTACCCCAAGGACTCCAAGCCCCAAGATCTTTTTGAATAGCTGGGAAGAATAGAAATGAAGAAGAGAAAGGCGAAGTAAATAGCTCACTCATTTTATTCATGAGCATCTTGAGCTGTTGACAACGCTCTCCTTCATATAGACCAAATACTGCTTGTAAGATGATTTGCAATGAGATATCTTGCATTGCCTCACGGGCAAAAAAATTGGGATTTGTTGTTTTATTTGCAAATAATTTATCAAATACTTTAGTCGTGATCTCAGTAACTAGTTGCCCATAGTTTTGCATTCGGGAGCCATGAAATGATGGCATGATCAGTTGTCTGCGTTTTTTGTGGCGATCGCCATCTAGCATGATGACACCTGATCGACCCAATATCGGCTCTAAGATGGCATTTAGCTCGCCAGGGGCGCTAAATTGTTTGCGATCGTTTGTCAGTAACTGCTGAATGGCTTGAGGTTCGTTTACGAATATGATTGAGTTGCCAAAGCCAATAATCTGAGATGTAAAAATATCTGGATGTTTTCGCGCTGCCGTCTCCATATACCCCACTGGATCGGCAACCCATTGAATTTGTTGCAAGAATGAGATGGTCTCGATTTGGTTAATAGCTGTGAGCATATTCACTCTATTGATTTGAGTTTTTCCTATTTTATATCAATCATTAAAAGAGAGTTGTGGCGCAAAGCGCTGCAACTCTCTTTTGGGTAATGAACTAAGTGGTAGTCCTAAAAAGGAAAGGATGTAGGAAAATATCCAGATAGTTGATACAAAGTAAAGTAATGTCAGAAGTAAGGCCATCCTGTCCATCCTGCCAGTCCGTATCCGTGGTAAAAAACGGCAGTACACGACATGGAAAACAAAATTATAAATGTCGGGACTGTGGTCGTCAATTTGTAGAAAATCCACAGTGGCAGAGAGTTTCAGAGCGTACCCAAGACACTTACAGCAAATACCGATCAAACCCGCCACAAAAGAACCTACCGAAAAGGCTCAAAGCAGATGCCACAATGATGAAACCAATTAAGAGCATCCTCATCAGTAATAGCATTAATAGCCATAGTGATAG
>JBIKYZ010000098.1:0-16850 GCA_044354985.1 Pseudanabaena sp. | reverse complement strand
GGCAAATACTACTATCTTAGTACTCCTAAATCATTAGTGCTTCGATTTCTCATGCCCAATATTTGGGCATCTCTTAATGTGCCGTTCATCCATTTTTTGCTTCAATTTTTTCCAAACTCCAATTATAAGTAGACACGCTTAATTAGTTACACACCCAAACCCTTAAGATTGCCCCCCCGCAGGGGGCAATCTTAAGGGTTTGGGTAATTTACTCTGCACAAATACTTATAAAGACATTTTGATTCCATCTAAATTAAAACGCTTTGTGCTCAAACCCAAATCAAGAAAATTTTTGAAAGTGTTGCAAAGCAACACTTTCAAAAATTTTCTTGTGGTTCGTTTGATCGGTAATTGCTGTAAAATTTAGATGGAATTCGCGATCGCCCGTAAAAGTGCAATTGTTTCCAATCTTATCTCATTAGTTAAGGATTGCTCTGCGGCGCTAGTTTTAACTATTACCACTTGATGCTTGGGATTAATGTAGAGAAACTGTCCGCGATGACCTAGTGCGACAAAATCTCCATCAGTATTAGGTGGAATCCACCATTGATATTGATAGCCAAAGCCAGCAAATTCCTTAAAATCTATAGCCCCAGCTTGCATATCGGGGCGATCGGGCAGTACAGACTCTTTGACCCAACTTTGAGGAATAATCTGTTTGCCATTAAGTTTACCTTCATGGAGATAGAGCAGCCCAAATTTAGCATAGTCCCGTAGAGTCGCATTGAAACCGCAAAAAGTAACTTCAGTGCCGTACAGATCGGTTAACCAAGATGCATCAGACTCGGCTCCGAGAGGTTGCCATAGCTTTTCTTGAAAGTAGTCGGCGATATTTCTTCCTGTGGCACGTCTGAGTAATAGTCCCAATACGTGAGAATCCAAACTCATATAGTGAAATTCTTTGCCAGAGGCTTTTTCTGATGGAAAATCAAATATGGCTCGATCCATCGGACGAGCATAGAGAAACAACTTAGGCAGAAGTTCGTTAATATCAGATTTCGGATTGGAATAACCTTCATCAAAGCGAACGCCTGAAGACATTTGCAGAATATGCTTAATGGGAACGTTGTTATAGCCAGAATTAATTAGTTCGGGGACATATTTCGTGATTGGATCGTTGATGCTATTGATTTTGCCTTCAGCGATCGCAATGCCAACGAGTGCCGATATAAATGATTTTGCGATCGACCAAGATGTATTCCGAGCGATCGCCGAGTTGCCTCGAAAATACTGCTCATAGACGATCGCATCATTCTTAACAACTAAAATGCCAGTGGTGAAAGTGCGATCGAGCAGATCGGACATTGCGTAGTTTTTGCCACCGAATTTGTAGGAAACATTTAATTCGCGAATATTTTCTTGTGGTTTGTAAGGATTAGTAGATTTTGCGATCGGTTTACTAGGAAAGATGCTTTCCATCGAACGGAAGTTCTCGGCTATTTTACCTGACTGAAATAAGGTCTGTTTCGGATAGAGATAGAATTTCCACCAGCAAAATCCAGACGCAGCTAGTAAAAGAACTACGAGACTAGAAATCAATTGCCATTTTTTTATAAACATACTTATTTTTTTATCGATGTATTTTGAGTTTCTAAATAACACATTGTTTTATCGCTCATGAAGTGTTAAGGGATTCAACTTCGCTCAGCCAGAGCAAACTGATGACTGAGCGAAGCAACAGAAAATTGTGATCAAATAAAGACTGAGATTACAATTTCGTGCAAGCAAGAATTAACTGATGCTCTCTTTATTCTTGCCTCAAATATCTTTAGGCAAAAGTTGCAGCAATGATTCAGGAAGGATACAATGTAACCACTGTTGCCAATTTGGATAATTTTTTTGGTATTGGATACCAGCAAAAATTATGAAAACGCCAATAAAAGAAAGTACGATTGGAAACAGTAGCGAATTGCTAAATACTGTGTAGGCAAGATGTCCTACATAACCGATTACACCCATACCACCGAAGATGACAAATACACGTCTTCTCAGCAAGACAGAGAGTAGAATCAAAAACAGATTGATTAGGAAGTAGAGGAATCGCTCCCATTCACCACCAGAATTCATCAGCGTTAAGCCTCCCCAAAATGCCATTAGTCCAGACAAATATAGCCAAAAAGCAAAGTCACCCTGACTGCGACGGATGCGCCGATCGATGAAAAAAGCAATGACGATAGTGGCTATGCCAAACCAGAAAGAAACTAGACATCGCTCATTCCAAGCAAATTCATTTTTACCGAAAATCAATGGTGTCAAATCCATTGACATGTACCATAGCGAATAAGCGATCGGCATTGTTAGGAATGGAAAGCGAATCCACCAAAGTGCTAGCAGCCCAGAGAGAATTGTGCCCAACTCCATATAAAACCAACTGGCTTTTACCCACACATGGTAGTTACGATAGTTGCCAGGATCTCCATTTGGCCAGATCCCTGTCATGCGCTGAAAGCCATAAATTGCTAGTGGAACCATGCATACAGCAATAGTTGTGAGCAAACCTCCAGGCACTTTTAGCCCGCGATCGAACCACAAATGTCGTCCAGTAAGAGCAAAAATCAGTATATAAATGCAAGATAGACCGAATATACCCTGTCCACCTAAGGATTCCCAAGCAAGGGTCAGAAAGAAAACCATCCCAACAATGACGATGAGTGCGCCAAAGTAATAAGCCACATTCGCAAAATCAAATTTTGGTACATGCTGTTTCCTTACCAGCCAAGCCTGCCAGAGCTGCTCAGCTACATTTACATCGATCAAATCTTTGCCAACTGCCCAATCCAAATCCTCTCTTTCAATTTTCATGGGTATTTCCCTCTAATAATGCTTATGAATATTGCCAATCTATAGATTTGTCAAGGTTTCACTTTTTAACCACATAGAACCGCCTGCCATTTTTTATTTGTATATTTATCACTAATTTTTAAGTTGATTCATGAGACACTTTTTATCTCAATCTCTCATGAATATCTAAGTGAGAACTTGTGCATCAGTTACCAATGCCAGCGCATTGCATTGGCTAGGTCGGCGACTGAGTAGGAATATGCAGGTACGTCAGGAGTAGCAGTGGCTTTGCGATCGCTATAGGTTTGTGCCATGACGACGACTGGTAAGGCTAACGACAGCGAGATGATGATTGCTTTAACTTGAAAACCTTTGAGCCAAAAATTCTTGTTCATGTCTAACTCCGATTAGCTATGTATAACGCTTGTCTAATAGGATGCCTGAGTTAATTTGGGCGAAAGATTCACTTTTAGGATCAGTTACAGGATCATGAATAGGATCGGCATTTTGCGATCGCTATTGCCGCGATCTGTAAAATAGGGCTAGCAAAGAGTGCTAGCCCTTCAAAACTATGGCGAGAAAATATGGCAAAAGCGTCTAAACGAGGACAGCAAATACTCAAGGACAAATTGCGTCAGCTTGGACTGTCCCAAACTGCTAGCCAAGTCCTAGAAAGGGCTGGATCGATTGGTGTGGCTAAGCGTTTTTTTCAGGGGGATGATATTCGCCAAGATACCTTCACGCAGATCTGTGAATTTTTGGGTGTGGATTGGCATGAGGCGATCGCAAGGACTCCACAAATCGATTTAAAAGAGGCGCAGCCAGTTCGTAATTTCTATGGGCGTACTGCCGAACTGCAACAGTTAGAGCAATGGGTAATGGGCGATCGCTACCAAATTGTTACCATTTTGGGCATGGGCGGCATGGGCAAAACTTCCCTAGCGTCGCAACTCGCCCATCAATTAAAAGAAGAATTTGAATTTACGATCTGGCGATCGCTCCGCAATGCCCCATCTTTTGAGAGCATCCTCACCGATATTTTGCAGTTTCTCTCCCACCCGCATCCGCTTGAACTTCCTGATAATTTACCTGCACAGCTTGACCTCCTGATGCGCTATCTAGATGCGCGGCGCTGTTTGCTGGTGATTGATAATTGGGAATCGATTCTGAGCGATCGCTATTACTATCGAACTGGTTATGAAGGCTATGGCGATTTGATTAGATATATCGGTGAACGGAGCCATCAAAGTTGTTTGGTAATGACCAGTCGCGAAGCACCACCAGAAATATCCCGCTTAATCGGTGACAAAGTGCGATCGCTACATTTATCGGGTTTATCGCAGCAGGATGGATTGCAGATATTCGAGCGAGAATCGATTGCGGCAAACGATGCGGAATGGCAGGAAATCATCACTCACTATGCGGGCAATCCCCTCGCGCTCAAAATTGTCGCCGCAGGGATTCGTGATTTACTGGGGGGTGATGTTGCCCAAATGCTAGCCTTAATGCGAGAAGGTGGACTGACCTTTGGCGATATTCAGGATTTGCTGCATCGGCAATTTTTGAGACTATCGGAAGCGGAGCAGGAGGTGATGTATTGGCTAGCGATCGCCCGCGAACCTATTTTGGCTATCAATCTCAGGGAGAGTTTACTATCACTAGAATCCAAGAAAAACCTTTTTGCAACACTTGAATTATTGAAAAAGCGATCGCTAATCGAAGTTACGACGACTGGATTTACCCTTCAGCCTGTGGTGATGGAATATGTCAATTATCAATTTATCGAAAAGATTTGTCAGGAGATTAACGGCGCTGAACAGAAGCTGAATTTGCTCCATAGTCATGCTCTCATCGAAGCCACCGCTAAAGATTATATTCGTGATGCTCAGACGCGCTTTATCCTTCAGGCTGTTGCGGATAAGGCAGGCTCTCAAGCGATCGCTTTAGCGTTAACGAGACTAAAGGCAGAAATTCCTCCGAAGCAAGGCTACGCAGGGGGCAATTTGTTGAACCTCCTCTGCTATCTGCATATCGACCTGACGGGTTACGATTTCTCTAATTTATCGATTTGGCAAGCTGACCTTAGAGTCGTGGAACTGCATCGAGTAAACTTCTCTAACTGCGATCTGGCCAAATCCGCTTTTCGAGTCACCTTTAGCAGTGTGATGGCAACCGCCTTTAGTCCCGATGGTAAGATTTTAGCCACTAGCGATGTTAGGGGCTGGATTTATTTCTGGCTGGTAACAGATGGCAGTCAACTCTTCAAAACTCACGCCCATAGCGAATTTATATTTGCGCTTGCCTTCAGTCACGATGGTCAGACGATCGCTAGTGGTAGCCTCGATCGCCAAATTAAGCTATGGAATGTACAGACAGGAGAATGTCTGCTTGCGATGGAAGCCCATGCCCTTGGGGTTGCGAGTCTTGCCTTTAGTCCTGACGATCGCCTGATTGCAAGTTGTGGAGGCGATCGCACAGTCAAGTTAACTGAAGTCAAGACGGGCAAATGCTTGATGACTTTAGAAGGACATGAGCAGATTGTGCGATCGGTTGCCTTTAGCCCTGATGGTCAAATGGTTGCTAGTTGCAGCTTAGATCGCACCATTAAGCTATGGAGCGTGCCAACGGGAGTCTGTCTGCGAACGATTGTTGATTCTAGTGCGGTTTATTCCCTCGCCTTTGCGCCCCAAATCGAAGCTCAGAGTTCAGAAGTACAGCTTGCAAGTGCTGGCGAAGATTGCCTGATCAAGATTTGGGATGTTCATACAGGGCAAATCGTGAGTGAGATCGCAGGGCATCAGAAACAGATTTGGGCGATCGCTTTCAGTGCGGATGGTCAGATGCTAGCGAGTGCTGGTGATGATGAAACGGTGAAGCTGTGGTCAGTGAGTACGGGTGAAGTAATTAGAACTCTGTATGGTCACAAAAATCGGATTTGGTCGGTTGCCTTTAATCCCGATGCGAAGGCGTTAGTGAGTGGCAGCGACGATCGCATTGTGAAGTTATGGGATGTGGAAACTGGTCAATGTATTAGAACGATTCAGGGATACCACAAAGCTACTAAGCCCGTTGTCTTTAGTGATGATAGCGAACTTCTCTACTCTTTTAGTTATGAAGAACAGAGCATTAGGGTTTGGGATGTTGAGAATACCAAATGTTTAAGAAATTTCGATCTCGGTACATCGGGAGTGATGCAAGTTGCCTTTAGCCCTGACCAGCAAACCTTTGCCTGTGGTAATTACGACCATACGATCAAGATATTTGATGCTAAAAATGGAACCTGTTCCCAAATCCTCCAAGGACATTCGACTTGGGTGAGATTTGTGATTTCCTCTCCTAATGGCGAGACGTTAATTTCAGGAAGTGGCGATCGCACGATTAAACTTTGGCATCTGCCAACGGGAGAATGCTTACATACTTTGTGCGGTCATACGAGTCCTGTTCAATCCCTCGCGATTCATCCCAATGGTGAAATCCTTGCTAGTGGCAGTTGGGATGGCACGATTAAAATTTGGGATTTGCGATCGCATGAATGTCTAATCACGTTAGCGGGGCATAGCGATCGGGTGGAAAGTTTAGCCTTTAGCCAAGATGAGATGTTGATTAGCGGCAGTATGGATTACACGGTGAAGTTCTGGGATCTGGCAACTTTTGATTGTGTGAGAACGCTGCAAAGTCAATTTCTTATTTGGACAATTGCCCTAAGTCAAACTTCGCCAATTCTGGCGATCGGTGGCAATACTTCAGAGATAAGTCTGTGGAATTGGAATACTAATAGTTATTTGGAACATTTAGATGGAGAGTTTGGGATTGGCTACATGGGTGATGTGATTTTTAGTGCTGACGGACAGCTTTTAGCTAGTGGCGGTGAGGATGGAACTAATCGTCTTTGGAATGTGCAAAGTGGCAAAAGTTTCAAGCTATTGAAAATTCCCAAGCCCTATGAGGAGATGAATATTAATGGTGTCAAGGGATTGACTGAGGCTCAAAAATCTACACTCAAATCGTTAGGTGCAATTGAGGATTTTTTATATGAATAATTAGTGGTGCGAGGCAAAGCCGCGCACCACTAATTATTCATGTCTTCAGGGGCAATTTGGAAACTCTATCATCACACTTTTATACAAATTCCCATTATAAAAATTGGTTTTGTTGAAAGTCCGCCTTTGGCGGACTTTCAACAAAACCAATTTTGGAGGTTACTGTGCCTTCGGCACAGTAACCTCCAAAATTGGTTTCATAATTAGAATTACTGCACTTTTATAAATTGGTAAAAGAAGGTGGATCGTCACGATATAATAGTAAACCTGAAGAAGCGATCAATGGAGTCCCCACCAGTTTAGGATCAACCTTAATATGCTTACCTACTCATTGTTAGAACAGATCTTAATCAAGCTGGGATATGCTGTAGATTTTAATCTTCGATATCATGCAAAATTAACTGCCTTTATTCCCGTTGATGGTTACGAATCAGATATAGAGCTTGAATTTCGGGAAGGCTATAGCAGCGAATTAGGCGATCGCGAGGCGTTACTCCAACTAGAATGGCTTATGGCTGATGGCGAAAGTTGTCTAGTTTTAGATAGTCATTCTTTGAATGATGCCGATGAAGCTCCCCATGTATTTTCCACAGAAAAGCGGATCTTAAGGAAAGTGTTTGACCAGTTATTACAAGAAATTGCTAAAGTTTCTGACATTGCCTTGCTTTCATCCCCAAGCCAATAAATTCTATACCAATCCATAAAAGTGTGGTGGCACTTTTGTGAATTGGCATTATACGGTCAAAGTCTGGGTGATATGCATGAAATGTAAAGTTTGTCTTGCTTTTCTACGAGATTACCGTCAGCCATAGCAGGGCGGGCGAGGATGAATAGGTTTTTTCTTCCCGTTTTTAAAATTGTCCGAAGTATTCTTAAAGTACAAGCGAATAAATATAGCGCCATTCCATATTTTAGAGGATTGGTAGGGCGGCTTCGCCGCTCCACCAATTTTGGTTTTATATATTAAATGGCACATTCCTAAACAGAATAGAAGATTGATAATTGCATCAGTTAACCCAACTCGCATTGAATCGAGTGTCGTCTCAAGCCAACGACTGAGTGCATTTTCCTTTTGGTAGATATTTGCGATCGCGCGATCCCATTGATTAAGGATCATGGTAAGTTAAGTTTAGTTAAGAAATTATTTTGAACATCAGGCTCTTTGCTATATGAAATCTTCTTGGAGAACTGCACTGCTGTGGTTACTGCCCATAGCGATAATAGGCTTTTTTGGATGGCAAACATTAGTTGCTCGTCCCGCACCTAGCCGCCCCACTGTAAATGCGGCAAATACCCGCATCGCCTACGGAAGATTCCTTGAATACCTTGATGAACATCGGGTACGCAAGGTTGATATTTTTGATGGTGGTCGCACGGCGGTAATCGTAGCAACCGATCCTCAAATTGAAGGCAAAGAGCAACGCGCTAGAGTTGATTTACCATTGTACGCACCTGAGCTAATGGATAAGCTCAATGAAGGCGGTATAGATTTAGCAATTTACCCACCTAGCAACAACGGTGCAATCTGGGGCTTTATTAGTAATCTAATTTTCCCAGTTGCCCTAATCGCAGGTCTATTCTTTTTATTCCGTCGTTCTAATCAAATGGGCGGTCCTGGTCAGGCTATGGACTTTGGTAAGTCTAAAGCACGTTTTGCGATGGACGCTCAGACTGGCGTAATGTTTGATGATGTTGCTGGTATCGAAGAAGCCAAAGAAGAACTACAAGAAGTAGTTACTTTCTTGAAGAAACCAGAACGCTTTACTGCTGTTGGCGCAAAGATTCCCAAGGGCGTGTTGTTGATTGGTCCTCCTGGAACTGGTAAAACTTTGCTTGCTAAAGCGATCGCTGGTGAAGCTGGCGTTCCTTTCTTCTCAGTTTCTGGTTCTGAATTTGTCGAAATGTTCGTTGGGGTTGGCGCATCCCGTGTGCGTGACTTATTTAAAAAAGCCAAAGAAAATGCTCCTTGTATCATCTTTATCGATGAAATTGATGCTGTCGGTCGTCAACGTGGCGCTGGTATCGGTGGTGGTAATGACGAACGCGAACAAACCCTCAACCAAATCCTCACCGAAATGGATGGCTTTGAAGGTAACTCTGGCGTAATCGTCATTGCGGCAACCAACCGTGCTGATGTGCTTGACTCGGCATTACTACGTCCAGGTCGTTTCGATCGCCAAATTGGTGTTGATCCACCTGACATCAAGGGTCGTTTGCAAGTTTTGAATGTTCATGCTCGCGACAAAAAGATTAGTCCTGAAGTTTCTTTAGAAGCGATCGCCCGTCGTACGCCTGGGTTTGCAGGTGCTGATTTAGCTAACTTGCTCAATGAAGCCGCGATTCTTACTGCACGTCGTCGTAAGGATGCGATGACTATGGCAGAAATTGATGATGCTGTGGATCGCGTTATTGCTGGGCTTGAAGGTAAGGCTTTAGTCGATAGCCGTAACAAGCGTTTGATTGCCTATCACGAAGTTGGTCATGCGATCGTTGGTACATTGCTCAAGGATCATGATCCTGTCCAAAAAGTTACCCTCATTCCTAGAGGTCAAGCGGCTGGTTTGACATGGTTCACTCCCGATGAAGAGCAAACTCTAGTTTCTCGCGGTCAAATTCTCGCTCGGATCACGGCGGCTCTCGGTGGTCGTGCTGCGGAAGAAGCAGTATTTGGTGCTGCGGAAGTTACGACTGGTGCTGGTGGCGATTTGCAGCAGGTAGGCGGCATGGCTCGTCAAATGGTGACTCGTTACGGTATGTCGAATATTGGTCAACTTGCCCTCGAAGGTCAAAGCTCTGAGGTGTTCCTCGGACGCAGCATGGGCGGCGGTTCTCAATATTCGGAAGATATTTCCGCAAAAATCGATCAACAAGTTCGCGAAATCGTCCAGAAGTGCTATCAATCTGCACTTCAGATTGTGTACGAAAATCGCGCTGCGATCGATCGCGTTGTCGATCTTCTAGTTGAGAATGAAACTCTGGATGGTGACGAATTCCGTCGCATTGTTTCTGAATACACTTCGCTTCCTGTAAAAGAACGCTTTGTTCCTCAAATCTAAAATCTATTAAAAAAAAGTAGGGGCATTTCATGAACTGCCCCTACCTTTTTTTTGTCCAAATATCATGGCAGATATAGCAGTAATAGAGATAGCTAGGACAAGTCAAAACCCAAAATCAAAGTGGCGGCGCAAATCGCCGCCACTTTGATTTTGGGTTTTATGTCCTAAGCTAACCTTTTATTGCTATAGAACTAATCACATTAGGGAAATTAAAGGTTTGGTAGCGTTGATGTAGAGGAATCGATCGCCTGTTTGCTCTTTGACAACGGTAAATCCTAAACTGGTTATCAAATCTAGTAATTCTTGCTTTTTATCTGTCCATCGGCTGATTGTTTCAGCGATGAGGAGACTGCCACCGCCTTTGAGGGTGCGATGGGCTTCTTGGAGATAGTCGGTGTAGTTTAAGCCCATGAGAGATAGGGAAAAGATGGCGACATCGAGGGTTGCATCTGGGAGAGGTGTGTGGGCGATGTCACAGGCTTGTACTTTTGCGTTGATGGCGATGTGGTCGAAGGAATGGACTTGGTGATTGGGAAGTAATTCGGCTAGTTTGGCTTCACCGCAGCCGAAGTCACCGATCTGGAGATTGGTGTAGTTTTGAAGTTTCTCGGCAATTTTTTCGTAGGGGATTTCTTGCCATGTTTCACGGGCGGCGCGATAGAGGTGGTGGTATTGATACCATTCTTCGGGATTTGCTTGGAGGCGATCGCCTGTGGTGTGGCTGTAGGAATTATTGAAGCGGTTGTTCATCGCTGAGAAGTCACCAAAGCGGCGTTGCAGGATTTTGGAGATCGCTTCGGGTAAGGGGACGCGCAATTCTTCACGGTTGATTTCATAGATGTCGCCACTTTCGACGCGATCGATCCATGTTTGTAGGGCTTCTCCTGCTTTTTGGAGGACGACTTTTTCCGATGCGAGTTCGCCCTTGGGAATTACGCCATCGATCGCGGTGTCAGCGAGGGATTTTTTCCATTGGATGCGGCTCCATCGGTATTGGCGATCCCATGACCAGATATCGCCTTGATGATCGAGGATGACTTGGGGAATGATTACTTCTACTTTAGCGAATACTGATTTTTGGCGATAGATGCGCCCGACTAGTTGTTCGTATTCGGCATGAGTCCAAGGGAGACTGGCGATAATCAGGCGATCGCATACATATTGCAGTCCATCTACGCCTGTGCCGATGGGAGCCGTGCCGATGAGAATGTCGATTTTTCTGGCGATAAATTTCTGTTTGGCGGAATCACGTTCTTTGGTGTCTTCTATGCCTGTGAATAAGCCCACTTTGTAACCTGCGGCGGCGATCGCTTTGCGGAGTGGTTCGACCATGCCTTCGACATAGTGGGTATAGATCAGGGTTCCTGTCTTGAGATGGGCGATGATCGTGTCGATTTTGGCTGAGAGGAGGATTTGCTCGACGGCGAGGGGGCTGGTTTTGATGGCGGCGATGAGTTGGGGGCGCAGGTGTTCGCCTGAGATTTCGGGAAAGCTTTCGGCGATCGCAATTTTGTAATTGGGACGATAGCGGATGCCATGAAGCATCAGTTTTTCGTGCATGGCGAGAGCATTGACGATCGTGCTGAAGGTTTTCAATTCGTCAAATTTTTTGCCCTTGGTCATTTCTAGCAGTGCTTTGGCTTCGTAGAGGTTGTTGATGACAGGTGTGGCGCTCATGCCTAAGACACAGAGTTCAGGGTTTTGGCGGGATGCTTCGGAGAGTAGGTAGTTAAGGGTTTTGCGGCGTTTGCTTTCTTTGTTGGGATTGGGATCGCGCTGTTTGACGTTTTGGATTTCATCGATGACGACAAAATCGATCTGGTGATTGGCGAGTATGTTGCCGACAAGTTCGGCGGAGTAGGGTTGTTGGAATTTCTCGAAGTTGAGAATGAGATAGTTATGTTGGTTGCGATCTACGCTGATTTCGCCGCGTTCTTTTTGGTAAATGATGCTGTCGGTATAGACTTGGGCGATCGCTGTTGCCCATCCTTCGATGGTGCTGTTAAAGGCGATGATGATCGTGAATTTAGATAAGGCTATACTTCAAACTGGGTGGAAAAAGAAGATCAAGTTTCTTCGGTTTGATTTTAAAGGATGGACCTCTTTCACTAAGGCTACCAGTACTATTTCTTTTAATTTGATGATCAAGAGTAATTATCCCAGTCTCCAGTAGTAAGTCAAATTGTGAGGTAATAGGACTACGAGTATGTTCTATTGTTTTGAAGCGGAAATACTCAATTCCATTAATAGAGAGTGAATCAGCCGCAATCCAAAAGGTTTCTCTATGTTTCGTTTTGAGTTGTGCGTGAAGTGAAGCTAATTGCCACACAGCAAAATCTCCGATTGCTTGTTCTTTGCTACTTTCAATAAGTTGATTGTTTTTTTGATCGATTTTTAAGAATAATCCTTGTGAATTGATTTTCAAGGCGCTTACTGTGCAGTTAAGCTGAAAATTAGTCCCGCGTGGATATCCAAAATGATTAAGAATTTCTGCTGAACTTTTGAATTTGCTAAGATTCCAATCTGGCACTTTTGCAAACAAATTTTTACGAGTTCCTCGCCCATCTCGAAATGATTTCAACTCAATACCTTTATAATCTGGTTCTTGGCGAGAGTTCATAGGAATACCTAGCAAGGTTTCCAATGTCCGCCCAATTGCTGAATCTCCTGTTCCAATAGCCAGAATTTGTCCGCATGCAGCAATGGTTCTAATTTTAAAAAGTAACTCTTGAGCAACTTTGTTCGCATCTTGACTGATTCTATGAATCAGATCTGCAACTGGAGTAACAATTATTCCATTCAGAATTTGCTCAATATCGAGTTTAGTTAGATTAAGGACATATAGTTCCATCTCAAACACAAAAATACCAAGTATATCGTTGGTATCAGCATATTTCTTTAATCCAGTGAACCAGATACGTGGATCGCCATTTTTGGTGATAGGACGATACAAAGAAGCCTGACTAGAAATAAATCCATTTTCTGTTGCAATATGGGAGCTTATGATTTGTTTGTATTGTGGTCCTTGTCCCTGCATACCATAGTCATGAATACCACGCTCATATAGAAAAAGTCTGAATGGAGCCGTTGCATCCATGATAGACTTTTTCAAACCCGTAGCTGTAGGCATCAAGAAAGACATCTCAATGTTTTTACTTGTTAAGATTTTGATGTTTTTTTCTTCTAAAAGATTAAATGGTCTCATCAAGTTAACTAGCCTGTTTCTCTATATTTTGTAACGCCTGACAGGAGCTTATAGTAGATTTGAGTGCTTTCTTAAGAAGTTCAAATATTTTTTTACCCACTGCTTCAGCCATTAATGGGGGTACTGCATTTCCCACTTGGGTATATTGAGGAATTTCAAATCTCCGACGTAGGCTACCAGTTGTTTCTTTTGCCCTAAAGATAAAACTATCAGGGAATGACTGTAGCCTCGCCATTTCTCGTACAGACATAGTTCGAGCTTCGTTAGGATGAACAAAATCATCTGGAAGAGATAGAACAGTTGGTGAAGGAGAATCCCATTTTAATGGACGCTGACTATGCTTTTTCGTCGAAAGACTCATCACCCGATCAAATAATTCCTCAATATCTTTTCCCAACACTTTTCCGTCAGGAGCTTTTGCTGGTAGTTTTATCTTAACTATCTCACTTTCAATTAGTTGTTTTCTCTCAAGAACAGATAAAGAGGAATTTGCTGCTACATTAAAAATTTTTACTGGCACGCCATATTTTTGGAATATCTGGTACAACCTAAATCTATCAGCTATATTTTCTGAATGGTTACGCAAACCATTATTTTCTAGTGTGTTTAATTGGATAGATTTAAGTATATGCGCGGACATCCAACTAAAATCTTCACGCATTAGCCTTGCATAAGTACCACTGAGAGAATTGTAACGTTTATCTTTAGCTGACAAAGCATATTGACTACCTTTTAAATCCCACAATGCATCTTGAACAGTAAGAGGTTGTTTACAAGTAGTCACTGGGGCTAAAGTTGGTCGCCTATATCCAATGATTGGTGGTTCAATATCAAAGGCTGATTTCCAAAAACCATCCCATATCTCAAGGCTCAGTTTGTCTGCAATATCAGAGCGAACACCCAAAATCATGACGCGAGGTCGATACTGTGGAACACCAAAATGCATAGCATTTACTTCAATAAGTTGAGTCACATAACCTGGCCACAATTCACGCAAAGCTGAGTTAATCTGTTCTATTGGAGCTTTTTCACCATGCTTATTAAAATTCTGCTTTATACCCAAAACATTTTCAATTAATACAGCTTTAGGGTGGAGCCTCTCAACCATTTCTAAAAATTGCCACGGCAACTGATTGCGTACATCTTTAGGATTTCTTTTCCCTGCCATTGAGAAACCTTGACATGGCGGACCACCTGCGATCAGGTCAACACCTTCGCCTTCAAGGTTTTCCATTATATTTATATTCTCAAGAACCGCGCTAACTTCATTAACAATTAACTTCCGATGAAATTGTTCTTCAATTGTTAGGTTGTTGTATGCAATCCACTCATCTTGTGACTTTATTCGACTTATGAAATTATGATAAAATGTTTCGGCAGCCATAGGTGACTTTTCAACTGCCAACAACAGGTTAAAACCTGCTTTTTCAAGTCCTAGTGAGAGACCGCCACATCCAGCGAATAAATCAATATATTTCATTCCCTAATACTACATCAAACCTACTATTAGTATAAACAGGGAAAAATATCCGTTACATATTTTTTGTATGATCGCTGTTTGGTTTGAGGAAATAGGCGATCGGGTTTTGGGTGATGAAGGGGGCGATCGCTGTTTGGTGTGGGGAAAAGGCGATCGGGTTTTGGGTGATGAGGGGCGATCGCTGTTTGGTGTGGGGAAAAGGCGATCGGGGGGCGATCGCTGTTTGATGTGGAGAAATAGGCGATCGGGGGGCGATCGCTGTTTGATGTGGAGAAATAGGCGATCGGGGGGCGATCGCTGTTTGATGTGGAGAAATAGGCGATCGGGTTTTGTGGGTGGTGAAGGGGCGATCGCTGTTTGATTTGAGTAAATAGGCGATAGATATTTATGAAGAATCATAGAAATTGCGATCGCCAAGAAAGATCAGTTATCATTAAATTAGATCCGAATTAAGTGCTTTGACAACTATGATCGAGCTAAAAAATATCCATTCCCTGAGCGACTTCAAGCGCAACGCCAAAGAATTTATTGAACGCATTAAATCAACACAATCGCCTATGGTTCTAACCGTTAACGGTAAAGCTGAAGTCGTTGTCCAAGATGCTCAGGCCTTTCAAGCAATATGCGATCGGGCTGAGCAAGCCGAAGCCGAACTTCGCGCCCTAAAACTCGCAACACTACAACAAGACATTAACCTCGGAATTGCACAACTCAAAAATGGTGACTACACCGAATACGATTCCGACACATTGCCAACTCTATTAGAAAACATTAAAAATCGTGGTCAAAAACGCCTAGCTAATAAAAATGAATCGATTTAAGATATCCCGACAAGCAGATCTTGACCTTGAGGATATGTGGGTATATCTTGCTCAAAACGATTCCCTAGCAGCCGATTTATTCCTCGCAAAAGTCCTTGACAAGTTTCCTATGCTTGCACAGTTTCCAGAGATGGGTAGAAGCAGAAAAGAACTTTCAGAAGAACTGCGTAGTTTTCCAGTTAAGCCATACATTATCTTCTACAAAAGAATAGAAACTTACATTGAAATTGTGCGTATTCTGCATCAGTCTAGAGATATTGAAAATCAGTTCTAGTGAAGGGGCGATTGTTGGTTGATACAGGAAATAGACGATCAGGTTTTTGGTGTTGAGGGGCGATCGCTGTTTGAGGTGAGGGAATAGGCGATCAGATTTATGGGTGTTGAGGGGGCGATCTCTATCCAACAACGTCTCAGATATGCTAGAAATGTAGCTGTAGACTATAAACTTTACCAAGACTTATGGATACACACCAAGAAACCGAATATATATTGAGTAATCCGCGCTTAATGCAACAGATCAGGCAGTTCAAGCATAATTCTAAAAAATTGAACCCTAGCCAAGCAAATCTATCTCTCGACTTTGACTACATCCTAAAAAATCCAGAGCTAATTACACAAATTCAATTACTAATCGAAACCCACAAACAGAAGCATCATGCGCTCAGTCGTATTTCATGAAGACACACTACAAACATACGAATATTTGAGAGAAACTAATAAACCCATTCACAAAAAACTGTTTAATATTCTCAAAGAAATGCAAAAGGGCGATCCCACTCAAGGAACTGGAAAACCTGAAGCATTGAAATATGAATTAGCTGGATATTACTCGCGCCGAATATCTGACAAAGATCGGCTAGTTTATAGCTTTGATGACGAAAATATATACATCATCGCTATCGGTGGACATTACGAAGCATAGACAAAACAGTAATTGAGATCGCTGTTTGATTCGAGTGAATAGGAGATCGGGTTTGTTGGGTTTTGAGGGGCGATCTCTGTTTTGTGTTGAGGGAAAAGGCGATCAGGTTTGTGGATGATGAGGGTGTGATCGCTGTTTGATTTGAGGGAAAAGGCGACGGGTTTTGAGGGTTTTGAGGGGCGATCATTGTTTGATGTGGGAAATAGGCGATCGGGTTTGTGTGTGGTGATAGGCGATCGCTGTTTGGTTTGGGGAAATAGGCAAGATTTGATATTAGACCTCTTGCAGAACTGAAAATTAATCCAGAGCAGAGAAAGTTTTAGAAGCAACAAGAGCGACTTCAAAGTTATAAATGGCAGCAATCAAATTACAACGCAAACCAAAACGACGACGACGATTACGATAAGGTAAAGAGAGAATCTTACAGCAAATACCGATCAAACCCGCCACAAAAGAACCTACCGAAAAGGCTCAAAGCAGATGCCACAATGATGAAACCAATTAAGAGCATCCTCATCAGTAATAGCATTAATAGCCATAGTGAT
>JBIKYZ010000326.1:0-5172 GCA_044354985.1 Pseudanabaena sp. | reverse complement strand
TATTTCCCACTCTTTGCTTGATAAATCGGTATTATAGGGTTGGCGCATCTTGACTGGTTGATACTAGACTTCATCAGTATTTATACCTGTTTTGGTGCGCCCTTGCATTCTTAAATGCTTTCTTAGGTTTGCGACACAACTTTCATGGTAGCGCGATGCTCTCCCCTGAGGAGTTGAATAATACAGAAATTACTCGTAAAAGGGGTTTAGTTGCTTCTGTAATGGATTATAACGGTGTGAATCTTGCGCCGCAGGGGACAAAGCAAGGTGATTTCTTCACTAGTAAAGTTGGTGTGTATGATGAATGGGCGATCGCCTATGGATATACCCCAATTGATGCGATTATTCCTGCGGGAGAAATCAAGGAGCTAGAAAAAATTGCTAAGCTTGCACCGCAACCAGATCTAGCCTATGCCCCCGATGAGGATGCATTCTCTGGACTTGATCCCAAGGTTCAAACCCATGACTTGAGCAACGATTCCGTTACTTATGCGCAGTGGCAGTTTGATAATTCTCGTGTCATGTGGAATCGGATCGAGAAGCGCTATCCTGGGAAAGGAGAAAGTTTTAATGACACCAAAATTGCCTTCAACCAAGTATTTGGGCATTATGCCTCTAACTTGTTTACCTTGGTTTCCTACGTGGGTGGACAATCTTTTAATCGTTATCGTTCTGGTGATGAGATCGGACGATTGCCTTTTGAGCCAATCCCTGTGGCGAAGCAACGTGAAGCGATCGCGACAATTCAAAAAAATCTATTTGCAGCTGATGCTCTCAAATTCTCACCAGATCTGCTGAATAAACTGGCTCCATCCCGTTGGTATCACTGGGGCGCTTCACCTGATTTCTCTTCTCTAGACTATCCAATTCACGAACGCATTTTATCATTACAAACCTTTGTCCTGAGCGATTTATTATCTTCAGAGCGATTGCAAAGGCTGCGGGACACCGAATTGAAAACTGCTGCGGGTCAAGCCCTGACATTACCTGAGCTGTTTGACACTTTACTACAAGGTATTTGGACGGAAGTTCTGCAACCACCTAATGACTTAACTCAAGTTTCCAGTCTGCGCCGTTCCCTTCAGCGTCAACATATGAATCTATTAGTTAATCTGGC
Source organism: Pseudanabaena sp. (assembly GCA_044354985.1). Classification (GTDB taxonomy): domain Bacteria; phylum Cyanobacteriota; class Cyanobacteriia; order Pseudanabaenales; family Pseudanabaenaceae; genus Pseudanabaena. The sequence goes on along the minus strand of JBIKYZ010000326.1, from coordinate 4,055 downwards.
TCTACGCAATCGACTCTCCCCAGACAAAATCGATAACTTCCTTGATTTTGTAGTTGGAATGCAAACTAGCAATCCGCCCGAAGATGCCAGAACTCTTGCATGGTATCAACTCCGCCAACTGCGCGATCGCCTCGCGAATGTATTACGCGATCGCGGTGACAAGCTCGATCTCTACACTAAAGCCCATCTTGAAGAAGCAAGCGATCGCATTGCCAAAGCGATCGATGCTAAGTTGCAGTCTCAGTAAAAGAAATAAAGGGGGGCTATAGCCCCCCTTTTATTTCTTTTAAATTATCAAGATTTGAACTGTTTTTACCTAGCTTCAGATGATGGGGTCACTTTTTTTGGTGAAGGAATTAAATAAGCGATAACTGCTCCACCAACAAAACCTGCTACATTGCGAACAATGGGAACCCATTCACTAGTGCGCGTCAGCACTGGACCCAGACCAAATGAAATGAATAACATGCCCCAAAGTGGGGTGAAGATTAGCGCCCATTTCCAAGCAAATATTTCTCCATCTTTACGAGGATGCCCCGCAAACCCAAAGATTACGCCACCGACAATGGAAGTAATCAGCGTCAAAATCCATTGCTCTTGAGGAATGCCTGGGACAACTGCACAGCCATCTTGGTCGAGACAAGTTGCGATCGCATCAATAGCCGACAAAATCGATTGGTCATACCCTTGATCACGCACATAGAACTGGTTGCCATAGCGAGACTGCAACTCAATCCAGAAGCTACGTGATAGCAGCGGATACACCGCATCACCGACGCTAAAGTTTAGTAAGTTGCGTCCACGCCCATCAGCAACAAGCATAACGCTGCTCTCGTCTAATCCCCAAAACTCCTTAACTGCTTTCCCTGGGGTGCGATCAACTTGGGTAAGAACCCGCAATTTCCAGCCTGTTTGCTCTTCAAATTTAGTTAATTTTTGATCAAGGGCTAACTCTTCAGACTCAGTTAAAAAACGCCCCAAATCGATTACGTTTGTGTACTTTTCAGGCAATAGCTCTGGTGCATCAAAAGCATGAGCCGCAGGAATATGGGTGAAAGCGATCGCTAAGGGCAACATTATAGCGATCACGATCTTGCTAAATCTCTGAATAATCTTTGGTAAGGAGAACTTAATCATGATTTTTTTAAAGTTTAAATTTAATTAAAATTAAAGGCAGATCTTAATATTTCTTAATATCTTAGCAACAGTATATAGTTAAAGATACTTTCTCTCCGTATTTTTTTCCTATGGCAAGCCCAATTCAGTGGTATCCAGGTCATATCGCCAAAGCTGAAAAGCAGTTGTTAGAACAACTAAAATTGGTTGATGTGGTCATTGAAGTGCGTGATTCGCGCATTTTAATGTCTAGTAAGCATCCCAAAATTGAAAAATGGGTGGAGGGAAAGTCGCACATTTTAGTATGCAATCGCATTGATGCCATCACCTCAAACTTAAAAACACAGTGGATGCGATGGTTTTCCGAGCAGGATCGCATGGCGTATTTCACTGATGCTCAGGCTGGCAAAGGCATGGTGGATTTACTCAAAGCTGCCCAAGTTGCAGGCGAGAAAGTAAATGAACGGCGGCACGGTCGGGGCATGTTGCCAAGGCCTGTACGGGCAGTTGTAGTCGGTTTCCCCAATGTCGGTAAATCGGCGCTGATTAATCGGTTGCTAAAGAAAAGGGTGGTGGCGAGTTCCAATAAAGCAGGAGTAACCCGCCAATTGCGCTGGATTCGGATTTCTGATCAGATCGAGTTGCTCGATACCCCTGGGGTAATTCCTCCTTTGCTCCATGACCAAGATGCGGCGATGAAACTTGCTATTTGTGACGATATCGGTCAGGCGGCCTACGACAATGTCTTAGTGGCTGCGGAAGCCGTAGATTTGTTGATTAAGCTCAATGCTAAGTTGAGCAGTCGTTACGTCATTGATCCTGCGACGGTAACTTCAGGGATTGAGTATATTCATGAAGTTGCCGCTCTAAATAAATTTCAAGGCGATTTAGATAAGGTTGCAAGGCTAATTTTGTATGATTTCCGTAAAGGGAAATTAGGGGCGATCGCCCTAGAAATGCCACCACAATAAGTAGTTAAGTACCTTGGCATTTATAGTGGATTAGCCCTGCACTCAAGTGCGGTCTAAAAGCTCAAACCCGTTGAAACGGGTTAACCTTAGAATTATTCTTTAGTCTGCTTCAGCAGATTTTAGCTTTTAGCCAAGAACTTGAGTTCTTGGTTTATTTTCAACTAGCATTACTAAGAATTTATATGATAAGAATAGGCGGCGCTTCGCGCCGCCTATTCTTATCTGTTTAGCACTACCCATTACTCAACCAGATGACAAGCAAAATTTATTTAAAAGGCGTAAGGGCATATGGATATGTAGGATATCTGCCCGAAGAGAATGTATTAGGACAATGGTTTGAGGTGGATGCAACCCTATGGGTAGATTTTGAGGAGGCTACCCATAATGATGAAATTGAAGATACGGTTAATTACATCTCCTGCATTCGCAAAATTGAAAATCTAATTCAGACACAGAAATTTAAACTGATTGAGAGATTGGTTGGCGCGATCGCAGACAGCCTGCTCGAAGACGAAAAAATCGCACAGGTCGAAGTACGAGTGATCAAGCAACCGCCAATTCCCAATTTTTTAGGCTCCGTTGCCGTAGAAATTGTGCGATCGCGCTCTCAAGTCACCTCCACAAAGACCAAACCAGAATCAACTCCAGAACCTATATCTCTCCCCCAATTACCAATCACCGAATCCCAATTACCAATCACCAGTTCCACCGAATCCAAAATCATCAGCATCCACACTGACGGTGCTTGCTCCAAAAATCCGGGCCCTGGCGGTTGGGGCGTAGTCATTCATTTCTCCGATGGCAGTATCAAAGAACTCGGCGGAGGCATCCGCGAGACAACGAACAATCAAATGGAACTACAAGGCGCGATCGCAGCTTTAGAATTCCTCTCCACTCACAAACAATCCACTCCCGTCGATCTCTATACCGATAGTAAATATGTGCTAGATGGGATTACCAAATGGATTAAAGGCTGGAAAAAGAACGGTTGGAAAACTAAGGATAATAAACCTGTCAAAAACCAAGAATTTTGGCAACAACTCGATCCTCTAAATTCTTCTAACATCCGATGGCATTGGGTAGAGGGACATTCTGGCGATCCTGATAACGAAAGATGCGATGCGATCGCCCGCAGTTACACCGCCAAATATATGTAATAAAGAATAGCCTTTCAGAGAGGGCATGTTAGAATTTCCTCAAATCTCTTCCAGAAAACTATCGACGCAAAAGAGGATATCTAAAAATGCCCTCCCCCTTCCCTGGCATGAATCCTTATTTAGAAAACCCTGAACTATGGTCGGCTGTGCATAGTCGATTGATCGTGGCGATCGCTGATGCCCTCGCTGACACCATTAGCCAAGACTATCGCATTGAAATCGAGAAGCGCACCTATTGGAGTGATGAAACAGGAGACGATCTGCTAATTGGGATACCAGACGTTGCTTTGCTTAGTCGAAGTACAACAAGCAGTGAAAAAAATATTGCCACCGCAGTTGCCGCACGAACAGCGATCGCCCCAACTCGCATTCTCTTGCCAACATATGAAGAAATTAGTGAACGCTATCTAGAAATTCGTGAAGTCCAAACTGGAAAAGTAATCACAGCGATCGAGATACTTTCTCCTAAAAATAAAAAGACAGGTGAGGGACGTGAAGCTTATCTCCGCAAAAGAAGGCGAATTTTACAAACCCAAACTCATTTTGTGGAAATTGATCTCTTAAGAACTAACCCATCCTTTTTACAAGGACAACTTCCTGCGTCTGATTATCATATTTTGGTCAGTCGTAGCCACGAGCGTCCTGCGGCTGATTTATATGCATTTTCAATTCGCGATCGCATTCCTAATTTCTCTATTCCGCTACGCTTAGGCGAATTAGAACCAACACTAGACCTGCAAATTTTAGTGGATCAGGTTTATCAGCGCGGACGTTATGACTTAGCGATCGACTATTCTCAACCCACACAACC
>JBIKYZ010000097.1:0-16875 GCA_044354985.1 Pseudanabaena sp. | reverse complement strand
AAAAAGTATTTGTATCTATATGTAGCCATGTTTGAGTGGGCATACAATCTTAGCTGGATTGATTTTGATTTCCTTCGTCGTCTTCTTATGCCTCCTTCCACCTATTTACCTAGATGAGCCAAACTAGGTTTACCCTACCTCCTTGATGAAATCTTACAAGTGATCGAAAATTGGGGCATTCGCACTCTTGATGATTACATCGCCCACGATCGGCGTGGTCGGGCTGTGCCGTTGCGACAAAATATTCGTGAAGCAATTTGGACAGTTTATGAAACATGGGAAAAGTTATTAGCTAAAAATGGCAGCCTCACATGGGAACAGCTACGCCGCCAAGCTCTTGAAGTTGCTCAAAATTTAGTTGAAAAACCCTATCAAGCGATCGTCATTGATGAAGCTCAAGATTTCTCCCCCGTCGCCCTGCGCTTTTTACTTAACCTCACTCCCAACTTCGACAATATTTACATCACCGCCGATGCTTCTCAATCCATCTATCAGCGCGGCTTTAGCTGGAAGCAAATCCATGAAGATTTGAAAGTCACGGGACGGACGCTCATCCTCAAGCAAAACTATCGCAACACCCAACAAATAGCGATCGCCTGTACCGATATTCTGCTTGGCACAGAAGCAGGCGATCCAGAATGCTTGCAGCAAATTCCCTCTTTACATATCGGCGATCCTCCTTTGCTCTTCCTAAGTAACAACCAAGATCAAGAACTAGCCGCTATTCGCGATTTTTTAATAGACTCCGCCAAACGTTTTCGTCTTCCTCTGCATGGTAGCGCCATCCTTTGCCCAAACAATTACAGTGCCGAAACCTATGCCAAACAGTTATCACAATTGGGACTCAAAGCCAAATTTGTCTCAGGCAAAAAGATCGATCTCAAAGCTCCCTACATTAAAGTCCTGACCCTCTATTCAGCTAAAGGTTTAGAGTTTCCCTTTGTGGTAGTCACGGGATTAGCATCAGGTAATTTCCCAAGCTTCAATAGTGATTTACCTAACGAAGAACATTCTAAAATCCACGATGAACAAAGGCGGTTATTTTATGTCGGCTGTTCGAGAGCCATGCGATCGCTAATGGTCTGTGGCTCCTCCTCCCATCCCTCTGAATTCACTGAAAACCTCAAAGCCCCCTACTGGAAAGTCTTAAATTAAAATTATGTCCTCAAAACTATCTCTGCAATTACAAAACCTGATCCAACAGCCTGAAGCCGTGTTACATACTTTTGCGGGCATGATTGTCGATGGAAATGTGGCGATCGACTGCTCAGGAGTCGAAGCCGCAGATATTAATGAGTCTCAATTGCAAATTCTCTTTGGAGAAATCCGTGAAAAATGGGACTTCACACAACTCGGTGAATCCCTCGATCCTGCGACTATGAGCGATTCTCTAGCAGAGAAATTACTTAATTGGTTTCAAAATAAGCCAGTCGTTAAAGTTAGTAATCAAATTATTAATCTTAACGATTCTCTTCCCACTCCATCTCTCAACATTTTTGCTCAACGCGAGCGCATCATCAATGAATATCGCAGCTACATCGAAAGCTTTCTCAAAATCTCTGATACGCGACTTAAAGAATTTGTCGAACAGGAGTTAAACAATGGACACCTCTGGACACCACCCCTCCTGCAACTAACTCCCGAATATCAAAAAGGACGAACTACCAGCGAACTCATTGCCGCAGGCATCTTACATTCTGACTGTTCACAATATTTCCGCACTGATAAAGGACAACCCTTTCACTTTCGCTACCACCAAGAACAAGCCTTTGAAATCGCCCATCGTCAAGAAAACTATGTTGTCACTACAGGTACAGGATCGGGCAAAAGTTTAACGTACATCGTGCCAATTTTTGATGACCTAATCCGTAATCCTGACCAAACAGGCGTTAGGGCAATTTTGGTATATCCCATGAATGCCTTAATTAATTCCCAAGAGGAAGAGTTAAGAAAGTTTCTCAAAAATGTTCCAGGCACCCATATTCGCGTTGAAAAATATACGGGTCAGGAAAGCCAAGCTCAAAAGATCGCCATCCAAAACGATCCGCCGCAAATCCTGCTTACGAACTATGTAATGCTCGAATTGATGCTTTCGCGTACTCATGAAGCAAAGTTTGTCAAATCCCCAAATTTAAGATTTCTTGTCCTCGATGAATTGCACACCTATCGCGGTCGTCAAGGCGCAGATGTGGCAATGCTAATCCGTAAACTTAAACAACGGTGCGGTCAAAAGCTAATCTACATCGGCACGAGCGCCACCATGTCTACCCAAGGCGATCGCCATGATATCCGCAAGACGATTTCAGATGTCGCCAGTAAACTCTTCGGCTCGGAGGTCAAAGCTAACCATGTGATTGATGAAACCCTCAAACGTTCCATCGATCGCCCTGAACCTGACCTTGAGGAATTAAAAGCGGCGATCTCTAATCCCTTACCCGAACCATCAGATTCTCAAACCGATCTAACGCTCTTTCGCCAACATCCTCTCCCTGCTTGGATTGAGATGAATTTTGGGCTAAAAGATGACAATGGACATTTGATTCGTCGTACTCCCATCGCCATCTCTACTGGTGCAAAGCAACTCGCTGAACTGACAGGACATGCAGTCTCGGAGTGCGAACAAAAACTTACCGACGTATTGCTATGGGGCAGCCGCATTAAAGACCGTAAACAAGGTTTAACTTTTAGACTGCATCAGTTCATCTCACAAGGCGGCAGTGTTTATGCCACGATTGAACCAAAAGATCAGCGATACCTTACCCTTGACGGACAATACAGCACCACAGGCGATCGCTTGCTGTTCCCCATTGTCTTTTGTCGCGAGTGCGGACATGATTACTACATGGTGCGGTGCGATCGCGAAAATCATAAAATTACGCCGTTACTCCCTAATGCGATCGACTTCGACCCCGATAACACCGAAATTCAAGAAGGCTATATCACCCTTGACGAGCCTGATTTATGGCGTGACGAAGATTGCGATCGCTTACCTGATAGTTGGTTTAAAGTTACCAAAAGAGGTGGACGGGAACCCCAGCAAAAATATATTGATCGCATTCCGCAAAAGCTGCGGATTCTATCCAATGGAACGATTACCGATAAATTAACCGAAGGTATTCCCTGTTGGTTTGTCAAAAAGCCTTTTCGCTTTTGTCTCAACTGTGAAATTCTGCATGATGGACGCAAAGCCGAATTTACCAAGCTCTCTCGACTTAGCAGTGAAGGACGCAGCAGTGCAACCACTTTGCTCTGTCTATCTACTGTTGAAGAACTTAAGGCAAGTCTCGGTGAAAATAATCATGCTGCTAAAGTTCTGAGCTTTACCGATAATCGTCAAGATGCTTCATTGCAAGCAGGACATTTCAATGACTTTGTGCAAACTACATTTCTGCGATCGTCTCTATGTGCGGCTTTGGCTAAAGCTAAACTACTTACTCATGAGGCGCTGGCTCAAGCTGTATTCAAGGAAATGAATTTGCCCGAAGAGGAATACGCTAGAGAACCAGCCCCCTTTGATACCAGTAATAGAAATGAGCGAGTTTTTCGAGACCTATTGGAATATCGACTTTATGAAGACCTACGACGGGGCTGGCGATTATTACAACCGAATTTAGAACAATGTGGATTACTAGAAATCCAATATCAAGGATTAAAAGAAACTTGTAATGATGAAGGACTATGGCAAACTATTGATCATCCTATCCTTAGTAAAGCCTCACCTCAAGAGCGCATTATTGCGATTAAGGAACTTCTCGATTTATTGCGACGCGAACTAGCGATCGATGCCGAGCTATTAGATGCAGAACGAGTAGATCGACTATACAAAGCAGTTACTCAATCTATTAGCGATCGTTGGAAATTTGAACTAGATGAAAATCTCTACAAAGCAAAATCGGCAATCTTCATTAAGGATAAGGATGATACTAGTTCAACTAGCAAAGCAAAAAGCAAATCATCTACCAAAGCAAATATAAGGGAGACGATCGCCCTGAGTAAACGCAGTCGGATTGGGCGATTCTTGAGCAGCAGTGCTGCATGGTCATGTTTAACTGAATCACTCTCAGAGCCAGCCTATCAAGAATTACTAGAAAAATTAATTGCTGCTTTAAGAGGTTCAGGTTTTCTGTCTGGAGATCCTAAAACTGTGCAGCTTTGTCTCGCTAAAATTGAATGGCACGCTGTCAACTTAGATCAAATTCCTATTAGCTTACTTACTTCCAAGCGGCTCCAAGGCAGCACTACTAATCAAACTAACACCAATAAATTTTTCCAAACCCTATACACAAGAAACGCAAACGGCATTAAAAATCTGGAAGGTCGGGAGCATACAGGACAAGTTACTAATGAAAACCGCGCCAAGCGAGAAGAAGACTTTAGAAATGGCAAAATTGCGGCTTTATTCTGCTCGCCAACGATGGAGCTAGGAATTGACATCTCTGACCTCAATGTTGTGCATATGCGAAATATCCCCCCTAGTCCCGCTAACTATGCTCAGCGTAGTGGACGAGCAGGACGGAGCAATCAAGAAGCTCTCGTAATTAGCTATGCCTCCGTTGGCAGTGGACACGATCAATATTTCTACCAACGTCAAGGACAAATGGTTTCAGGGGTAGTTGAGCCTCCCAAACTAGAACTTGCAAACCAAGATCTAATGCAGTCTCATGTTTATGCGATTTGGTTAGCACAAACTGGCGTTGATTTGCAAAATTCCATGAATCAGTTACTGAACATGGATGCGCCAAATTACCCTCTCAATGACGATATTCGAGCCAGATTTCAATCTACAAGTACAGGTGATCGCTTGCATAGATGCATTGAATCTGTTCGAGAAGTCCTAGCCGATCAATTCTGTCAATCTGATATTAATCGTGCTAGTTGGTACAATGACGACTGGATACGGCGTACTCTTGAAGATGCCCCTAATGCCTTTGACCGTGCTTGCCAACGTTGGCGAGATCTATATGCAGCCGCAGTCAAGCAAAGGGAAGAAGCCAGAAAGATTAGCGATCGCTTTGCCGCAGGTGGAATTAGCAATGCCGAGAGAGACAATGCTGAGAATCTAGAGATTGAAGCCAAAAGACAAATAAACTTACTAATAGGGGCAACTAGTAACCAAAATCGTAACTTATCAGAACAGGAGTTTTCACCTTACCGATACTTTGCTACGGAAGGCTTTCTCCCTGGATACAACTTCCCTCGCCGCCCCATTCGTACCTACATTCCTTTTGATGGCGGCAGATTCATTTCTCGCCCTCGTAGTGTTGCCATCCGTGAGTTTGCACCCTCTAATATTGTCTATTACGAAGGCAGTAAATTCCAAATTGCTAAAACCAAAATATCTGTTGGTGGCATTCAAGATGAATATACACAAGCTGCTTTTTGCTATTCCTGTGGCTACTTCCATGAAGGACAAGCTGGCTGGGAAAGAGAAACCTGTGAGAATTGCGGTGCAAAACTTGAAGATAAAGGTAGATTAAATGCCAAAACCCAGCGTTTACTGGAAATGAATACGGAATCAACTAAACGCCGTCAACGCATTACTTGTGATGAAGAAGAACGCCTAAAATATGGCTACACGATGACCACCCATTTTCACTATGCTACAAACAAGTGCGAAGTTGCTAAAGTCTTAGTCCAAAGCGAGAAATCTACAGAATGCTTGATAGAACTTAGTTATGGAGAAACTGCCAATTTATGGCGCGTCAATCGAGGATTAAAAAATAACCGTGAAGAGATTGGCTTCAAGCTAAATCCTAAAACAGGTGAATGGGGCGATTTTAAAGGAGATCAAGCAGCAGGAAATCAAGTTACTAACCCTGAAGATTTACCCCATAACCAAGTTCTCCTAAAGGTACAAGAAACCTCCAATATTCTTGTAATCCAACCCCAGAATATGCCCAAGGACAATCAGGATGCATTTCTCGCTACTTTGCAATATGCCTTGGAAAGAGCAATTCAAGCGGTATATATGCTCGAAGAAAATGAGTTGTCCTCCGAACGTCTTGGCAATGGTAAATATTTATTATTCTGGGAAGCTGCGGAAGGTGGTGCGGGTGTGCTATCTCAAATCATTAGTGACTCCAAAGCATTCCAACGTATTGCTAGAGAGGCGCTAGATATTTGCCACTTTACCGAAGATAAAGACAAGCCTGACTGTGTGAAAGCCTGTTATGAATGTCTATTGTCCTATAGTAACCAATTGGATCATGCCTTGTTTGATCGCCATCTAATTCATAACTACTTAGATAAGTTAACAACTAGCCTAATCGAGCGTCATTCCTCAGATATCAGCAGAGAAGAACAATATCAATCCCTACTTTCCCAAACAGATCCAAACTCCGATTTTGAAAGACAAGTTCTTCAGGAAATTTACGACCAGCATTACAAGTTACCTGATGCAGCCCAATACTTCATCGAAGAAGCAAATATCAAACCTGACTTCGTTTACCTAAATGAGAAAATTGCTGTTTTCTGTGACGGTTCCGTTCACGACTCTCCCGAACAACGAAAAAAAGATCGGCGCGATCGCGACAATCTAAGAGATACAGCAAATTTTTATGTGATAACTCTTCGCTATGACCAAGACTGGCGTGCAGAGATAAAAGGCTTAGAGTTGCACTAGTTTTTATATTCCTTACTTAATAACTAATTTCAAATTAACAAACGGACTGATTTCAATGACACAACCTGCTCTCCCTCAACCCCAACTCGATCGTACCCCAATCACCTTCGATCAATACCTCGAATATACACCCGAAAAACTAGAGCTATGGGATGGTTTCTATAACTATGGAGATCAAGACATGACAGGCTTTCACCTTGCTATACTCACCAATATGGGACTACGCGCCGCCGTTAGCAATGTCCCGATCGCAGATGGTTAGCCGCCATCCAAGAGGTAGCTTTGCAAAATCCCAAGCTTGACGATGCTTTGCGCGATCGCTTAGTTCGAGCGATCGCTGAGTTGAATGAAATAGTCGAGTGTTTAGAGTAGTTATGAAACTGTTATTGAAGTTGATTGGGACAATCTTAAAACTGGGAATCTATGCCTGTATCTTTCTAACACCCGTTCTGGGTGTATGGCTTGCATCTTCCCTTGCAGCATTCTCTAATCGTTCCACTTTGCTATCGGTAATCGCAGGGGTATTTCTTTTTCCAGTCTTGCCTCTGCTATGGGAGCTATGGTCAAGCTACAAGCGGCGCAAATTGGGTAAGTCAGGCGAACAGACATTAACTTGGGGCGATCGCCTAACTATACGAACTTTGGTGATTAACCTTGTAGCGATCGCGGGGCTATTAATATGGCAACCAAGTAATAGCTTCATCGCTCTGTCAACAAGAGGGGACTGGATGCTAGGCGGGATGAAGGGGGACGCAGTAGATGTTACGCGACAAAGCCTATTCAAAATCGCAGGGGGATTGGAGGGGCTTTATAACGCCTTTAACAAAAATCCCTATGAGAGATATGACGATGGCAGTAACAAGATCAAGCCAGAACCGCAAACAGATCGAGTAGCGAGAAATCCTTTTGAGAACTTGCCTAGTCCATCGACAAGCAAACCAAAACTTGATACCAGTAAGCCTCAGCCCACTGCGAATAAGCCCCAAACCACTAATCAGGCTGCAAAAAATTCATGGGCATGGGATGGACAGGGTTTACATCCTGCGATCGCTAGTATGCCAGCGAATGTAGAAACAAGCATTGAATCCGTTGCTCAGTATATTGTCAGCAAAGAAACCGATCCAGTGTTGCGCGTGAAAGCCTTACATGACTATGTTGCCGATCGCGTTGCCTATGATGCCGAGTCATATTTTGCTGGTGTATATCCACCACAGGATGCAGAGACAGTGTTTCGCACTCGTAAATCGGTTTGTGCGGGTTATGCCAAGTTGCTAGAGGCACTAGGTAAAGCGGCGGGAGTTGAGATTGTCTATGTGACAGGTAAATCTCGCTCTCAGGTAAGTGAGTTAAGCGGTCAGGGTCATGCGTGGAATGGGGTTAAGGTTAATGGTCAATGGTACTTAATCGATCCAACTTGGGATAGTGGCTATGTCAGTCGAGAAAAAGGCTTTACCAAAAACTATCGCACTGAGTATCTAATGCCTCCGCCAGAAGTAATTGGCATTACCCATTTCCCAAAAGATCCAGCATGGCAATTACGCTCCAACCCAATTAATCAAGGTGAGTTTCTACGTCAGCCGATGATGCGTCCCAAGTTCTTTGCCGATGGACTGTCTTTGATTAGTCCACAGCGATCGCAAGTGGACACTAATACTAATGCAGTGATTAGCCTAGCTAACCCTCAGAAACGATGGATCTTGGCTAGTTACAGTCCTAAAGGTAGCAGTGGTTCGCAGAACTGCGGTCAACCTATTCAGGATAGCCAAGTTTCTTGTCCTCTTCCTAGCTCTGGAAACTATGAAGTGAGTTTATTTACTTCAACTGAAAATAGAGGCAAATTCGACTATGTGGGGAAGTTAGAGTTCAATAAAACCTAAATCCGTTCTAGAGGAAACGACTATGAAAAAGCGATCTCGACTTCGACAGTTCCTAGATTTCCTGATAGACGGCTTCTATCAACTAATCTCACTCAGAAGCAATACCTACCGATGGAAGCGCCGCCAGTTCGATCGCGCTAGACACAAGGATAAACAGAAATAACATTGTCCACATATCCCATTACCCTCACCCCCGATCGCATCCAAATGTTCTAAGAATGTCGAACCATCTGTTCCTGCATTTATTGCTTTTCTTGTAGGTTGCACCATTTCAAATCAATCGCAATTTTAGTATCAACAAGATGATCGCCAACAGGTAATCTTTCGCCTGTGAGCCATGCTTTTTCAGGAACAAATTGATATAGTTGTCTTACTGAATCCACGGCAAAATCTTCGGCAGTTTTCATTTTCCTGAGCTTGCTAGACCGTTGATAAGTCAATTCAATTACTACAGGTAATAATTCTGTTTGCACCTGTTGGGCAATACCATAAAAGTACAATCCTTTCCCAGTAGCCTCTGCAACTGTTGAATCGAAAACAGCAACTGCTACCTTACCTTGATTTTTCTCAATGTTTTGTGAGTGTTTAGATGCAACGGCTGAACACCAATACAGATGCCACTGCTGATCAAAGGCAAAAAAGACTGGACTAACCCAAGGTTCACCATCAGGAGAGGCGGTAGATAGTGTGCAGTAAAGATTAGTCTCAAGGATGTGGCTTGCCTTTTGAAAAAGCTCTGGATTATGTTCTTGCGTACTATCAGTCCAGCTATTATCTGCGGTTGGTAATTTCATGATGATGAGAGGATCGGATTCAATAATTTAAGTTTAATTAATATCATGTTCATATGATTTGTGGGGAATAATGATATATGCCCTCACTCATCCCTTCTCTAAACAGTTGCGTCGCCAGAATGACATCAGGCGAAAAGCGCTTTGCGGTGAGATTAGAGCAGAAACTAGATGACGATTATCTAATCTGGTATGACGTACCCATCGGCAAAAAGCAACTGCACCCCGATTTTATTGTCCTGCACCCACTGAGAGGCTTATTAGTCCTAGAGGTCAAAGACTGGAAAATTGACACGATCGTAAATGTATCTAGTAGAGTGTCAAGCGTCAATTACAGGATAGAGTCGAGCTAATTTAATCCGAGCATCTTCAGTAGTAAATTGCCAATTACATTTACAAGCAAGAGCATTTCTGCGATTTTCCCAAGCAGTAACCTCAGATTTCAAAGTTTCTTTGTCAGGAATACGACGGTCAAGACATTGACGCGACAAAACACTCAATTCAATCTCGGCAATATTCAACCAACTGCCATGCTTAGGAGTGTAATGGAACTCAAACTTGTCGAGAATGCGCCGTGCCTCAGCAGGAGGAAATGCTTTATACAAGGAAGACTTAACGTGGGTATTCAGATTATCCTGAGTCAGCCTAATTTTTTTAGCGTTAAGATAATGTTCATCGGCTAAATACTTCATCTGATGAGCATAGTCAAGTTGAGTGCGGTGGTCTGTCACTTCCACATGTCGCCAACCAGCTAAAGGCTCGAAGAACATAAATAGATTGCAAACACCCTGCCGTTCATATTCATGGTCATAACGTTCAGGTTGTCCCGCTTCTATCGGTAGCGGCTGTCTAGTTTCCGAAACTAATTGTTTGGAACTCTCATCAAAACAGACCACTGGGTAATCAGGGTCATAGGGTAGTTTGTACAATTCTAGAACATCTTCCATCTGACACACAAATTCGGCATTATGTTCAGGCGGAATTACCCAACATTCTTTCAACCAAGGCTTAAGATCGTTTTTTTTAGCACTTGCCTTACACTTTCGTGGGAAATACTTTCCACATAGCCTAATGACACCATCTTGTCTGCTAACAAGCGTAATGTCCAACGACTGCTTCCTTCTGGTGCTTCTGAACAAGCAATGGCGATTAAATGCGCTTCTATTTCTCCATCCAACTTTTTTGGGGAGTAAGTGCGCCGACGGGGATTCAATGCTAACTCTAATCCTTCTTCGACAAAGCGTTGACGCACTTGTTCGATGGTGCTAACGCTGGTATCAAGCGCTATACTTATCGCCTGATCTTTCCATCCTCCTTCTTCTCGGTTGATATCCGCTTTGAGCAGGATCTTGGCGTGATTTATTTTGGCGGCAGCGGCTTTTCCTGTTTTTGTCAGATCTTCTAAACTTTTTTGCTCTTCTTTTGTCAGTGATACTATATATTTCTTGGCTGGCATATTTTCAACTATTAGATAACCCATTTATTATCGGTTAATTTGTTGTTGACTGTCTACTAGAGCCAACTGGACGATCGCCGATCGCAATACCAGCGAACATAAGCAAGTCAAAAATCCCCTAGAACAAGCCCGAAACTATGTCCTTCATGCTGTCAAGCTCTTAGAACGTGATGCCGAGCTAGTCCATACGATCGCTAGAGACTACGCTGGTAAATGTATCGTCCCCTATGGCTGTGGTGTAGTGTTTACCAATATCACCAGAGCAATTTTTGATAAGCAAGGGTTAGGCGAAGTCATAGAGTCAAATTTGGTCATCTGCCAAGATGAGATGCTTGAGGGTATTGATAAAGAGGAGTTTAGACAACGATTGCGGGACATGTTTCCGTACCAATTCGATACCCCCCTTTCACAACAACAAATTAACCGCATCTGTTGGAATATTTTTCCAAATTTAGATAATCACTTAAATGACATGATCGACAGTTTACCTAGCGATAGTTCTATACCAGAGAAGATTTTTTTTAATAGCAGTATAGATAAGATCCTCAGAAAATACGCTTATATCGATCTTGAAGTAGATCTGAAAGAAGAAATTCATCGAATAGGTTCAGCATCTTTAATTCTGGAGCAAGACTTTAAAGTAATTGAATCTGCTCAAACAAGCTTAGAGTCTTTACGTGAACAAGGCTTACATATTTGTGGGCATAATTTTCGTCGCTTTGATTATAAATATCTAATTACTCGGTTTCCGACGCTCGATCCTTGGGTAATTATCGACACTTTAGAGCTATCGATCATCGCATTTCCCTTAGAGCGATCGCACAAACTCAACAAAGACTACAAGCTCAGCGAATATGCAACCAATAATCCCCTTGAAGATGCTCTCGCGACTAGAAGCCTATTAGAGGCAATTTTAAATGCTCTGAAGACTAAGCCAGCAAAACTTGTCGATATATACGCTTATTTGTTCAGTTGCGGAGAAGACTTAGCAAGTGAGGCATATCGTCAATTTTTTGGTATAGATAAATGCTTGTTACCTAATACCAATGAGCTACCACCAGATGCGATCTCCGAGCTAGATATCGAAAACTTCATTAGCTTTATCGATCAAGCAACCACACTCAGTTTTGACCAAAAGCTATGTATAGCTGGAATACTTGCTTGGAATTATGAATCTAACCTCACTAAAACAAAACAGCCGTTAGGAGGATGGATAAGCCGACTCCCCGATTTCCCTTCTATTTTCAACCAGTTACGCCCAGTTAAATTTCCACGAGAATTTACTTATCAACCATATTTAAAAGACTTTAAGGTTTCAGGCTTTCGTACTATCCAAGAAAAAGCCATACAAGATATTCTTGCAGGTAAAAATCCTCTAATCTTGATGGCAACTGGTGGCGGCAAATCCCTTTGCTATCAGCTTCCTGCTTGGATGCTATCTCAGAGGCAAAAAGGCTTTACTATCGTTATCTCGCCTCTTCAGGCATTAATGGAAGACCAAGTAAAAGGACTCGAAGAAAAAGGGTTTATTTTTTCTACCTTTATCAATGGGAATATTACAGCATCTGAAAGACGAGAGAGATTAGACGAATTACGGAATGGAGGAAAAGATCTACTCTTTATCAGCCCCGAACAATTGCGATCGCTTAGCATCAGATCTTTGCTTGAAGAGCGTTTACCATCCCTAATCGTGTTTGACGAGGCACACTGTATTAGCCAGTGGGGACATGATTTTAGACCAGATTATCGTTATGCTCCTAAATTTATTGTCGAACTCTATCAAGAGCAAAAGCGCGATCTACCTCTAATGGCATTTTTGACCGCAACTGCTACACTTGATGTACGGTCAGATATCAAAAAACTATTTGAAAAATATGACATTAAGATTACCGAAATATCCTCAAGCAGCATTCGGGAAAATCTAAAATATCGGATTGTATCTGCTAATAAGCAAGATAAAGATCGATTAGCCATCGAACAAGTTAGAAGTGCGCTCTCACAGGACGGAGCGATTCTAGTCTATACAGCAACTCGAAAAAACACTGAAAAAATAGCAGGTTTGCTCAACGAAAATCAAATTGATGCAAGATTTTATCACGGCAAAATCCCAAGAGAAGATAAGCAAGAAATTTTAGAAAAGTTTAAAGCCAAAGAAGTAAATGTAATTGTGGCGACTTGTGCTTTTGGCATGGGAATTGATCGCCCAGATGTGAGATCGGTTATTCATCACAGTATAACTGGCAATTTAGAGTCATACGTCCAAGAAGCAGGAAGGGCAGGACGAGACGAGCACCCAGCTATCTGCACGTTACTATTTGACCCTCAAGATGCTGACACGACTTTCTTTCTTCAGAGTCTAAATCAGCTATCAGAAACCGATTTACGTAACTTATTTATTGCCGTTCGCTCTCTCCGCGATAGCATTCAAACTGGGAAGGTTTCAGAAGATTATTTTTGGGTGTCGGTAAATGAAATATTCCAAAGTAGCGACCTCGACGAAGAATTCGCTTTGGAATACGAGCAGAAAGATACAAAAATCAAAGTAGCACTACAATATCTCGAAGCCTTCGGCATGGTCGAACGGGCAGAAAACCAGTCTACTTTCGTAGAATTTGAACTTCTTCAACAATCTCCTGAAGATTCTCATAAAGTATTCGATCTCTATGCTCGTGCTAATAATTTCCCCAAGGAACGTACAGAAGAATTTCATAGATTGATTTCAGCTATGCACATCGCTAAAGCTTACTGCCAAGATAAAACTGCACCTTATCCCCTAGAACAGTTGAGCGAACGCGCAGGTATCAATATCAAAGTCTTAAAGAAGTATATTAATGAATTGGACATTGCAAATGTATGCACATCCAAGATCCCAATCACTCTACTCATCACCAAAATTGATAAAGGTAATAGGAAGAATGATGCCAGAAACATTTACGAAAAGCATAAAACTTTAGAAGAGCAGATCGTTGAAGAGATCGTAAATCTCATAGGTGATCACGAACAAAGGCAAATCAACTGTAAAGGACTGGCTACAAGACTAGATCCATCTCATAATCAAAAATTGAGTGCGGGGAAAATTCTGGAAATTTTAGAGGGGTGGAAATCCCTAAAATGGCTAGATTTAAAACAGTTTAATCGCGATGTGGTAATACTAAATAATTTTTCTGTACCCGAATATTTAGATACCCATAGAATGTTTATTGAAAAGATAATCGAGGTCATATATTCATCTCTTGGCGAACTTAGTGGATCTAAGCTTCATCTAAGACAAGATTTAGTTCAATTGCTTTCAGCAGTAAATCAGCTTTCTAGTCCTATAGTATCGGAATTACAGGATTTAGAAAAAGCCTTAGCTTGGATGCATCGCCATAGAATCGTAAGAATTGCCGATGGCTTAAATCTGTTTCAGCAATCTATGAAAGTTAGAGTAATTAAGACTGCTAAGGTAACAAAAATCGAAAGAGAATATCCAAGAACGGTCAAGCTTCATTACGAAGAGCAAGTCCGCCGAACTCATATCATGCTTGACTATGGCGAACGGCACAAACAAAAAGATTGCGACCCACAGGAGTATATAGAGAATTATTTTTCTCTCTCACGTTCGGAATTTACTACCGCTTATCCCAATACCGATGACGATGCCGCTAAGCGACCAGTTACCCAGCAAGATTACGATCTTATTGTCAGTCCACTCAATCCCGTTCAGAATGAAATAGTCTTGTCTGAAGCTCCAGCAATATCGGTCATCGCAGGACCAGGCTCTGGTAAAACTCGCACCATCGTCCACCGTATAGCCTATCTAGTTAAAGTCAAAAGAGTAGACCCCGTTCGTATTATCGCTTTAGCTTATAACCGAAACGCTGTTCGAGAGCTAAGAATGCGTTTGCAGACTCTGATTGGAGCCGCAGCTTCTCGACTTAGGGTTAATACTTTTCATGGACTAGCCTTAGCTATTCTCGGTCGTACCGTCGATCCAACGAGCATTTCTTCACAAGAATCAAATGGTCTTTTCGCCAATCTAATAAAAGATGCCTGCGATTTAATTGAGGAAGATATAGAAGATGAAGATCGACAATTACAGATTATCAAGCTTCTAGGCAGTACTGAGTATCTCTTTGTAGATGAATATCAAGATGTTGCCGAGCAAGAATATCGCTTGGTAAAACTAATTGCGGGATTGCAAAATCAAAGCGCTGAAGAGCAATCTCGCTCAGTTCAAACTAATATTTGTGTAATTGGCGATGACGATCAAAACATCTATGAATGGCGCGGCACTAACAATAGATATATCCGATCTTTCCAAGCCGAATATCAAGCTAAGCAGTTTTTACTAACCGAGAACTACCGCTCTACTGAGCCGATTATTGCTGCATCAAATCGATTAATTCTACATAATAGCGATCGCCTAAAAAGTGGTGAAGATCAACAGGTCAGAATTGACAATGAACGAGTAGTACAAATTGGACTAGAAGCACAAGATCTAAGATTTGACAGTGTTGCCCATCAAGCAAAATACATCATGCTACAAGTGAAAAGATGGCGAGATTTAGGTATTCAATACAACGAAATTGCCATTTTAGCCAGAAACTGGGATAACCTCAATGAAGTAAGAGTCTTACTAGATCTTAATGCTGGAATACCTACTTATTCTCTTAAAAGCGTTGGGATAAAATTAATTCGCAATCTATCAACTCAACTTTTAATTACTTACCTAGAAGAAAACTCGCATCATGTCCTTTCTAAGCAAGAGTCGGTACAATCCTACGTTGTTCAATTCTTTGAAAAGACTAGCCGAAATTTATCCGAGCCAACTGTTAAGACACTAATTAAAATTGCTGAGGATATTGATAAGGAAAGAGGATACGGCTTTGAAGATTTATCTACTCCAATTACGATTAGTGAGATTATTACCTCAATTTACGAATTCAATGAAAGCCCTGATGTTTCGATAGAACATGATGAAATATTGGTTACCACTTGTCATGGAGCAAAAGGGCTTGAGTTTCGCTATGTCATTTTAATTGCTAATGGTTTCTCTGAGCGTAGAGACCAAATTGAGTCCGAGCGAAGACTATTCTATGTTGGCATGACTCGCGCTAAAGAGAAACTAATCATAACTAGAACTTCGGATTGCGGATTTGTGAGGGAGGCTGAAGCTACACCCTATCCCATTAGGATTTCAACTATCGATTTACCACAATTTATTTATTATGCAGACATGAACCCAAGAGATATTAACTTAGGTGATCCAGACACTCAAAATAGGCAAGAAATTATTAAAAATCTCCATGAAGGCGATCGCTTATTTCTCAAGGTGTCATATTGGGGTAATAGCTGGGATATCCGTACTAAAGACAATATAAAAATTGGAGCTTTATCTAGGAGCAAAAGTCAAGAGTTAATACAAAAAGGTATTAGCCCTAATAGCTTTGTATTTAGAGATGGGGAAACAACTATAAGAGGCATTTATAGACACATACAAACCGATCCCGTAACTGGTGAAATCATGCAAGATTGGTTTATTATTATTCCACAAATTCGTATTTGTCGATAACTTAAGGCAAATCCCTAAAATTAGTCTTACAGTCATTTTCACTAGGCAAAACCCAGATCAAAGTGTCCCGCTTTAAGCTGCTACCCGTGTTAAGAATTGAGATAATTAACACGGATGCAAATTATTTGAATGAAGGTACTCATGCATGGAAAATAGATTCTTTGGATTTGTTGACATCAATGATGATAGCTCCTCTTCCTTCGCTTTTGTAGCCGTGCCATGCAATAGTGATAGCAGTAGTTTGAGATTTATGCGAATGAATTCTACGTGGCTTTGCCTGGATTTACTGCCACTCGGTAGGTCAGACGCATTGTATTTCCATACCATTATTTTATCTCCTCCTTATATTCGTCATAAAATTTCTGCTAATTTTCTATCACAAAGGTTGGTGATGTTGGTGATAGAAAATTAGCCTACCCATACTCATGTAGTAGAATGGGTAAGCTTAGTTCAATTGCACTGATTTATATCTTTAAATTTTGTCCAGTGCAGTCTTGTATTTTTCCACTTGCTAGCATTTGCTGAATTGTTCCAGCTTTTGAAGGCAAGAATGATACTGCATCTCGATTGCATTC